>JAAYRX010000071.1 GCA_012518535.1 Clostridiales bacterium | reverse complement strand
TACGCGGATGGGTCAATAGAAGACAGAGGGGGGATCAGAAATGATAGAAGAAGGTAAATTCGGGGTTCAGGAAACGGTATGGCTTATGGTCTCTACCATAGTTACAAAGGTATTTTACACCAGTCCGGCCCAGGTGGCTAGTCTGGTGGGCAATGTCAGCTGGTATATGACCCTGATATCTACGGCTACAGCTATCCTGGGCTTTACTTTTATATATCTTCTCCTAAAAAGGTTTCCCGGATGGGACATAGCAACCATAATGAAGGATACCCTGGGAGGCTTCTTTGGGTTTGTCTTTTCGATTGCTCTGGCCCTTTATCTGCTCTTCCTGGCAACCAATACCCTGAGCGAATTTACGGAGGTTGCCAAGGCATATGTTTTTCTCCTTACCCCCTCTTCCTTCATAATAGGAATATTCGTAGTTGGGATATTGGTCATGTGTATACTGGGACTGGAAACCCAGGCCAGGTTTGCCAAGTTAGCCGCCTATACGATGCTGACTGGCTTTGTTTTGGTTCTGATCCTCGGTACGGAAAATTATGATATCAATAGGCTGTTTCCCATTCTTGGCTATGGCGCAGACAAAATCCTTATAACCGGCCTGGCACGAAGCTCCGTCTATGGCGAAATAGTTATTTTAGCCGTCATAGCCCCCTCCCTACAAGGCACCTACTTTGTGAAGAAAGCGGGATATATCAGTCTGATTCTATCCGGACTCCTGATATCCCTATCCGTCCTCGCCTACTCCCTATCCTTTCCCTACTATGTCGCCCAGGAGATAGTAGCCCCCATGTATGAGATGGCTGAGCTTATCGACTACGGTAGATTCGTCCAAAGGGTAGAACCCATCTTCCTTTTCATATGGTTCTTCAGCTCCTTTATCTCAATAACCGCCCTCTTCTATTGCTTTGTCAGCCTGTATTGTAAAATCTTCAGGATCCAGGATATAAGGCCTATAGCCTTGGGATCCGCCTTAATCCTCTTTGTAAGTGCTTTATTCAATATGGATTTAGGTGTAGGAGCGGTCCAAAGGATACAGAACATCAGGCAATATGGTTGGATACCCCCTTTTATTCTTCCCCTTATAGCCCTGATAGTAGGAATGCTCCGTAAAAGGGGTGTCAGATCCCATGAATAGTCGGCTTATTCCAATCCTCATGACCGTAATCCTAGCTGTTCTTCTTGCAGGCTGCTATGACGCCAGTGAAGTTGACGATATAACCCATGTCCTGGCTATGGGAATCGATAGGGGAGTTTCAGATAAGTGGAGGCTGACAGTGCAATTCTCCACTATTCAGGAAGGTTCCGGGGGCGGTGAAGGGGGTGATGGAGGTGGCGGTGGCAGTGGCCAAAGTCAAGGAGATTACACCCATATGACAGTTGATGCCCCTTCCTTCTTTGCAGGGCTGGATATGCTAAACTCCTCTATTCCCAGGGAGCTGTCATTTACTCATTTAGGGCTTATAGCCATATCCGAGGATTTAGCCAGGGAAGGCCTTATGGCAGATTTTATAGCCCCACTGATCCGGTACAAGCAAATAAGGGGTTCCACCCCGTTGATGGTTATAAAGGGGAGCGCCCTGGATTTTATAAGGGAAAACAAGCCCTATATCGGCACCACCCTGTCCAAGGCCATGCAGATATCCACTAGAGCATCCATGAACATCGGTTTTTTTGGCCATACCACCCTGGGTGACTTCTATAGCGACCTGAAATCAACCTATCGTCAGCCCGTGGTACCTATAGGCGCCTTGAACGATTTTAAGACCTTCAGGGAGGATGGTCCAAAATGGGGAGATAAGTACAAGGATGAAGGAGAGTATCTGGCTGGACAGTTGCCCAGATATGGAGTGAGGAAAATAGAATATTGGGGAACCGCACTGTTTAGTGGTGAGAAGATGTTGACCGAGCTAAACGGCACCGAGACCCGGGCCCTGCTTATGCTAAGGGGAGAATTCAAGCGAGGTTTTTTTACCGTCCAGGACCCCAAAAAGCCGGAACTGATCATCCCCCTGGATATTCGGCCAAAAGGCAAACCCAAGGTAAGGATGAGCTTTAAAGATGGTATTCCAAACATTGATATAACAGTTCCCCTTAAGGGAACCATCCTCGCCATCCAGAGCGGGCTCCATTATGAACAGGACCCTCTTTTGTCACTGCTGGAAAAGACCTTTGAAAAGGAAACAAAGAGTGAAATAGACCAGCTGATCAATAAATGCAAAGGCCTGAATTTGGATGTGTTCAAATTCGGGGAT
>JAAYRX010000014.1 GCA_012518535.1 Clostridiales bacterium | reverse complement strand
TACCTCCTTATTAACTAAAACAAATATTTAAACAAAGACCTAATACTAGCTTATCTAATTTATTAGGGCCATGTTAAATGCTATATTTATACCAATATATCCTACAGTATTATACTAGATTTAGTTTTAAAAGCAATAACATAATTCAGGATTTTTATATTATGAAAATGTGTTTTCCATTTTTGAATCTAATAAGCTGATCTTTGTGGGTTTTCACAGCCTTTATCCCTGGCAGGTTAATGATGCTATAGAATAGCTAAATTGCTACAAAAAAAGATGAGTCAAATTAAGACTCAATTTCAATGCGCTGTTAGTGCTCTTATGTGATATCGTCATGAACCTGTTCCACTAAGATCCTAAAACCTTCTACTCTCACTATCTTTATTTTGGTGTTTTTTTGAATAAACTGCCCATCCGCTATAACATCCATTTTTATACCATCAAAATCTCCTGTCCCAGAGGGTCGAAGGTTAGTCGTGGATACTCCTATTCTGCCTAACATATCTCCATAGTTTTTAGTGCTGGTATAGCCTTCATCCCTGACAGCACTGGTCCGAAGAAATAACAGCCTTGATATTCTTCCGTTTTTAGTGGCTGATCTGTATAACAACACCACCATTGTTACGATAAATACAAAAACCAAGAAAATTACTACCGCCAATTGCCCTGAAGTCAAGACGGAAGACCCTACTATAACCCCTGCAATTAGGGACAGGATACCTGCTATTCCTGCAACGCCAAAGCCTGGCATAACCAGTTCCAGAATCATCAAAATACCGCCAAATATAAACAAGGCGATCATGAACCAAATATCATTTGCTGGCATTCTTTCACCCTCCCCCATTCAGATAAAGATCCAATAATAATATATCATACATCTATAGGGTTTACCATCATTATTGAACAATATTAAAATGGGGTTTGCTATATACATGGCAAACCCCGAATGGTTGATTGATCAGCTCAGGCTGATTAACCATTATATATTAATGTCCTCTTCCAAAATCCTGGCGAGTAGCTTAACCCCATTATCCATATCATCAGCGTCTATAGTCTCACTGTCGCTGTGGACATATCTGCAGGGAATGGAGAGTACTCCGGAGGGAACCCCTCCCCTGGAAAGGTGTATAGCACCTGAATCCGTTCCTCCATATTCTAAAATTTCCAACTGGTAAGGAATACCATGTTTTTGAGCTGTCTTTATCATTAATTCCTTGACTTTGGGATGTGCAAGTACCGATGCATCCTTAATCTTTATGGCAGGACCCCCACCCAATGATACTGCCATGGGTTTACTTTTAGGGGTATCGCCTGTAGCCGTGACGTCAACCGCAATAGCCAGATCAGGTTCCAGGGCGTAAGCCGACGTTTTCGCACCCCTTAGACCCAACTCCTCCTGGACAGTAAATACGAAATACAGGTCATTGGGGGTATCTCCGATACTCTTTATGGTCTTAACTAAAAGGGCACATCCAGCCCTATCGTCCATAGCTCCCCCAATATATTTGCCGTTGCTGGCACTAAACAAGGAGTGATATACCGCTACATCGCCTATCTTGACCAAACGCTCGGCTTCCTCCCTGTCAGAGGCTCCTATATCTATATACATCTTGGACAGGGTGATATCCTTCCAGCTGTTCAGTTCGGTTTCATATCCTATTACCCCAACTGTTCCGTTTTTAAACACCACTCTACGACAGATGGAATTAGCTACGGATATGCCCCCAAGGTTCGCAAACCTTAAGAAGCCTTTTTCATCGATGTGGGTAACCATCAGCCCGATTTGATCCATATGCGCTGCCAGCATGACTCTTTTACCGTCACCTGTTCCCTTCTTAACTGCTATGAGATTACCCATGACATCAATATCTATTTCATCTACATAGGACTCTATCTCCTTGCGAATGGCCTCGCTTACCAATTCCTCATTGCCTGAGGGACCATAAATCCCTGATAGTTTTTGGATCAAGTCTATCATAAACTTTCACATCCTTCTAAGAATTCTTTAACCAACCTAACAGTGTTATCCAGATCCTTTAAATCCATTACCGATGAAGGTGAATGAATGTATCGGCAGGGAACCGATATGACAGCGGTCATGGCACCACCCCGTGATCTTTGGATTTCGCCTGCATCATTGCCACCGGTTACACCTTCTTTAATCTGATAGGGTATGCCGGCATTCTTTGCACACTCGATCAAAAAGGAGACCATTCTTTTATTGCTGTATGAAGCCAGATCAGCAATGGATATAGCCGGCCCATCACCCATTCTGGTAGTATGCCTGTGGGGCTCCACTTTCGGGACATCTGAACATGTAGTTCCTTCCACAACCAGTCCGATATCCGGTTGTATATGATATGCAGCCACCTTTGCTCCTCTGAGTCCCACTTCTTCCTGAACTGTAAAACAGGCATATAGATCAAAGGGATAAGTACCTTTCAGGGATTCGATTAGGGTAAAGCATCCAACCCTATCATCAAGCGCCCTGCTCTTTACTCTACCATTCCCAAAATAGACCAAATCACTGTCAAAAACAGCATAATCGCCCAGATTTACCAGCTTTTCCGCTTCTTCTCTGCTCCTGGCTCCTATATCGATATACATTTGTTTAGCCTTAACGGCATTTCTACGCTCTGCAGGTTCCTGAAGGTGTATGGCTTTTATTCCCAATACTCCGGGAACTCCCTTATCCCCGATCCTTACTCTTTTTGAGGGAAGAATTCTTGAATCGATAGAGCCTACAGTTGCAAACTTTAGCATTCCATTGTCTTCAATTCTGGTAATTATGAACCCCACTTCATCCATATGGGCACAGAGCATTACCTTGCGTTTGGGATTGGTACCTTTCTTATAACCTATTACATTACCCATCCTGTCTATATGTACTTCGTCAACCAAAGGTGTGATCTCATCAATTATGACTTTTCTGATTTGTCCTTCATCGCCGGAAACCCCCCTGGCACTGGTTAGTCGTTTCAATAAGTCAGACATTCTTCCCATCCCTCCTTCATAGACGCAATAAATAGGGCAGTTAGTCTGGCTGCCTTCCTAATATTCTCCATATTCAAGGTCTCGACTGTGGTATGCATGTATCTCAAGGGGAGCTCTATCAATACAGTAGGTACACCCTCACGTGAGACCTGCATCGACCTGGCATCCGTCCCCGTAAGGCCGGGTTCGACCTCGATCAGGTATCCTATTTCATTATCATCCGCAACGTTTATTAGCCTTTCCGTTAATTTGGGATGCATATTTGGCCCAACTGCGATAACCGGGCCCTTGTCCATGGCATGGGTCTCATCTTTTGGTGCGTCCGGGGTGTCACCATGGGTGACATCTACAGCAATACCTATATCCGGATCAACGCTATAGGTACTTATGATTGCACCCCTGGTACCTACTTCTTCCTGGGAGGTTGCCACGAAATAAACTTCCCCTGAAAAGACCAGCTTATCCAATTCCTTCATGGTCTCAAGCATCATAACCACGCCTGCCCTATCGTCAATGGATTTGCCGCAAACCATATTGCCGTTCAGGCTTATCAGTGGACTTTTGAAAGTAATTAAATCTCCAATTGTAACTTTCTTTTTAACCTCATCCGGGAGAAGCCCGACATCAATAACCATTTCGTCCATTGGTACGGCTTTTTCCGTTTCTCCCTTTTCCTGCAGATGGGGAGGCTTTGCTCCTATAACACCGTACAACTTTTCCTTACCATGGATAATCACTTCCTGGGATAGAAGAATCCTTTGATCTACCCCACCTATATTAGTAAAACTAATAAATCCCTTGTCATCGATGTCCTTTACCATCAGACCAATCTCATCCAAGTGGGCAGCCAACATTACCCTGGGTCCCTTATGCCCGACATTGCCTATTTTTTTGCCGTACACATTAAAAAAGGTATCACGGCGTACTTCATGACAATAGGGTTTAAATGCATCCATTATTACCCTGGAGATCTCATCTTCATGCCCCGAAACGCCAGGGATATCAATCAACTCTTTTAAAAACGCTTTGGCATCCATTCAATCACTCCTTTTAGTATTAAGTAGGGTGTCCTATCTTTTTAGAAGCATTAGGAACTATTTTACCCCCTAACCAACAGGATATGACCGCCTTGGGGTAAAAATGAGGTGGCCTTTTGAATAGCCTTATAATAATCGGTTTCATGATGAACTTTTATATTGTCCATTTTTTTCTCTACTGCAGCTTCCATCTCGTCCATGTTACGATTAGTAAAATAATCATGGATAATAATACAATGGCCGCCGTGCTGACCTATGATATCACCCAATCTTTTGTACTTATCAACATCCTTGGAGTCATCCATACATAGGACAGTAACTATACCATCCCGATCTTCCAGGCTTTCAAAGACTTTCTCTATCTCATCCAGATCCGAATCTAAGATATCCTTTACCAATATGCTGTTTACAAACCCTACCTGATTTACTGTTCCGGGCATATCCTCAAAAACCTCTATCCCCTTGACAACGTCATCCAGGTCCAAGCCTTCGGCCAGTCCCCAACCTGTAGCGGCCAAGGCGTTATAGACATTATGTATGCCTGGAATGCTCAGTTTGACTCTCCTTTTCCCTTTCGGGGTTATCAACAAAAAGCTACTTGAATCGGGGAAAAGCTCCAGGTCCCGCACGGTAATATCTGCCTCATTGAACAAACCGTAACCTACACTGCTGTCACGTATCAAATGAAAGGCATAGAAATCGTCTACATTGACGACAACGGGACTTTGAGTGGTCTTTAAATGATCGATCAGAGTTTTTCTCATCTCAAAATAGTGATAATCAGCCTTTTGGTTTTGAAAATACGTGTATAAGTCGGTATATATAATACCATCAAACCATATATGGCTGAATCGGTCTTCCGCGATACCGGTATAGGTACATTCAATTATACCCCAGTGGACCCCCTCCTTCACGGCCTTGTATAAGAACTCATTAATATTAAGAGGGTTCATACCTCCAGAATATTCATTCCATGAGTGGTCGCCTACTTGACAATAATCAATACCTAGCATAACCCCTGGAATACCTGCTACGTTTAAAATGGATTTTATCATCCATCCAACTGTAGTCTTCCCATGTGAACCAGTAATACCAACCAGGCTCATATTCTGGGATGGATTGTTGTAAAAATTCCTGGATACTGCGGAAAGAAAACGTTTGTAGTGATATGTTCTAATAAAGGTAATATTGTTTTCCGGTATTTCATTTTCACTGCCAATGACAATGGCTATGGCACCGTTTTGAATGGCTTGATCTATGGCCTGTTCGTAGGACATTTCCGGCTTTTCTGTACCATATATATACAGATATCCTTTTTTTACATCCTTTGGATGCAGGGCTATGCCTTTTATGTCAATTCTCCTACGACCAACTATTTCAAAAACAGGGGTGCTGGCCAGCAATTCCCTAAGTATCATTCGCTTCATCCTTCCAATTTATTAACATCATTGAGTCCACAAAGCCCATAAGAAGGTCAAAAACTATTGTTCCAGGCAGTTGCCTAATTCTCCATCAATCAAGTATAGTATACTACTTTCCTAAATGCTTTACAAGATAAGGTAATAATCGCAAAATAAATAGCCCTTAGAACTATATTTGTCCCAGGGCTATCTCTAAAACACATAAATAAACCTCATCATTAACCTTTGCTATAATAAGTTATAATTTTTTTTGAAACTTCAACGATAAAGTTACTCTTACGATGTTACAGAGCGGTCAATAGCCATTATCGGCATATGATTGATTAGCTCAACGCGTAAAATAATAGCTTTTATAACGGTAGTGGCTTAATATATCAAAACAACCTGCGCTATAGATTAGCTAAACGCTCTGATGCAAAGAAGTTACCAACCGGGCACCTCTTTCTAAAGCCTTTTGGTTTATTGGAACTAAGTGCTCCTTGTCTGGACCTAAAACTTCCCTCAAAGATTTCATAACGGAATCTAAGGAAAGCACCTGGGTTTTCTCCAAGTATGCACCTAACATTACCATATTGGCTACCCGGAAATTTCCCAGTTGATCTGCAATTTCATTGGCTGGCACATAATAGGCATCTATATCATCCCTTTTGGCCTTTTTATTGACCAAAGAACTATTGACTATAAGCAGG
>JAAYRX010000070.1 GCA_012518535.1 Clostridiales bacterium | reverse complement strand
GAAATAGACCATCCTCCCATGAGAATAGTTAGACCTGAATTCCAAAGCTGTGCAGTTACTCTTGAGATGGTAGTAGGAGTTTAATAGCTATTACCGTCATAAGGTTGGCTGGCACAACAGGTTAATTAATTATTTAGTACATATTTATAATAATCAGTGTCCAGAACCTTGGCAGAATAATAGAACTTTTTCTCCACTATATCCAGGATATTATCGATATACCCTTGACTGACCTCCTGGCCCTGGCTGGGATAGAATATCTTTTTTTCGGCGTCGTATCGTCCCTTATCAGTTATAAAGCTCCTATTCAGGAATATGACCAGGGACTCCGAATCGGAGAAGATATCCCTGCCCATTAGGAGTCTGGAATCGTATTCCAGGCCAAGCAGGTTGGAGAGGGTGGGTATAATATCCAAACTGGAAGAGGGTTTATCTATGGTTACAGGCTCCATGCCCTTGGTATAGAGTATAAAAGTATTCTTATAGAGCTCAAAATTCTCTTCAAGGGTATGACCGGCCAGATCGTCCAGTTCATTTTTTTCAAGGCCGTAGGGATAATGGTCGGAGCTTATGGCAATGAGGGTTCTTTCTGCGATCCCGGCTTCTTCCAGCTGATTCAACAGGTACTCCATAGCCCTGTCGAATTCAATTTGGGTGGCCATATATGCCCTACCGGCATCGGTATAGGGCAGATCCTTGACAAGCTCCTTATTCTTTATGGCCATATGGTTGCCTATGAAATTGTACTGCATATGACCGCTTACGGTCATATAATAGGTATGGAAGGGTTCATCGGCTAAGTATTCCGGGATGGTCTTTTCCATCATCTCCAGGTCTGACCTGGGCCAGGCCTTGGACATTACAAGGCCGTTACCTATGCCCTTATAATCATACCCCATGTTTGGATGGGAGAGATCCCGCCTGTAGTAATCATAGGAATGGTTATGGTATGCTCTGGTATTGTAGCCCAAGGCCCTTAACTGGTTTCCCATGGTAAAGGGCATGGATATACTTCCCGATAAATAAAGGCTCCAGACCCCTCTCTTGGGTAGAAGGCTGGTAGAGGCCACATATTCGCCATCCAGGGTACTTACCTCCCATATGGGAGTGTAAAAGTTTGTGAAATTGTAGCCCTCATGCACCATTTTATACAGGGTGGGAGTTACATCCTTATGCACCGCATAGGGTGAAAAACTCTCAGCCGTAATGAGGATGAGGTTATACCCTTTATATTTCCCTGTATACTCATTCTTGTTTGTGGGCGGAACCTCTGAAAAGTACTTATGCATATCTTTAAGGTCATCATCCGTCTCAGAGGCTATAAGTTGTGTGAAATCTATATCCATAATATTCGGATCAAAGATGGGTTCCGGCTGTTCCTCTACAGGCTCTTCGTCAATATCTTCAGACATTGCAGGTTCTATGGGCTCTTTGATATCATTTTCGGGATCAACAGGCTTAAATACTTCCTCTGCCTTTGCCTTGTCCTTTATGATGCTGTCTATTGGATTATTCATAAAAATTAATCTTTGGGCATCCAGGCGCAAACTGGTCAAAAGGCCCAGCTTCTGTGCAGTTAACAAGGGATTACCCGGATTATAGTATAGCTCATAATGGGAATTTACCTGCCTGTCTCCCAAATAGATGTCCCCAATGGCTAAAACATTGACGAGGATTAGCAGAAACAGCAGCACCAGGAAGGACCCGACACTGGGGCGTCTGCAAAAAACCACTCTATTCTTAAGAAATAGAATTGTTATGGGAGGGAGGAAGAACAGGGTAAACCACACCCAGTTTCTGGACAAGACATAAAGGATATCCTTCCAAAACTCCATGACCTGTCCCCCACGACCGGCAGAATACAAGGTATAAAAGGTCTTGAAAAATTTGTAGTATACCATTTGAGAAGAAAAGATCAGGCTCAGGAGAAGCAGGAGGACAAATGTCAGCCCAAACTTGTCCTTGCCGCTAAACAGGCTGGAAAGCAAATAAAAAATAATGGAGAAGGAAAGACCGAACATGGCCATATAGAATAGATCAAACCTATAAAAGGGCTGCATGGTGGCGACTTTTAAAATAATTTCATAAAACAATACTGAAACAAAGAAGTATAGTAAGAGGGATTGTGCTCTAAGGTATTTATTCATGGTAATACCGACCTTCCATAAAAAGAATCAGAAACATGTCCCTTGTCATCCTGGTAGGAGATATAGATACATATGCTTTTTGTTATAAATAGTGGCTGGTATATCTGATCAAATCCCTGGTATTGAGCATGGTTTATTATATCACTCCAATATCCAATAATAAACGAATTTTTGGAAATGTATTGGAAATTTAACAGTTTCTTAAAGGCTATCAACGAGATGTAATATGGATATATATCATTAAAAGAATATATTAACACACCCCTACAACTCGGCATATTTTTCGGATGATAATCTTAATAAAGTGTATTAATAAAATAATAAAAGGAGCGATGGAAGTGGGCAAAAAGATCACCTATTCAGTATTTACCAAACCCTGGAGAACCCAAACCATTGAGGAACTGGGGAGTCTCATAAAGGGATTGGGTTTTGATGGAATCGAATTTCCCCTTAGGGAGGGGTATCAGGTTGAACCTGAAAATGCGGAAAGAGGTTTGCCGGAATTGGTGAGCAGGCTCAAGGATTTTGGGCTTGAGGTTACCAGCGTTGCCAGCAGCACGGATGAGAGGGTATTTGCCGGATGCGCAAAGGCCGGGGTTCCCATCATTCGGATTATGATAACTATCGACCCAACCATAGGATATATGGCTTCGGAGGCAAAGGTTAAGAGGGAACTGGAGGGAATAATTCCCCTGTGCGAAAGATATGGTGTTAAGGTTGGTATACAGCATCATTTTGGCCTCTACGTCCAAAGTGCAATGGGCCTGTTACACCTGATAGAGGATTTCGACCCCAAACATATTGGTGCCATATGGGATGCAGCCCATAGCGGTTTGGCCGGGGAGGAGCCGGAGCTGGGCTTGGATATTGTCTGGTCCCACCTTTGCATGGTGAATCTGAAAAATGCCTTCTACAAACAGGTCAACGGTCCCGAAGCTCCCGTAGCTGAATGGGATAGACACTTTACCTTGGGCAGGTACGGCCTGAGCCCATGGTATCGGGCTGCCAAATACCTAAAGGACAGGGGCTATGAGGGAGTTATTTGCCTGCCGGCGGAATACACCGATGAAGATAGGGTGAACGAGTATATAGCCCAGGATATAGGCTATGTAAAATCATTGTTCGAATAAGTGGATTGTTTAGAACCGGTCTTGCAGTGAATAATGCGAAGCCGAACAATACAAGAGGTAATAGCACAAGGGACCGATTGTATCGACTATATCAACCAGGCAAAATTAAATATTTTATTGTGAAGGAGGAGGGCTATGCAGGCGAACCAAAAGCTCAAGGTGGTCATGATCGGTGCCGGTGACCGGGCCAACAGCGTCATCTATCCATCCCTGGCAGACATGGACAATGTTGAGATTGCGGCTATTTGTGATATTGACAAGGAGCGGTTAAACAAAACTGCTGATAAGTATGGTGTTGAAAGAAGATACGGTGAATCGGTCTATGATTATCAGAGAATGATAGAGGATATTAAACCGGATGCCGTGTTTGCAATCGGTCAACCCCATCTGTTCTACGATATATGGCTGTGGTGTTTGGAGAGAGGGCTGAATCTTTTTATAGAAAAACCTCTTGCCCTTACCATACATCAGGCCAGGTCCCTTGCACATGTAGCCAATAAAAACGGTTGTATTACCCAGGTGGCCTTCCAAAG
>JAAYRX010000069.1 GCA_012518535.1 Clostridiales bacterium | reverse complement strand
TTTATACGGAGGTGTCCGGTAATAGCGTTACAATCTCAGATTACTTCGATAATCGATTCAGAGACAGCAGCCGTATATTAAGGGTAGTCTCAGCCTTTTTTATAGTACTGTTTTTCCTTATATATACTGCATCGGGTTTTGTGGCAGGTGCCCGTCTCTTCAACACGGTTTTCGGATTAAGTTACATAAACGGCCTCATTTTAGGGTGTGCGGTGATCCTGATATATACTGTCCTGGGTGGATTTTTAGCCGTCAGCTGGACAGATCTGTTCCAGGGTTTATTGATGATAATAGCCTTGGTAGGGGTTCCCATAGGGGTAATATCAGCCTTGGGCGGAACCCAGACAGCTATCACCTCCGCCAAGGAAATTAATCCCCATGTCCTTAACCTGTTAAAAAATCCAGATGGTAGTACGCTGGGATTTTGGGCAATAGCCTCCCTTATGGCTTGGGGTCTTGGATATCCTGGAATGCCCCATATTATAACCCGCTTTATGGCAATAAGAGATGCCGATGAAACAAAAAGAGCCAGGCGCATAGCAATTTTTTGGGTATTCTTAGGTCTGTTATGCGCAGTTTTGATAGGTGTCCTGGGAATGACTTTCCTCAAGGATTCACCCCTCCAAGGGGCTGACGAAGAAAAAGTCTTTATGGTCTTGATCCAAGCCATTTTCCATCCTGCCATTGGAGGTATATTCCTGGCTGGCGTATTGGCGGCTATCATGAGCACAGTTGACTCCCAGCTGCTTGTTGCCTCTTCCTCCGTGACCAAGGACTTCTATCAGGTCTTTATCAAGAGGGAAGCCAGCGATAAGGAACTGGTTATAATCGGCCGGATTGCAGTTGCAATTATAGCAGCAATTGCTTTTGTTATGGCCTTGAATCCGGATAACAAAGTTCTGGATTTGGTTTCCTATGCCTGGGCTGGTCTTGGATCAACTTTTGCACCAATTATAGTAGTTTCCCTCTATTGGAAGGATATGAACAGGCACGGGGCTTTCGCCGGTATGTTGGTAGGTGGTATTACATCTATCGTATGGAACAAGTTGAGCGGCGGCATGTTTGAAATCTACGAATTGCTACCCGGCTTCGTATTTGCAACCATCGCCATATTTGTGGTTAGCAAATTGACAGGTGGAGCCCAACAGGTAATCAAGGATGAATTCGAGAAAGTCCAGTCCATGTTAACCAAAAAGGCCCAGCCTTAAGAATATGATAGGGTTTCATCTATCAGAAAAAGAAAGCTTACTGGGAAAGTAAGTAAAGGGATCTGTTAGGATCCCTTTTTTGTCCTATTTTTACACGAATATGCCCTGACCCACCACCTGAATAAGGATGGTAATGAGAGCAATAGTATCAACTACTTATCACTGCCTAAATCCTAATATAGCCATCATGGACGATAATAGCATCCAATTTACGGCCTTCTCTGCACATAGGACAATCATGTGGCCTGAAGAGCTGGTAATTTACTATGTCTTTATTGGTAAACAAAGAATGGATCTCTTCATCATATTGTATGGACCCGGCATTAAACAAGGCCGATACTCCAACTATTTTACCGCCATAATATGATAGACAATCCAATGCGCTGTTGAGGGTTATCCCACTGGATATGGAAGAGACCAGGACTACTACACTCCGGTCGGCAATCAATTCCTGTTTATTGGTTTGGAACATGAGTTTTCTATTTACATTGCTAATTGGGGTTACTACATGAATCTCTTTACCTCTATTGATTGCTGATATACCTCCTCGCAGTAGCTCTTCCGCCATGTATGCCCCGATTACTTCGGTCCCTTCCATACAGACTATAGTATCAACAAGTGTACTTGTTAAATAGGGTAAAGCCAGTTCTTTGGCCACATCTCTTGCTACGGAGGAATTGGTCTTCAGATTGTCCAGATCCAGGTAATGGTTGGCATGAAAATGACTAGTGGTAAAATGACCTGGAATTACATCCATGCCTATGGATGGATTCTTGGTTAACGTAACAGTAAAAGTTTTATTCTTCATTATCATTTCCCCCTTATTATTGTAAATAAAATAATCTATCTATAACTATTCCTTATAAATAGCATCACATCTTAACCCTATATCCATAAATCGAATACACACCAGCCTGCCCAATCTGTGTTAACAGTGAAAGCTTCTTAACTCCCGGCTCATTAATTTAATAATACCCAAAACAAGTATATCATAATCTAAATATTTTAAATATTATATATTCCCGAATATTTTAAATATTACCTTGTACAAGAATGACTATCAGGAAAAGCATCAAAAAATAAGCCAGAGGAATATACGGCAGATATTCTCACTGGCAACTGATAGGGTTTACATAAACCCGATAAATTGTCTATATAAATGATAGCAAATGGTCGTACTATTTTCGTCTTATATTATCTTCCCTGTAGCAAATCACATGATTATCCTGTTGGAAATGTGCATCGGGATCAACCTCAAATGGATGTTGTAAATCCGTGCCCCCGAACCATCGGTAAGGTTTATCGGCTTCCGTCTTGCCGGCTATTATTTCCCTGACACCGTTAAGGACCGCACTCATAAGGGATATGTCGTCATAATCCCTGGCATGACCGTGAAGGATAAAGTCAGCCTCCCCTTCCAAAAACATCAGCCTCTCCAGTTCCTGGGCAAATTGACCCAGACTTAAAGATCCCGGTAGCTGCATCCATACATGGTGGTTAATAGTATCACCAGTAAATAGAATACGATCTTCTGGGAAAAGAAGAAGTATTCCGCCCGGGGTGTGTCCTGGAAGTTGATAGACCTTAAGGGTTCGTCCTCCAAGATCTATCACATCCCCTTCATGGATATCTTCAAAGGGAGGCATCTGGAGATCTCTTTTTTTACACTCTGCAACGAAATCCGGACTTTCAGTAAATATTTTGGCCACTTCACGATCCGCAGGATTCATATATGCCTTATCAAAATACACATTCCCATAAATATGATCCGGGTGTCCATGGGTGTTTATGACAATCAGCGGCTTGTCGGTTATAGACCTGACAGCCTGATAGAGGTCATTGTAGCCCATCATGGTATCGATAAGACAGGCCTTATCCTCGCCTATGAGCAGATATCCTGTTGATTCATGAGCTTCATCCAGGAGGTAGAGATATGGTTTAAGCTCCTTAATTTCCAACTTTTTATTCAATACTATCACCCCATCTACATGATTTACTGTTAAGCAAGGTTTCAGGTCTGCAACCCCTTCTGTCCTGGCTTAATTTCTCCTTTTCTATGGATCTATTCTATCACAATTGTTTTTAAAAACATAGGACAGGCATTGCACCTAAACTTAAGTGCAATGCCTGATTAATCCTATACTCTACTTAACCTCTGGTAGCTAGTTCATAATCTTAGGTAATGAGCTATTGATAAACGGGTGACTTCATTTAGAAGTTGCGGACAATAGTCATTACCAGCAAATGATTGATTAAAGTTATCCTATATACCTACCCGCATAGAAGCCTTCACGGATAGCATTTCCTACCCTGCCTACTTTCTGGCAGTCCCCTATGATACGGGTCTTAATGTGATATTCTGAGTATATTTTTTCACTGACACAATTATTGGGCTTCATACCAAAGGCGGCAACCATGGTATCCCCTTCGATAAACACTTCCTCGCCGTCCTTTGTTACAGCCTTGACGCCATCAGGGGTTATTTCTGTAACCCTATGCCCGGTATAAATTTCCACCCCATGCTTGTTCAGCATAGGAATAAGGGCTGCTTTGTTAATGAAGTGGTCATCTACTGCAACGTCGTCCAGCATCTCAACAATGGTCACTTTTTTGCCTTCCATGGCATTTTCCAGGGCACTGTCACAAGCAGAAAGTCCTCCGCCGCAGTATATTATTCTTTCTCCCTTTAGCTTTTCCTTGTTTGTATGGGCACTTATTATATCAACTGCATTCTCTATACCTTTAATGTCCGGCATCAGAGGCACTGCACCGGTAGCCACAATAATCGCATCGGCCTCTTCCAGTTCGGACAAATCCTCATTTGCACCAGTATTAAGACGGACATCCACCTTGTGTATCTCCAGCTGCCGTTTGTACCATTCTACCAATTCACGTAACTGAGACTTGAAATCAGGGGTTGCAGCGCTCTTGAGCTGGCCTCCCAACTCTCCATCCTTTTCAAAGAGTATTACCTCATGTCCGGCCTTTGCTGCACTTCGTGCCGCCTCCATTCCCCCGGGCCCTCCCCCGACTACAACTACCTTCTTCCCTTTTTCTCCATAGTTCTCGTCCATACGGTTTTCAAATCCTGCTACAGGGTTAACAGAACAGCTTATCTTTGTCAGCCGGGTAATAATTCTCCCTATGCAGTCATCGTTGCACCGTATACATGGACGTACTTCATCCCTCTTTTCATTAAGCAGCTTATGTGGAATATAGGGATCGGCGATTAGAGGACGTCCAAACATTACAAAGTCAGCGTTCCCCGATTCTATTAACTCTACGGCAGTCTCAGGGGTATGGTTACCCGAGTTTAGCAGCGGGATATCCACTGCTTGTCTTGCCGGAGCACATACATCCGCCATACATGCATCTCCCAGGTATGCAGGTGGAAATATGTATTCTATGTTCTCATAGCTTCCGCTGTCGATGTCAAGGGCATCAACCCCGGCATCCTGGAGTATTTTAAGCATGGGCAGGGTCTCCTCAATGGTACGTCCGCCTTCAAAGTGATGCTTTACGGCAATTCTGAACAGGATGGGATAATCAGGTCCAACAGCCCCCCTGATTGCCTGAACGATTTCAACGGGGAATCTCATCCTGTTCTCCAGGGAACCACCGTATTTATCAGTTCTCTTGTTCCAGACGGCAGACATAAACTGATCAACCAGGTAACCGGCATGTGCATGTACCTCTATAGCGTCAAAGCCTGCATCCTTTAATAATTTCGCTGAAAAGGCAAACTGCTCCATTATCTCATCTATTTCTTCGATGGTAAGGGCACGACACAAAAGATTTGGATCAAACATGGAGGGTATTTCCGACGCTGATATGGGAACATCGCCCAACATGTTGCTAAAGGCGTTTTTCCCGGTTCCACAGCTTATTTGGGCGCTGATTTTCGTGCCATATTTCTGAACTGCTTCGCATAGGTTGGTTAGCGGGGGTATTACATGGGTCTTATCCAAATAGCCTTCCATGGAGCCTTGGGCAAGCTCTTCCGTAATGAACTGGCAACCCATAATGATGAGCCCTACTCCCCCTCGGGCCCGTTCTTCAAAATAATGAATTTCATCATCGTCAATTCTCCCATCGGGATGGGCAGCATTTAAGCCCATGGGTGACATTACTATCCTGTTCTTTACTTCCATCTTCCCTATTTTAAAGGGAGTAAACAAACATTTGTAATCCATTTTTTTACCTCCTTAATAAAATTCACCTTAGTAGTATTCCTTATTTTGCTTTTAGATACCTATGTAAGCACCTAAATGTTCAAACTGATACCACCTTTAGCCAAACCCGATAATTCGGTTCTACTGCCTGAGGTACTCTGAAACTCAGATTATCCCTTCAACTGCGAAGATAGGAAGCCAATAGTCAGGATTACATTATCACCCCCCTGAATCTAGTTATATTTATGATATATGGCAAAACTATCCTTTGTCAATAATATTGTTTTTATTCCTAATTTTCTTGCATTTTAGGAAATAATATAAGTTATTATCGTTTCCTGTCGTTGGCTAAAACTGAGTACATGAATTTTTTCAATTTATTATTGTCAATTGAATTCCTGTCCCTTCTTAACTGTTGTTAATAATATGGGGAAAACAAGAGGGCGCCTATTACCCCTTTCCTACTCTACTCTTATTCATGGGATAAATGGAGCCCTATAAAAGATCTATATATTTTATCTAACTTAACGCATTATGCTAGTCAATCATATGCCGGTAATGGCTATTGTTCAGCAAAACTTCTGGGTAAAATGCTTGGGGATAAAGTCAAGAACGGCCGGCATATTCTCATTCATAACTCTAAAGTTTTTAACCATTATCTTTCTGATCTCCCTCAACCCCTTATAATGATCGTCATTACAGGGTTTTGGGTTCCAGTCCTTGGGATTTACCTTCCAGACTTCACATCCTTCAAACGGGTTGGCTGTTCCCAAATACAAACACTTGGAGGAGTCCTCGTATAATATCCTGCCACCATAATTATTCCTGTTGTTCAGTCCATTTAGGAAAACTTTGCTAAAATGAATGCCGTCCGTAGACGTGTATAGATCAAATCCTATCGGATATCTTATTGCGTTTAATATTTCAACGATACTCCTGTAAATACCAATCAATATATTTGTTACCGTTGACCCTATCCGCTCCTCCAATGCCGTCCTGTTAGCCAAAAGGGTGTCCAGGATCAACTGCATATTGCTGGAATCATCGAAAGTGGTTATTAGAAGCTTGCCCTTGTGTTCCCGTATCTGCCATGCGTAGACATTGAAAGGATTATTGAAGCCTGACCCAAGACCGGAAGCACTATTTGATGCAGGCAAAAACGGATTTCCTCCTACAACCAGCTCCCATTCATCACGCTTGTTTATCCTGATGATATCGCAGCCCCTGGGGATGAGCCAGGACAAGGGTAACTCCTTGGTTGCACTTACATAAAGATGATCTTTAAATACACCCGTGGCCAGGGTAATAACATTTGCAGGGTTTCCAAATCCCCTGTCAACTATGAGGGTCCAGTCATTTAGTTTTGGTTCAGGACCGTTTGTTCTCCAAACCTGGGCACCATTGGGGTCGCTTACGGTAACATAGATCCTGTTATTAAAGACTTCCATATTCCATATGGGGCCTGTCGGGTTCTTGCTAGGATCAAAACCGGGTGCATCCGGATCTATAAGGCTTTCCCAGGGATAGAACTCCGGATCCGGACTGCTGTACAGCAATGCTCCGGCGGTCTCATCCTGCTCTGATATGGTAGACATATAAATTTTGCCCTTCTGTACTACCATGGCTCTTGATGAATTTCCCTGCAGGACTGAATCGGGTAAGACAAACCAATTGACACCATTGGTGCTCTTTAGTACCTGTGGACTTGGGCCTACCGTTGCGGCATAGAGGCAAGGATTTCCTCCAAAAGGCCTATGGGTTATCATATACCTAAAACCTATAATACCGGAATTGACCGGGGCTTTATAGACCCTTTCCCAGGGAAGAGACCCATCCTTTCTATACCTCCAGATTTCTGCCAGATTATCTATTGGATTTGCGCTTATCAGTGCAGGAAGTTGCACTCCCGGCACGATAGCGGCAATAATATTAAGCGGTATATTCCTACCGGTTCCTACATATATATAATCTCCCAAATCACTCATGGACCATGCGTAATTGTTCTGCCTTGCATTGTTTAGATTGCCAGAGTCAAATCCATTTGTCGGAGTTAAATTCTTAAAACTCAACATACTTATTTGCCTCCTGTTTAGATATATTGCAAGATATAGCTTTCTATATACCTTGCATTTACAGTATATGTTCCAAAAGGAGGTATGTGACTGTTTTGCAATGGATATCTATATAACTATGCATCTACTTTGGGATATGTTAACCTATATGGATTTGCCGGAGACGCGATTAAGGGGTATAATTAAAGTAATAATAGATCACTGTAAGCAATTGTAATCCAGGATAACAGGAAAAATATACCCTTCCTTCCAAACAGCAAAAACATGAAATACATAATACGGAATAATTTCATTATAGGTGATAGTGGGAATAATAAGTCTCTTTACCAGCATCTTATGATGCTTTTCATACCCAGCGGATTGTGCCGATTTAAGAATATGATTGGAGGTAGTATGTATGAGTTTTTTGGAACTGGCAAAGAAAAGATACTCGGTAAGAAGTTTCAGGGATGCCCCAGTGGAGAAGGATAAGATTGTTAAGGTTCTGGAAGCAGGAAGGCTGTCTCCATCTGCCTGTAATTTTCAGCCCCGCTACTTTGTAGTTATTGAGGATGAAGATTTAAAGGAGAAGATTGGACAATGCTATCCCAGGCAGTGGTTTAAACAAGCCCCGGTCATTATTGCTGTATGCGGCGATCACAGTGCTTCCTGGAAGAGAGGAGACGGCAAGGATCACTGTGATATTGACGTGGCCATTGCAGTTGACCATATGACTCTGGCTGCAGCAGACCAAGGTTTAGGCACCTGCTGGATATGTGCCTTTGACGCAAAGCTTTGTCATGAAATGCTGGAATTACCTGACCATATGGAAGTAGTAGCCCTGTTACCTTTGGGTTATCCCGAAAAAGAAGGCGATAGTGAACGCCACGACAAAGCACGCAAGCCCCTGGATGAAATGGTTGGTTGGAACAGATACCAAAAGTGAATCGTAATTATAAATAAGTATAGGGCTAAACAAATAGCCCTATACTGTTTTGCTTACTGGCAACAATAATGTATATACCGCAAGTCTACTCTAAATATCGCTATACCCTATAACAGGCCGAAATGAGGACTCTCAATGATGGATTTCATATCACACAGGCAGAAGGGATGACCGGCGGGGTCAAGCATAACCGTCCAATCTTCGGAGAACTGTTCATCGGCAATGGCTGCTCCGCACTGGACTGCATGTTGAACGGCCTTTTCCAAATCGTTGACGGCAAAATCGATATGGGCCATCTGCTGTTGTGCTTCAGGTTCTTCCGGCCATACAGGCGGTTCATAGTCGGGGTTGCTTTGAAACAGGATGCAGGGATACCCCCCCTGATTGGTGCCAGGTGCGTATACGCACGCCCAATCATCACCTAAGGGCATTACCTCCCACCCCATCAGGGACCCATAAAACTCTGCTAACCTGTGGGGTTCTTTGCAATCCAGCGTGAATGAGTACATTTTAATTTTTAGTTCATTTTCCATATCCCTATATCCTCCCTATTATTAGATCTATAGCTTACATCTTGTCCCAGTTTATTGACCAGGTAATGGACTATTGATAAGCGGATGACTTCATTGATATGGATTTGTGGATTAATTTGGAATCTGCCAGAATAAACCATCCTCCCATACGAAATAAATAGGTCAAATTTCAAAGCATCTACCTTCGGTAGTATGCAGGATTGGGTCTAATCCTCTTTGGCTGCCCTGGCCATTGCAAGGGTATTTGCAGAAGGGACATTCGGCAGTATCTCCTCATGGCTTGGGGATATAACTATATTGGGCCCCAGGATATCCCTAACCCGCTTAACTTCCTCCCTGACTTCCTCCGGCGTAGCATTTACAATAAAATTTTGGGCATCAATGCCGCCTACAAAAGCCAGATCATTCTTGTATTGCGCCAACTCCTTTGCTGACATCCCCCTGGCCTGGGCCTGTATGGGATGAAGGACATCCACACCGGCATCGATCAAATCCGGTATTATCCTGTAGATGGAGCCACAGGAATGGAGCATGATCTTTTTATTGTGTTTCTTCCCCA
>JAAYRX010000003.1 GCA_012518535.1 Clostridiales bacterium | reverse complement strand
TTGAGTTGATTATGAAAAAGGCGAAAACAGTAGGTATAGGCCGTGTTGACCCGGTGGAAATCGACAGGATCAATATTTTAGAGGCCACCCGTACCGCTATGGAGCATGCTGTGTCCCAATGTTATCCAGATATAGATTTTCTATTGGTGGATGCTATGGATGGTAACTTTACAGTTCCCTATATCCCGCTTATAAAAGGAGATAGTCGCTCTCATTCTATAGCGGCTGCTTCAATCGTTGCGAAGGTAATTAGAGATAGAGAAATGGCCGAGTGGCATAGGGAATATCCCCAGTATGGCTTTAATAAGCATAAGGGGTATGGGACCGGTAGCCACATCGATATAATAAGGCAGATTGGTCCATGCCCTATTCATAGGCGTAGCTTTATTCATAAGTTTATAGACTAGTGGAACCCTAACTATTCTTGGTAGAAAAGATTAGGTAATTAGTTAACTTCATGTGATACCTACTGATGCCAGATGGAATAAACAATATCTGCGACTATTTGCATGTATTAGTAAATGCTTTATAAGCTTCTAGAGTTGTCGCAAATAAGACTTGGAGATAAAAGAATGAATCGTATAGAGCTGGGAAGATGGGGAGAAAGGCAGGCCAGGGACTATTTGGAGGATCAAGGTTTTGTTATACGGGAAAAGAACTATCGCTGTAAATTGGGAGAGATTGATATAATTGCCCTAGATGGAGGATGTCTGGTATTTGTTGAGGTAAAGACCAGAACCTCCGCCGCATATGGTTTTCCTATAGAAGCTATAGGCAGGAGGAAGCAAGAAAAATATATTCAGATGGCCTCAATCTATATCAAGGAGAAGGGTTTATATGAAGCCCCTTTTCGTTTTGATGTAGTAGAGGTTATGCCTGGAAGATCCGGGCAGCCGATGCTTAATCATATCCCTAATGCATTCCAATCTGTCGGTGGCAGGTATTATTTATAGATCAGGCAGTCCAGATACCAATTCTTAGTTAAGTTTAGGGGGAAGAGTATGGATTATCGCAGGATCTTTAGAGAAATAAAGGCAGGTGGCTGGCAAGGCGTCTATCTTTTTTTTGGCGAGGAAGAATATGTTAAACAACAAGCCCTGCACCAAACGATAGAGGCCTTGGTAGATCCACATCTTAAGGATCTAAACTATACCCAGATAGATGGTAGTCAAGTTGACTTAGATACCATAGTTAACGCATGCGAAACCCTGCCCTTTATGGCTGATAAAAGATTGGTAATAGTAAAGGATCTTTCAGTTTTGAATGGGAAGCCCGATGGTGATGTAGATGAAAACAGGTTTTTGGATTATATAAAGAACATGTCCGAAACTACCTGCCTGATCTTGTATTGTCGTGGTACTATTGATAAGAGGAAGAAAATATACAGGTATATCAATAGAACAGGTAAGGCTTTGGAATTTCAGCATCTTAATGATAGGGAACTCTATACTTGGATTAACCAGACCGTAGAAAGGCAGGGTAAAAGGATTGCCTATAGTGATGCCAGATATTTGATTGATCTTGTGGGCAATAATTTAGAAGAAATATCAAACGAACTAAAAAAACTAATTTCATACATAGGAGAACGTAAAGACATTGACCGTGAGGCTATGGAACAAGTAATAATACCTACATTGGAGCAGAGTATTTTTAAATTGGTTGATGCTATTGGAGAAAAGAAGGCTGATGAAGCTTTGATGGTATTGGGTAACCTGATTTATGGGAGAGGACAAGCTATACAACCAATTCTGGCAATGATCGCCAGGCAGTTTAGATTGATACTTCAATCCAAGAGCTATCATAATATGGGGTATACTTATGAAGCAATAGCCACTAAGTTAAAACAGAGATTGTTCGTAGTGAAAAAATGCCTGTCCCAAGGCAGAAACTTTACCATAGAACAGCTTAAAAGAGGATTGGACTTATGCTTAAGGGTAGATTATGGGATAAAGATGGGCAGGGTTCAAGACATAATGGGTCTGGAACTCATCATAATTAAGATGTGTAGTCAGTAACTAAACACCTATAATTATTTATTAAATATTTTGGGATATTTTTTAAACCAATATATAAATACAACAAAAGCTTCCATCCCCGGGAAGCTTTTTGCCATAAAATAACCAGTTATTCTTGAGCCATTTTTAGTTTTAAAGCCAGCTTGGATTTCTTCCTGGCAGCGGCATTTTTATGGAGTACGCCCTTTGCAGCAGCTTTGTCCAATTTACTACTGACCTCCGGATATAGGGTACGGGCCTTATCCAAATCACCTTCAGAAATGGCTGTCTCCAATTTTTTAATGGCACTTCTAAAGCCGGATTTTATTGACTTGTTTCGCAAAGTTCTGGTATTTGCAATCTTTATTCTTTTCATTGAAGATTTTATGTTAGCCAAATAATTCACCTCCTTGATTGATTCAACGAAATTAATTTTATCATGGGAGATGGGAAAAGGCAAGTGGATTGTAGTATTTTTGACCGTTTACCAGGTTGTAATCGTATAAAAATTTAACAGGTGGTCAATATAGGGATATGGAAATATGGATTTTCTAATCGCAATCAGGGTGAGACATGAAAATATCGAACTAACCTATTTCCTGTTAAAAAGTCCAGGAACCTAAACAATTCATTAATTTTGAGAGGTGAAGATATTGACCAGCATTAGAACAGATCTGGCCATGGAGGCCAGAGAGCTATACGGACAGCAAAGCAATGATTTGGAAGGAATCGAAAGTGAGAATTATGTAAGTGAAGGTATAGGGATAACACGGGTTAGGATTACCAGCCCTGCAGGTGAAACCAAAATTGGGAAACCTATGGGGACCTATATTACTATAGAGGCTGAGGACATAAAATACGGTGATATGGAATTTGCCGAACAAGTTAGTCTAAAGCTAAGCCAGGAGATTAAAACTCTGGTAGATTTGAGTAAGGAAAGTAATATACTGGTGGTTGGACTCGGCAATTGGAATATTACACCGGATTCATTAGGTCCGAAGGTAGTAGATAGGATGCTGATTACACGTCATGTTATTGAGTTGATACCAGATCAGGTTGATGAGCGGGTTCGGCCAGTGTGTGCCATAGCGCCGGGCGTGTTGGGGATAACAGGTATAGAAACAGGTGAAATCGTTAAGGGTTTAGTCGACAGGATTAAGCCTGATTTAGTAATCGTTGTAGATGCCCTGGCATCACGCAAGACTCAACGAATAGGTACCACTATCCAAATTGCAGACACGGGTATAAGCCCGGGATCTGGCATAGGGAATAAAAGGATGGGAATAAACGAGCAGAGTCTTGGCATTAAAACCATAGCCATAGGTGTTCCCACGGTAGTGTATGCACACACTATAGGAAGAGATTCCTTGGAAATGTTAATTGAAGAATTCTCCAAACACACGGCACCTGGCACGGCATTCTACAAAATAATCAGGGAGATGCCGGAGAGCCAATTGGATGCCATGGTCAATGAGGTCCTGAGCCAGGGACTGGGTGATCTGGTTGTAACGCCAAAAGAAGTGGACATGCTAATAGACAATATATCACAGATTATATCTGATGGATTAAATTCGGCTCTGCATAAGGATATCTCATTGGAAGAATCCCGGCGTTTCATGCATTGATATAGCTATTTTAGAAGTAAAGTCCATCATATTTAGAAAATCATCCAGAACAAGGTTGTACCCGGATTTACCTGAAAAGTCGGATATCGGGTATAGGACTGGTGAGGTTATTGACCTTCTATATTTCCAAAAATAAGGTGCAAAGGTCTGCAGGGCTATAAATCAGTTGCTTTTTTGTGGTTTATTGATTATTATATGGATGATGGTTTTTGCGGTGAGCAAAACCAATTTCATTCATATAGTTCATTATCACACTGAATATATTAAGCTTTTTACTGGTTCAACAGCTGTGATTTAATATAAAACAAATAAATTTTATGCTACGATTTTTAAGGGGGAAACAATAAGCATGTCCGATGCTAGACAAGATAAGATAAGGAATTTTTGTATTATTGCCCATATCGATCACGGAAAATCTACCCTGGCAGACAGGATACTGGAAATAGCCGGGGTATTAACTGAAAGGGATATGGAAAAACAGGTTCTGGATGATATGGATCTTGAGAGGGAGCGGGGTATAACCATAAAGTCCAAGGCTGTTCGATTAACCTACAAGGATAAGGATGGAGAAGAGTATATACTAAACTTAATAGATACACCTGGGCATGTGGATTTTGCCTATGAGGTATCGAGAAGCTTGGCAGCCTGTGAGGGTGCTATATTGGTGGTAGACGCCTCCCAGGGTATCGAGGCACAGACCTTGGCAAATGTATATTTAGCCTTGGAGCACGATTTGGAGATTGTACCGGTTATAAATAAGATTGATCTACCTAGCGCCAGACCCGATTGGGTCAAGAAGGAGATAGAGGATGTCATAGGTCTGGTTGCTGAAGATGCACCTTTGATCTCGGCCAAGAACGGTATTGGTATAGAAGCGGTTGTTGAAAAGATTATAAGCTCAATTCCAGCTCCGGCAGGAGATGAAGATGTACCCCTCAAGGCTCTAATATTTGATTCATTTTACGATAACTACAAGGGAGTTATCGCTTATATAAGAATCAAAGAAGGTAAACTCAAGGTCGGGGACAAGATAAAGATGATGGCTACGGGTAAAGAATTTGAAGTAACGGATGTAGGAGTATTTAAGCCATTCCTTACGTCGGTCCCGGAGCTAAAAGCAGGAGAGGTGGGGTATGTAGCGGCCAGCATAAAAAATGTCAGGGATACCAGGGTGGGCGATACCATAACTCATGCAGACAATCCAGCTAAGGACCCATTACCGGGATATAGGAAGGTAAATCCTATGGTATATTGCGGTGTTTACCCTGCCGATGGAGCCAAGTATGAGGAATTGCGGGAAGCCCTCCATAAACTCCAGATAAACGATGCTTCATTATCCTTTGAGGCTGAAACCTCAGTGGCTTTGGGCTTTGGTTTTCGTTGTGGATTTCTGGGACTCCTTCACATGGATATTGTTCAAGAGCGGCTGGAGAGGGAATATGATCTTGATCTGGTCACCACAGCGCCCAGTGTTATATATAAAGTGGTCATGGACGATGGTATTGAACTGGACATTTCAAATCCTACCAACCTACCTGATCCAGCTGAAATCGACTATATGGAAGAACCCGTAGTAAATGCTCAGATAATGGCACCGACTGAATATGTAGGTGCGATTATGGAACTATGCCAGGAAAGACGGGGAACATATAAGGATATGGAATATATGGAAGAAACACGGGTACTCATTACCTATGAGCTTCCTCTAAATGAAATCATCTATGATTTCTTCGATGCCTTAAAGTCCAGAACCAGGGGTTATGCCTCTTTTGATTATGAGCTAATAGGATACCAGCAATCGGATCTTGTTAAGTTAGATATTCTCTTAAATGGTGAGGTTGTAGACGCCTTATCCCTAATAGTCCATAAAGATAAGGCCTATACCAGAGGTAGAGGAATAGCAGAAAAACTAAAAGAGCTTATTCCCAGACAGATGTTTGAAATACCGATTCAAGCGGCTATAGGCAACAAGATCATTGCCCGGGAAACCATAAAGGCATTGAGGAAAGACGTATTGGCTAAATGCTATGGCGGTGATATCTCCCGAAAAAGAAAGCTCTTGGAAAAGCAAAAGGAAGGTAAAAAGCGAATGCGACAGGTGGGATCCGTCGAGGTGCCACAGGAGGCATTTATGTCGGTGCTAAAGTTCGATTAGGTATGGGGGTATTCTGCATGAAATCGGGTACTATAGGTCTATATGTCCATATACCTTTCTGTTTAAGAAAATGCTTGTATTGTGACTTTCCATCTTATGCCCAAAAGGGTCATTTGATGGATGAATATCTAAAGGCTCTGAAAGTTGAGGCAGATCAGGTAAAGTGCAAGATAGCCGGTAGACGGATAAAGACTATATTTTTGGGTGGGGGAACTCCCACCCTTTACCATGAGAAGGAACTTGTGCAGCTGCTGGATTATTTTAAGCAAAGCTACCTGATTTGCGATGAAGCGGAGATCACAACGGAGGCAAACCCAGAAACATTAAATCCCCAGAAGCTAAAGGTATTAAGAGAAGCTGGAATAAACAGGATTAGTATTGGAATGCAGGCTGGTCAGGATAAACACCTTAAGACTCTGGGTAGAATTCACAGTGTAGTGGATGTAGAACGGGGAGTGGATTGGGCCAGGAGGGCGGGTTTTGGCAACATAAATCTCGACCTGATGTTTGGCCTGCCCAACCAAAGTGTAGATGAGTGGATTGAATCACTGGATAAAGCTGTGAAAATGGGGGTTGAACATATTTCTGCTTATGCCCTAATCCTTGAGGAAGGCACGCCATTGTATGAACTGGTTGACCAGGGAGATTTACAAAGCCCTCCTGAAGATATGGAGAGGGAGATGTATCACACAGGAGTTCATTTTCTGAAGTCTCAGGGTTATAATCACTATGAGATATCCAATTTTGCAAAGCCTGGCAAGGAATGCAAGCATAACCTATTATATTGGCAAAATAATGAGTATATTGGTCTAGGCAGCGGGGCTCATTCTTATTTACATGGAAATCGATGGTCAAATTATGCGAATATATGTAAATATATAGACAGAATAAGTAAATATGGCAATGGGATAGAACAATCTGAAGAGATATCCCTCCCAACCCAGCGATTTGAAACCGTTATGATGGGGTTACGTTTGAATAGTGGGGTTTCAAAGGAAATGTTTAAAGAACGTTTTGGGCATGGTTTAGAATACTATTACGGAGATATCATAGAGAACCTCAAAGAAAAGGGAATGCTAATCGAGGCCGATACGAGTATTTATCTGACTACTAAGGGTATGGATTTGCAAAACAGTGTTCTACTTCACTTTATGGAATAATATTGATAAAACCTATTGACAAAGTCTTTATGAAATGATAATTTAAGATAAGAATTAGCACTCATTAAGAGAGAGTGCTAACAGATGGGGGTGATATCTGTGGAGTTAGGTGAAAGGAAACTGCAAATATTGCAGGCCATTATTGAGGATTATATTACAACAGGGGAACCGGTGGGCTCCAGGACAATTGCCAAAAAATACGGGATAGGCATTAGCCCGGCCACAATTAGAAATGAAATGGCCGATTTGGAAGAGATGGGATATCTGGAACAGCCTCATACTTCTGCTGGGCGAATTCCGTCGGATAGGGGATATAGGTTATACGTAGATCGCCTGATAAAAGCCGAAAGATTGAGTATAAACGAAGCGAATTATATCAAGGATATATACGATAAAAAGACAAGGCATATTGAACAGGTCATTTTCCAAACATCGAAAATTCTATCGGATATTACTAATTATACTGCCGTTGTACTGGGTCCTAAATTGAGCAGTGTATTAGTTAAGCATATACAATTGGTGCCTATAGACAACCGTTTTGCTTTGCTAATGGTAGTAACCAACACAGGAATTGTCAGAGATGCAATGATTCCCATACCCCAAGGCGTTGGGGTAGATTATCTAACCAGGATATCAAATATATTAAATTATCTATATAGAGACAAAAATCTTGGGGAGATCAGTCTAGACCCACTTATAGAGATGCGGGATGAGATGATACAGAATAGGGAGTTTTTCAATTCCCTGGTTGATGCTATTACTGAAAGTATTGATATAGGAGACATAAGTGAAGTATACCTAGGTGGAACAACCAATATATTTAACTACCCGGAGTACCAAGATATCCTTAAAGCCAAAGAATTTTTAAACCTAATGGAGCAAAAGGAGCTTCTATATAAGCTTCTGGCTAGATCTCACGACAAGGGTGTATCCGTAACCATTGGGGAAGAGAATCAATGCGAGGAGCTCCGAGATTTTAGTATAATTACCGCTACCTACAATATAAATGGTAAGACTATGGGGACTATGGGCATTATTGGCCCTACCCGAATGGAGTATTCCAAGACTATATCCGTTATGGATTTCATGGGTAAGACTCTCAGCAATTACCTAACCCGACTATTTAAAAGTTAATAGCATATATAAATGGCATGTTTTTAGATGGAGAAAAACCTCTCTGGAGCCAAACTTGATTTTTGGATACGATAGGGGGGATATTCCCTTAACATGCCAACTTAATTGAACAAGGTGTAGAAATGGAGAAGATTATATGGGGAAAGATAAGAAAGAAAAGTTGGTAAACGATATTCAAGGGACAGACTGTTATGAAGATGTCGATACTGCTGAAACAACCTCGGATGAGGAAGGGGACTGTACGAACGTGAATCAAGAGCTGTCTGCTTTGGAGGAAGAATTACAAAAAGTTCGGGAAGAGAGGGACTTGTATCTTTCTATGGCACAGCGACTGCAAGCGGAGTTTGATAATTTTAGAAAACGAAATGAGGCCGAAGCTTCCAAAACATATCAGAATACTGTATGTGAAACAGTAGAACGTTTTTTGCCAGTGTTAGATAACTTACAAAGGGGACTTGAAACCTCGGTGGATAACGAATCTACACAGGCACAAGCCATATACAAGGGTATGGAGATGGTTACCAAGCAATTTTTAGATATACTGGGCAAGTTGGGTATCGAGGAAATCGAGGCTCTGGATCAGCCTTTCGACCCTACATACCACGACGCTGTCATGCAGGTAGAAGCAGAAAATGAGGACCAAAGGAACAAAGTGGTGGAAGTTCTTTTAAAGGGTTATAAGAGTAAAGACAAGGTAATAAGATACAGCATGGTTAAGGTAGCGATTTAGCTGTGGGTCACTACCTGACATGAGTGGTCTATGTAGCAGATGATTAATCTTACTATAGCGAATATTGGTATGAACCATATATTTACATTTTAGCATTATCCAACAACTTTGGGCATCCACTAGAGGACAAAACATACTGGACCCGGATCCAAATTTCGTTACAATATAGTCTTTTACACATGGGCATTGTAACGGATGATAGATATAAGGGGCCTTTAGGGGAAGCCGGATTATTAGGAGGAAATAAATAATGGGGAAGATAATAGGAATTGATTTAGGTACAACAAATTCATGCGTAGCAGTTATGGAGGGTGGTGAACCCGTAGTAATCCCTAGCGCAGAAGGGAGTAGAACCACACCGTCTGTCGTAGCCTTTTCAAAAACAGGAGAAAGGCTTATAGGGCAGGTAGCCAAGAGACAGGCAATAACAAATCCTGATCATACCATAATGTCCATAAAGAGGGACATGGGTAGTGATCGTAGGGTCAGGATAGAGGATAAGAATTATAGTCCTCAAGAGATTTCGGCAATGGTATTGACCAAACTTAAACAGGACGCCGAGAGTTATCTGGGTGAAAAAGTAACCCAGGCTGTTATTACGGTGCCTGCATATTTTAGTGATAGCCAACGTCAGGCTACAAAGGACGCAGGGGTAATAGCTGGATTGGACGTACTTAGGATAATAAATGAACCCACCGCAGCTGCTCTGGCATATGGCTTGGACAAGGAGGATAACCAAAAGATTTTGGTCTATGACCTTGGTGGGGGTACCTTTGACGTATCCATTATGGAAATAGGCGATGGTGTATTTGAAGTGCTGGCAACCAGGGGAAATAATCGTCTGGGCGGTGATGATTTTGATCAACGGATTATTGATCATCTGGCCGATGAATTTAAAAAATCCGAAGGTATCGACCTTAGAATGGATAAGATGGCTTTACAGCGACTCAAAGAGGCAGCTGAAAAGGCCAAGATGGAACTATCCAGTGTTCTGACAACCAATATAAATTTACCCTTTATTACAGCAGATGCATCGGGTCCAAAGCATTTGGATATAACCCTAACAAGAGCCAAATTCGAAGAGATGACTGCTGATTTGGTAGAGAAGACTCTAGTTCCCCTCAGGGATGCCATTAAGGATGCCGGTCTAACCGCTAATGAGATAGACAGGGTAATATTGGTAGGGGGATCTATAAGGATTCCTGCTGTTCAAGAAGCTGTAAAAAGGGAAATTGGCAAGGAACCCCACAAGGGGGTAAATCCCGACGAATGCGTAGCTATAGGGGCTGCTATTCAGGCCGGAGTCTTGGGCGGTGAAGTAAAGGATGTCCTCTTACTGGATGTTACACCATTGTCCCTGGGAATTGAGACTCTTGGAGGGGTTACGACCAGGTTGATTGAAAGGAATACCACCATACCAACTCGGAAAAGCCAAATATTCTCTACCGCAGCAGACGGGCAGACCAGCGTAGAAATTCATGTTCTGCAGGGAGAACGGGAAATGGCGGCAGACAATAAAACCTTGGGTAGGTTCATACTTGATGGTATTCCACCGGCACCCAGGGGCATACCACAGATCGAAGTAACCTTTGATATTGATGCCAATGGTATCGTAAATGTATCTGCTAAGGATATGGGAACAGGTAAAGAACAAAAGGTTACAATAACGGCATCTACCAATCTGTCCGATGATGAAATTGATAGAGCAGTGAATGAAGCCGAAAGGTACGCTGAAGAGGATAGAAAGCGCAGGGAAGAAATAGAGGTAAGAAATAATGCAGACTCCTTGGTTTACACCACTGAAAAGACAATCAAAGATTTGGAAAGCAATATTGATTCCGGCGACAAGGATACCCTTCAGAGCGAGATAGATGCTGTCAAGAAGGCTTTAGAGACCGGCAATACAGAAGAAATTAGATCCGCATCAGAGCAATTAGCCCAAGTTTCCCAGGAGATATTTGGGAAGATATATCAGAAGCAGGGTCAACAAGCAGGAGCGGAACAGCAAAACCAAACCGGTGGTCATCATGATGACAATGTTGTAGATGCAGATTATGAAGTGGTGGACGACGAATAAATAATAAGGTATAATAATTTGAAAAAGCCAAAGCCATAAAGGCTTTGGCTTTTTGAGAGAAATAGAATCTGAGGGATAAAGCAAGGTGATGAGGGACTTGGCAAAGAGAGATTATTATGAAGTTTTAGGAGTGGATAAAAGCGCTTCGGATGAAGAATTAAAACGGGCCTATAGGAGGCTTGCAAGGAAGTATCATCCGGATGTTAATAAAGATGATCCTCAGGCAGAAGAAAAGTTTAAGGAAATAAATGAAGCTTATGGGGTTTTAAGTGATCAAAAAACCAGAGCAGAGTATGATCAATTCGGACATGAAGGACCTACCGGTCAAGGATTTGGCGGCTTTGATTTCAGCGGATTTGGTGGGGGCTTTGGTGATATATTTGATATGTTTTTTGGCGGTGGAGGTTTCGGCAGCAGCAGTAGGGGCAGAAGACCGGGACCCACAAGAGGCTCGGATATGAGATATAATCTTACCATTAGCTTCGAAGAGGCGGCTTTTGGCACAACAAAGGAAATTGAGATAACCAGGAACGAAAACTGCGACGAATGCAAGGGAAGCGGGGCTGCTAAAGGTACCCAGCCCGAAACATGTCCTCAATGTAATGGTACCGGTGAGATTTCATATGCTCAAAACACAGCCTTTGGACGCTTTGTAAATGTTAGAGCATGTGACAAATGTGGTGGCGAAGGAACCATTGTTAAAGAACCATGTAATAAATGTAATGGAAGGAAAAGAATTAGAAAAGTAAAGAGGATTAGCTTGAATATACCAGCTGGGATTGACGACGGCCAGGCCATTACCCTTCGAGGGGAAGGCGAAGCGGGCGAAAGGGGCGGATCTTCCGGGGATCTCTATGTGTATATAACCGTAAGACCTCATACTCTCTTCACAAGGAGAGGATATGATCTTCACTGTGATATACCAATCACCTTTGTTCAAGCTGCCTTAGGAGCAGAAATTGAGGTTCCCACCCTGGAAGGAAAGGTTAAGTATAAAGTGCCTGAAGGTACCCAAACAGGAACCATATTTAGACTTAGAAACCAGGGGATACAACGCTTAAGGTCAACGACAAGGGGTGATCTCTTTGTAAGGGTGAACATCGAAGTGCCAAAAAGGCTTAAGGAAAAGCAAAAACAACTTTTAAGGCAATTCGAAAAGGAAACTGCTGGAAAGGAATATCACGAGGAGAGAAAGTCCTTTGTAGATAAGATGAAAGATGTTTTTGGGGTATGAGTGTAAGTATCCATAGGGAGGAGGATGGGCACTGAAACTCATGGCCTTGGCCATGAGGACATATGTCCATATTTATGAATTGGATTGAATTAGCGATAAAAACTACCGGTGAAGGTATCGATGCAGTCACAGAGATCCTGAATAACGTGGGAATAAATGGCGTTATAATAGAAGACCCTCGGGATATTGAGCAGTTTAAAGCCAATAAGGCTGATTGGCTCTATGTGGATGAGAATTTGGGATATAGCGACGAAGCTGTAGTGATTAAGGGCTATTTACCCGATAATGACGTATTATACGAGTATGTCCAGACTATCAGAAACAGACTGGAATGGTTGACTAAACAGGATTTAGGTATAGATATAGGGATAGCGGAGCTAAAACTTAGTAATGTAAGGGAAGAAGATTGGGCAAATAATTGGAAAAAGTATTTTAAACCGAAGAAAATTGGCAAGCACCTAGTAGTAAAACCCAGTTGGGAGGAATATAATCCATCGGAGGGGGAGGTTATCCTGGAATTGGATCCGGGTATGGCCTTTGGAACAGGTACCCACGAAACCACTATTTTGTGCGTCAGGGCACTGGAAGATTGGATAACCCCTGACAAAACCCTATTGGATGTAGGGACCGGAACAGGTATTCTTGCCATAACCGGTATCTTATTAGGTGCAAAAAGCACCTTAGCTATAGATTTGGATTTAGATGCAGTGAGAATAGCCAATGAAAACGCCAGTAGGAATAAGGTGACCGAAAAAATAGATGTAGTTCATGGCGATCTTATGGATAAAGTGCAAGGAAAATTTGAGGTTGTGGTTGTCAATATTATTGCAGATGTAATCATAGAAATTACTAAAGGAATAAGAGAGTATTTGACTGATGACGGTATTTTTATAGCTTCGGGTATAATACTGGATCGAATAGATGACGTCGAAAAGGCGATTAAAAGGGCTGGGCTTACTATCATAGAAATAAAGACAATGGGAGAGTGGGCAGTGGTGGTGAGTCGCAATGAGTAGGTACTTTATAGACGCTGCCCAAATAGTTGATTCACATATAGAGATTACCGGAGAGGATGCGGGACATATACTCCGGGTTTTAAGATATGAGGCTGGTGATTCCATTATTCTTTGCGACGGGGCAGGGTTAGATTATCCTGCCATTATTATTGAAACCGGAAAGGACAGGTTAATAGCCAGGCTGGATGATGGTTACCCGTCAAAGGGTGAGCCGGATACTAAAGTGATCCTATATCAAGGAATACCAAAAAGCTCCAAAATGGACTTAATAGTCCAAAAATGTGTGGAGCTAGGGATCCATAGCATTGTTCCTTTGAATACATCGCGAACTGTTGTGAACCTGTCTGAGGCCAGGAAGATTCATAAAAGGGTAGAAAGATGGCAGAGAATAGCCCAGGAAGCCGCTAAACAGAGCAATCGGGGTATAATACCTCAAATAGGATTCCCTATGACCTTCTCAGACCTTGTAACATCAGCTTTACATCCTATTAAGCTTATACCCTGGGAGGGGGAAGTGAATCTTGGTCTAAGGTGCTATTTTGATAAGCATAAAAATGATATATATAGAGAAGCCAGAGCAGAAATAGGAATAATCATAGGTCCTGAGGGCGGGTTAAGCTATGAGGAGATTGATCTGGCAAAAAAACACGGATGGGTTCCTGTAACTTTAGGGGCCAGAATCCTTAGAACAGAGACTGCCGGGATAGCTGCTTTGGCGGTAATTATGTCAAATATGGGGGAAATGGAATGAAATCAAGGCATGGTAAATCAGTGGCTTTTCATACCTTGGGTTGCAAGGTTAACCAATATGATACCCAAGCCATGCAGGAAAAGTTTGTTCAAAACGGATATAATATAACTGAATTTGGTGATATCGCAGATGTATATGTAATCAACACCTGCACTGTAACCAATTTAGGTGATAGGAAATCGAGGCAAATGATTCGAAGGGCTAATCGATTAAACCCTAATGCAGTTATTGCCGTGGTAGGATGCTATGCACAGACAGCAGCCAAGGAGATATTGGAAATACCCGGGGTAGATCTGGTATTGGGAACGAGTGATAGAAACGACATAGTCCAGTACGTTGAAAAGGCACTGGATATGGATAAGCCTATAGATGTGGTCCGGGATATCATGCAGGTAGAAGAATTTGAGGAGATGCACATCACTACCTTTGAAGATAAGACCAGGGCGGTGCTGAAGATTCAGGAGGGGTGTGATCGATTTTGTTCATATTGTATCATACCCTATGCGAGGGGTCCTGTTAGAAGTCGAAAACCTATGGATGTGACACGCCAGGTGAAAGATCTTATAGAGGCAGGATTTAAAGAATTTGTCTTGACTGGGATTCATGTAGCGTCCTATGGTAAAGACTTAGGCGGCATGGATTTATTGACCCTTATAAAGGAGATCCACGGTCTAGAAGGTATTAAGAGGATTAGATTGGGATCCATAGAGCCGACCCTGCTAACAGAGGATTTTGTAAGGGAAGTAAAAAATATGACCAGGGTTTGTAGTCATTATCACTTGTCTTTGCAAAGTGGGAACGATTCTACCCTAAGGAGAATGAATCGTAAGTATACAACAGCACAATATAGGGAGATAGTGAACAGAATAAGAAGATATATCCCTGATGTGGCTATAACAACTGATATAATGGTGGGTTTTCCCGGTGAGACCCAGGAAGAGTTTGATAGTACTGTTGAATTTGTAAAGGAGATCAATTTTAGCCGGATTCATGTTTTTAAATATTCACCCAGGAAGGGTACACCGGCGGCAAGATACAAGGATCAGATTACAGAGGATATAAAGGAATCCAGGAGTCGTAGATTGATAGGTCTGGGTCGGGAAATGGAAAAAAACTATCTAAGATCTTTTTTAGGCAGGGAAGAATGGGTCTTATTTGAGGAGACGAGTAAGAATAAGGAAGGCTGGTATGAAGGCTACACCCAACACTATATTAGGGTAGCCGTACCGGGACACGAGGGACTTATAGGCTCAATGGTACTAGTAAACCTGGTGGATTTAAAAGACAATATAATGCTGGGTAAATTGACCGATAAGGCCAATATAGGTTAATTTCAACCGACTAAAACACCTAATGAAACAGCAAATTGGATAATAAAAGAGGGTTTTTATGTATTGATGTAGAATATATATCTTGGGAGGTGGTGTAAGATATGCCGGATAACCAGAATTGTGTTTTTTGTAAGATCATTAATGGGGATATTCCATCAAAAAGGGTATATGAAGATGATAGGATTATTGCCTTTCATGATATCGCACCAAATGCGCCGGTACATGTATTGGTTATTCCCAAAGAGCATATTCCCTCTTTAAATCACGTAAACGATGAAAATAGTGAAACTCTTTCTGATATCATGATACAAATACCCCAAATAGCCAAGAAGTTGGGAGTTTATGAGTCTGGATACAGGGTTATTGTTAATTGTGGCAGTGACAGTGGGATGATGGTTGAGCATTTGCACTTTCACATATTAGGGGGCTGCCCTCTTCCAAATAAGTTAGCATAGTTAAAACTTCATTATTGACATAAGGAAAAACTATGGGATATAATAGAATAGTTGCTGCTAGAACATCCCTTTTTTAGATTCTCATTTTTACATGACAGGGTAATTGTTCCAGCGGAGGGAGGGAAAGCAAATGTCTGAGATTAAGGTAGGAGAAAATGAATCCTTCGAAAATGCTTTGAAACGCTTCAAGCGCCAATGCGCGAGATCAGGAGTTTTAGCAGAAGTCCGCAAAAGGGAGCATTATGAGAAACCCAGCGTTAGGCGTAAAAAGAAATCTGAAGCAGCCCGTAAGGCGGCCAGAAGAAAAAGATATTAGTATTTGTTTTTGTTCAATGGTATGAATTCAGTGTGTAATGGAAGTATAGGAATCAATCCATAAAAATATGAGAATCAATAAAGGTATAAGTTTGTTTTGGTATTGACAACTGTAAACTTGGGAGGAAATCCAGATATTATTAGAGATGAAACCTGATGATAGCCATCAGGTTTTTTTATTGTAAACTTATATTTACAGAGGTTAATCTGCTAAATAATAATGAAAATAATCTGATAATATAGTATAATTGAATTATACTTTTCTGGTACAGAGCTGACCAATATTGCAAAAGAAGGACTGGTGTGATTTTTAGGGAATCAATATAGATGTGAGACATATCAAAATTCTATTTATTCAGAGGCGAGCCTATATGAAGAAAAGAACCCTCATGATAGTTTTAGGTTTAATATTACTTATAACAATTGGTACGAATTTTATTGGAATATGGGCAGAGAGCAGAACAACTGTCTATGTTATTCCCATAAACGGAGAAATAACTCCTGCTATGGCTACGTTTTTCAAAAAGAGCATCAAAGAAGCAGAAGAAAAAAAGGTGGATGCAATACTGGTAGAGATATCTACCCTTGGAGGAAGGGTTGATGCTGCTTTTCGAATGAAAGAGGCCATTGAAGATACAAGTATCCCCATTATTGTGTATATTGAGGATAGGGCCTTGTCAGCAGGGGCTCTTTTATCCATTAGTGCTCCCAGAATTATTATGGCCCCCGGCAGCCATATGGGGGCAGCTGAACCTATACCATATAGCATAAAGGCTGTAGCAGCCATTAGAGGTGAATTTGAAGCCACAGCAGAGAAAAATGGCAGGGATAAGACCATCGCCGCTGCAATGGTAGATAAGGATATTGATATCCCAGGACTTTCCCCGTCCGGTTCCTTGCTGGACATAACCGCTGAGACTGCTAAAGAATACGGATATGCCGAAGCGGTACTGAAAGGCCGACAAAATGTTTTGACTTATTTGGGATTTGCGGAGGCAAATATAGTTAAAGCTTCGCCGGATCTATTGGTCAGATTGGCCCAATTCATAACCCAGGGCAGTGTAGCACCGATAATACTGGCAATAGGGATAATAGCAATCATCATTGAGATATTTACTGAGGGCTTTGGTATATTTGGTGTTGTGGGAATAACTGCTCTCACACTTTATTTCGGTTCCAATATTATTGCGGGTTATTCACAATGGTGGCCTGTCTTATTGTTCCTTATCGGTGTCATATTATTGCTTATAGAGGCAATGATTCCCGGGTTTGGTATTCCGGGGATTAGTGGGATTAGTGCGATTTTGATAGGTATCGTATTTATTGCATCGGATCCTGTAAGAGGTATTAGGAATCTGGGAATTGCATCCGGGATAAGCGTAATTATTGCCCCAATGCTTATATATTTACTGGTACGGGTGGGTGTATTTAGAAGTCTTGTTTTGCCTGAAGCCATTATAGGTGAATCGGATACAGTCGAAGAAGACAGAAATATGAATCTACTAGGGAGAAAGGGTGTAGCCTTAACCACCTTAAGGCCTTCAGGGATTGTAAACATTGACGGAACCAGGTTGGATGCAGTGACCCAAGGGGAGTATATCAAGCGCGGTACCTGTATTAAGGTGATTCAGACCGGAGGGCTATCCGTGATTGTGGAAAGGGACAAAGAATAATACAAGTTTACATTGGTTTTGTGTCTACGCTCCGGACTATGGGTTGCTTAATAGCAAAAAAAAGGAGGATATGCAAGATGTCTGAAATATTGATTTTTTTTATCTTTGCTTCCATTGTAATTAATATTGTGAAGGCAATAGGTGGGATAAAAAAACCACAAACCAGGGATACAAATATGGGAATCCCAACCGGTCCACAAGAATTCAAACATCAAGAGACCGGTGTGAACAGGACTAGTCCGGAATACACAATCGGGATAGAAAGTCCCCACATTACCAAGCAGCCAATGACACAAATGAAATTGGAACCCAGGCATCGAAATAGTACTCAAAGGGTAAAGCAAAAGCCTGTCATGACCCCAATGAAGAAACAACATAAAGGGATACTCGAGGGGTTGACCAAAGATAAACTGATAGAGGGAATAATCCTATCTGAAATTTTGGCGGCACCAAAGAGTAAAAGAAGATAGAATATACTGGCGAAACTAGAATGATGAATACATTCTAGTTTTGTTGTTTTTGCATAGAATAGATTAGTCAAGAAGTTTAATTTTTCAGTTATCTATAGTAGATACAGCTCAAGTTAAACTTCAATTTCCCAGTTCATATTAATGGTAAATTAGATTAAAGGGGTAGTTTTATGAAAAAAAAGAAGTTGCAGACGGTAAAAGCCACTGTTTCTGAGATGTTTGAGCTGCCTAAAGAAATAACCCTCAATATGCCGAAAATCAATTTGATTGGCAATAACCAGATGTTGGTAGAAAATCACAGGGGGATTATCGAATACACTCCAAGCATCATAAGAGTCAATTCGACCATAGGATTAATCAGGGTACAAGGGGAAGAGTTGCATCTTCGAAATATTGCCGAAGAAGATATCATGATAAGCGGGGATATAAAGTCTATAGAATTTATATAGCGGGTGAAGCTATTAGGCAATTTCAGTCGAGCTATTTAGGTGGCATGACCCTTCTATGGAATAATGCTATAGGATAAGGAATATAAGACAATTAGGGGTGAGTGCCATGATCTTCTTAAGAGTTTGGAATTATTTCATTGGTTATCTGGTTATAAGGGTTGATGGTCTGTCCCTTGAGAAGTTTATTAACCTGTGCGTTAGCAGGGGCATTAAACTATGGGGGATAAGACGGATAAGTTATACATCTCTTAATGCCAATATAGGGATTAAAGATTTTAAATCCTTGCCACCAATCGCAAGAAAAGTACATGCTAAAATAAGAATAATGAATAAAAAAGGGTTTCCCTTTATCCTATACCGTTTTAGACATCGCAAGATGCTACTAACCGGCATAGTAGTGTTTATGACTACTTTGTATGTCCTATCATCTTTCATATGGCAGGTTGAGGTAGTGGGAACACTAAAGATCAATCCGGATATTATTTACTCCAACCTTGAAAAGAAGGGTATAAAACCTGGAGCATATAAGGGAAAACTGGATACTTGGAAGATAGAGAATGAAATGCTTATAGAGATTCCTGAACTTTCATGGGTCAGCATAGAATTCAAGGGGACCAAAGCTATCATCAGGGCAGTAGAAAGGGAAAAGCCTCCAAAATTGCTGGATGCTGAAACGCCTTGTAATATTATCGCTTCCAAAGACGGAATTATAAATCAGATCCTGGTCCTGGAAGGGGATGCATTGGTAGAGGTGGGTGATACCGTTAGAAAGGGGCAACTTTTAGTCAGCGGAATAATACACCACGAAGATATGGAAACAATCCGTTATGTACACGCAAAAGCCAAAGTATTCGCCAGAACTTGGTATGAAGGAAGGGGATATGGGGACATAAGGGATGTGCTTAAGGTTAGAACAGGGAGAAAAGTCACCCACAAGGTTCTTGAAACAAAGGAGTGGGAGATTGATATAGATAGGAAAGATATACCCTTTGACGAATATGAGGTTGAAGAGAGAGAAGAACCCTTTCTGGGTATATCAAAACTTGGCTGGATTTCCTGGACCATAAGGGATTATTACGAGCTAACGACAATAGAACAAGGGGATGGTATGGATCTGGCCAAGGAAAAGGCCTCTGAAAGGGCCATGGAGGATGCTTTCAAAAGGATTCCCAAGGGAGTGAAAATCATTGACAAAACGTTCAAATACGATATTATAAAAGATACAGGTTATGATGCAATAGTATATATCGAAGTATTGGAAGATATAGCAGAACAAGTGGAGCTTTTAACCAATTAGGAGGAAGTTATTTGGAGGAATTTCAAAAGGAAAGATTGATTGACATACAAAACCTGAACCATATGATGGAACTCTTTGGGAAATTTGATGAAAACATCCGTTTGCTGGAAGAGGAATTTGGAGTACAGATAATTGCACGCCAGACTCAACTAAGGATCAGCGGCAATGAGAAATCCGTTGAGATGGCTTATACTGTTCTAAACAAGCTTTTAGATGGAATAGAGGACGGTACCAGAGTAGATAAAGGCAGGGTAAGGTATATTACACAATTGGTAAAGGCTGGTGAGACCGACCATATTGTAGAGCTGACAGATGACGTTATATGTGTCACCTATAAGGGGAAGCAGATCAAATGCAAAACTTTAGGGCAGACACAATACGTAAATGCTATGAGACATAATGATATAGTCTTTGGTATTGGTCCTGCCGGTACCGGAAAGACGTATCTGGCTATGGCCATGGCAGTAAATGCCTTCAAAAACAAGGATATAAGTCGGATTATTTTAACCAGACCGGCTGTGGAGGCCGGGGAAAAACTTGGGTTTCTACCCGGGGATCTGCAAAACAAGGTGGACCCCTATCTAAGACCTCTATATGATGCATTACATGACTTAATGGGGCTCGAGACCTATACCAGGCTAATCGATCGGGGTATTATTGAAGTGGCTCCACTGGCCTATATGCGTGGCAGGACATTGGATGATGCATTTATAATACTGGATGAGGCTCAGAATACTACCTCTGAGCAGATGAAGATGTTCTTAACTCGTCTTGGGATAGGCTCCAAAGCAGTAATAAATGGAGATATAACCCAAATAGATCTGGTGTCGGGTGCAAAATCCGGTTTGGTTGAGGCCTCTGATGTTTTAAAAGGGATCAAAGGTATCGGCTTTGTTCGCTTAACCCACAGAGACGTTGTCAGGCATGAGCTTGTAATGTCAATTATCAGGGCCTATGATAACTACCATAGAAAGAAAATGAACGACATCTCCTGACCTTATTCGGTAGCACTGGTTGTTTAGGAGATGTTGACTTGTTATTACCCTTTTATAAGATAACTTTTATTGCTTAAGTTCTTCTATTCAGGAAGAGGGAGGTTATAGTGAATCAAGCTGTTACCAGAAAAGGGGGAAGCCCTCACATAAGGGGATTTATAGATTTCCTACGGAGCACGAAGGTGTTAGGGGTTTTATTAGCCGTGTTCAATTATATCATTGTCTTCGCTGTGCTTATGACTGCCGTTATACCCAAACAGTTTTCCTTGAAAGAAGGAGATATAGTACAAACCCCTATAAGTGCACCATGGGACGCAGAGGATACCATTGCCACTGATAAGCTTCGACAGGCTGCAAGGGACAGTGTGTCTCCCATATATAGATTTGATGAACATATAAGTGAAAGTGTTTTGGCTGAAGTTGAAGATGTATTTAATCGAATAGATGAGGCCAGAATATTAGTGGAAGAAAGGTTTACAGCTTATAAGCAAGAGTTACAAGCCCAAATGATTTATGAGGATCAAAATGCAGAAACTACGGGCGAAGAGAGTGTTAGTGAGGAAGCCGATACCTCGGTAGAAGACCTGAGGGAGCCAAGTCCTGATGAGATATTAACGGACCAGTTTATCGGCGAAATCAGAGACAATTTTCCCATAATGTTATCAAGAGACGAGATCCTTGCCTGCCTCAATGCTGATATTGAGGAACTGAATCAATTACAGGAACACCTATTAACTGCATTAAGTGGGCTATTAGAGTTGCATATCAAGCAGGACAACCTATTGGAAGCAAAAAATGCCTTAAGGGAAGAGATGATGTCCCTACCGATTTCCAATGAGTTAAGGATACTGGGCACTAGTATTGGTGTATCAACATTAAGATCAAATATGATCCTTGACGAAAAGGCTACGGAGGAGGAGAGGGATCGCGCTGCTGAAAACGTTGAACCTGTTATGTATAAAAAGGGCCAATATATAGTACAGGCAGGACAGCCCATAAGCGAACAGCAATATGCTATGCTGCAAAAGTTAGGCATGTTAAAGGAAGAGAAGCTGAACATCCCTGTTGTCCTAGGCATAGGCATAATTGTTTTATTAACTGAAATTGTGGTAATCCTCTTCCTTACAGCTTTTGAAAAACGAGCAATAACCAATCCTGCACATCTTTTGATGGTGAGCCTGATTATTTGGATGGTTCTGGGTCTTGCCTTGTCTACAAGCCAGATTCATCAATATCTTATTCCCACTGCCCTGGGAGCTATGCTCTTAACAATATTGGTGGGACCTTTGGCTGCCGGAATCGTCAATGTAGCTTTATCCTTATTATTCGGTGTAATGTTTGATAATTCGCTCAACATAATAATAATGACCTTGACCGGAGGGATCTTGGGTATATATATATGCAACAATGCAAAACAGCGAAATGGCCTTGTATGGGCGGGCATCGCAACAAGCATCGTAAACTTTGCAAGTATATTTGCTTTGGAGATGATGTCTTCCAGTGGTTGGTTTGCTGCCTTAAAGACATCCCTTTGGGGTATAGGGGGTGGGCTGTTGTCCGGGATCTTTTTGGTAGGGACATTGCCTATATGGGAAAACTTGTTTGGTATTGTTACACCCATAAAACTGGTAGAATTATCGAATCCCAACCATCCCATATTAAAGCGTATGCTTATGGAGGCACCGGGCACATATCACCATAGTATTATTGTGGCTAACCTTGCCGAAAACGCAGCTGAGGCTGTAGGTGCCGATGGTCTCCTGGCCCGGGTAGGTGCCTATTATCATGATACAGGGAAAATTAAAAGACCTTTTTACTTTAAGGAAAATCAAATAGCTATGGGGAATCCTCACGACAATTTGAATCCCAGCTTAAGCACTCATATAATCATCTCCCATGTAAAGGATGGTATAGAACTGGCCAAGAAATACAAATTGCCTAAGGTGATCCAGGACTTTATTGTCCAGCACCATGGCACAACTTCAGTAGCCTATTTTTACCATAAAGCCAAAGAAGAGGACGAGGATGGAAGTGTTCATATTGATGATTTTAGATACCCTGGCCCAAAACCCAAAAAGAAGGAAACTGCCATAGTAATGATGGCCGATACGGTTGAGGCGGCTGTAAGGTCTATTTCAGATCCTAACCCCGAGAAGGTGGAGACCTTGATTCATCGGCTGGTAAGAAGTAAATTGGAAGATGGGCAATTAGACGACTGTCATCTAACTCTTAAAGACCTAAACACCATTTCAAACGCTTTTACTGGTGTAATGACTGGATTTTTTCATGAGAGGGTAGAATACCCAAAAGTTGAGGAAAAAGTAGAGTAATAGGTAGGGAAGCATACTATGGATTTACATGATGGAATAACGGTAGAAATCGAAAACAGCCAAGATGTAATTGAAATTACAAATAGCACGGAGGATATTATTACAGCTTGTGTTCACAGAACGTTGGATATGGAGGGATTTGACTTCAACGCCATGGTAAGCATTACCCTAGTGGATAATACTACAATAGAGCAGATGAATTCCCAATTTAGAGGTATTACCATGGCTACTGATGTGCTTTCATTCCCCATGTTGGAGATACAGGGTGGCTGTGATTATTTGGACGAAGAAGAACTTATTAACGATATCCATCCCGATACCGGCTCAGTAATCCTGGGGGATATTGTTATTTCTATGGAAAAGGTGCGGGACCAAGCCCTTGAATATGGTCATAGTTTCGAACGAGAGCTGGGCTTTTTAGTGGTTCATGGGATGTTGCACCTATTGGGTTATGATCATATAGAAGATGGGGATATGAAAGTCATGCGTCCTAAAGAGGAAGCTATACTAGAGTCCCTTAACCTGACCAGATCTTAAATTGTGAGCATGGACTTGAGTACAATGCTACAAATCAAAAAGGAGGTTGTGCATTCGCCTTACGATTTGAATCGGGGGTATTATGCCCAAGCTAATGAAACGTAGAAGTTTGGTAGAAAGTTTCAACGATGCTATTGAGGGTTTGTTCCATGCTTTCAGGACAGAAAGGAACATGAGAATACACCTCATTATAGCTCTCCTAACACTCTCTGTAGCTGTGTTTTTTCAGATGTCCAGAATAGAAATAATTTTGTTGTTTATAACCATTACTCTTGTTGTAGTTGCTGAAATGGTTAATACGGCAATCGAAACGATAGTGGATATGATTAAAGAGGATTACCATCCAATGGCGAAAATTATAAAGAATGTAGCTGCAGGAGGAGTGTTGATAACGGCTATAAACGCCATGGTGATAGGCTATATATTATTTTACGATAAGATAGATAAGCTATCCCTATCCCTTATAAAGCAGATTAAGACCATGCCGGTGCATATTACAGCGGCTAGTTTGATAATGGTAGTAATATCAGTTATCATAATCAAAAATATAAACAAGTCGGGAACTTTTTTAAGGGGAGGTATGCCCAGCGGTCATAGTGCTTTGGCCTTCTCTTTATTTACCTGCATAACCCTCATAAGCGTTAATGCATTGATATCTACGCTAGGACTGTTGATGGCTCTTATAGTGCTTCATAGCCGCTATGAAACGGGAATACACACCCTTTATGAGGTGGTTGTGGGCGCAATATTGGGGGTAATACTGACTGTTATCGCATTTCAAATAGCTACGCTGTAAGGGGGCTTGAGGTAATGCATCAAAAACTTATGACTGAAGCAATAAAGGCCAGGAATCTTGCCTATGCTCCATACTCGGGCTTTAGAGTTGGTGCTGCATTATTGGGTGGAGATAAAATATATACTGGTTCCAATATAGAGAATATCAGCTTTGGGGCGACCTGTTGTGCAGAAAGAGTGGCTATTTTTAAAGCCGTTTCCGAAGGGATAAGGGATTTGAAGGCGATAGCCGTGGTCTCGGATTCCAAGAATTCTACTTTTCCCTGTGGCATATGCCTGCAGGTTATGGCCGAATTCAGCATTCAAAAGATAATTGTAAGTGATGGTAGGGGGGGGTACAGGGAATATACCTTGGATCAGCTTTTACCTTGTGTCTTTGATGATATAAATAGATCTTAAGGATTATTTTCGATTTAACTATAAGTAATGTATAAAAACCAACTGATAAGAAGGGTGATAGCATGGAAAAAGGATTTAGATCTGGTTTTGTCGCGGTAGTAGGCCGGCCCAATGTGGGAAAGTCTACCCTGCTGAATACTATAATTGGACAGAAGATTGCTATCGTTTCGGACAAGCCTCAGACCACCAGAAATCAAATACAATGCGTTTTGACCCGTAATAACTACCAGATAATTTTCATCGATACACCGGGTATACATAGGGCTAAGAATAAATTGGGTGAGTATATGGTTAAGACCGCTGTAAATGCTTTTGATGAGGTGGATGTGATACTATTGGTATTGGACATAGCCGATGGTATTAGGGGTGGAGATAAAAAAATAATGGAAATGCTCCAAGGTGTTAAATCCCCCATAATAGTTGTACTTAACAAGGCAGATCAGCTAACTCCAGAGGAATTGACCAATGAAATAGAAAGTTTCAAATCAAATTTTAATTTTTCTAACTACCTACCGGTATCAGCACTACATGGAAGGAATCTGGATCAATTGGAAAATAGAATTTTGGAATATTTAGAAGAGGGTCCTAAATACTATCCAGATGACATGATAACCGATCAGCCTGAACGGGTTATAATAGCTGAACTTATCAGGGAAAAGGCATTAGGATTGTTGAGAGAGGAGATTCCCCATGGTGTTGGTGTAGAAATAACCAATATCAGCGAGCGGGAGGATCAGCAGTTAATGGATATTCATGCTACCATCTATGTAGAGAAGAAATCGCACAAAGGTATTGTTATTGGTAAGGGTGGACGGATGCTTAAAGAAATAGGTCAAAGAGCACGGGAAGATATAGAGGGCTTATTGGGTGTTCAAGTATACTTGGAGTTGTGGATAAAGATTACAGAGGACTGGAGAAATAGTTCCAGAGTCTTAAGAGATCTGGGATATCACTGATTTGTATAAAAAAATGTCGAATATTATCGTTTTTGCTTTATTTTTCATCGAATATAGGGCTTTCCTGATGGAAAGGCTAATAAAAGCAAACACAGATCTCTGATGTCAGCATGACCGCTATATGAATTATTTGATCACCAGGATATATCCATCCAATTTGTCAAGGGTAGAATTTATAGGGGAGGATTGTAAGTTGAAGGAACTAATCTGGAGCTTTTTTGCGAAAACCGGTTCGATTACAACTTATTTATTATATAAGGAAATGGATAACGATGGGGTGAGGGAAGAAAATGAAAGAAGTTATAAGACATCTACCCACCAAAGGGGTGGTACTACGCTACACCAACTTTAACGAGGCAGATCGTATGCTCACAATTTTTTCTCCGGAACTGGGGAAAATATCGGTGTTGGCCAGGGGCTGTAGAAAAGCAAAAAGTCGTTTTCTAGCAGCCACAGAATTATTCTGCTATGGGGAATATACCCTGTATCGTAGGGGGGATTTCCATATCATGACTCAGGCAAACATTCTTGATTCTTTCTATGAAATTCGAAATGATATGGACAAACTCTTATACGCAAGCTATGTTATAAATTTAACAGAAGAGGTGGTAAGCCCTGGACAAGGGGATATCCACCTCTTTTATCTGCTGCTGCAAACCCTATCCTATTTCAGCTATTCTGATTTGGACCCTGAACTAATAACCCATGTTTTTGAGATAAAGCTTTTAGACCACATAGGCTATCGTCCTGTACTGGATAAATGTATAGCATGTGGATCCAATAAAGGTCCTTATCATTTCGATATTCGAGAAGGTGGGCTGGTGTGTGCTAATTGTTATAACACCAATATAATTGGAAACAATATTCAAATGGGTACAATTAAAACAATAGAATATGTTTTGGATATGGATATGAACAGGATAAATGTTTTAAAGATTCCTTCTTCCATAAAGGAAGAGCTGGATACAATCTTGAAGGCATATATCGAAGAACGTATTGACAAAAAACTTAAGAGTCGGAAGTTTATAGACGACTTCAAGGGGAAAAACAGGAAAAGGTAAAAAGATGTAGAATATTATTGACCAAGAGCTAAAAATTGTATAAGATGATAGGGCCTTAAATAAATCAATAGGTGTGACTGACAAGACCCTATTTCATATAAATACATATCAAGGAGGATGGTTGTATGTCACATAAGTACGTATACCTTTTTAGTGAAGGCGATGCCACCATGAGAAACCTTTTGGGTGGCAAGGGAGCAAACTTAGCGGAAATGACTAATCTAGGTTTGCCTGTACCCCAAGGATTTACTGTTACCACTGAAGCATGCACTAAATACTACGAAGATGGGCGGGTTATAGCACAGGAAATAGTGAGTCAGATTTATGATGCCATGTCTGAACTGGAAAAGATAACAGGTAAAAAATTCGGCGATGTTGATAATCCCTTTCTCGTTTCGGTAAGATCAGGTGCAAGAGCCTCAATGCCAGGTATGATGGACACAGTTTTAAATCTGGGTTTAAACGATGATACTGTAGAGGGATTGGCAAGACTGACAGATAATCAAAGGTTTGCTTATGACAGCTACCGGAGATTTATTCAGATGTTCTCAGATGTTGTAATGGAAATCGATAAGTCCAATTTCGATGAGATAATGGATAAGGTGAAGGAAGAGAACGGAGTAACAGAAGATTCCCAGCTAACCGCCGAAAACTTCAAGGAAATTGTTAAAGGATTCAAGGACCTCTATAGATCCATTAAGGGTGAAGATTTTCCCCAGGATCCAAAAGCTCAATTATTGGCATCTGTTGAAGCGGTTTTCCGTTCTTGGGATAACCCCAGAGCTATAGTTTACAGAAGGATGAATGATATTCCCGGTGACTGGGGTACCGCTGTCAACGTTCAGGCTATGGTATTTGGGAATATGGGTGAGGATTGTGGAACAGGGGTTGCTTTCACCAGAAACCCAGCTACAGGCGAGAACAAACTTTATGGAGAATATTTGATTAACGCTCAGGGAGAAGACGTTGTTGCCGGTATTAGAACCCCTGAACCTATCGATAAACTAAAAGAAGTAATGCCGGAAATTTATCATGATTTCGCTCAGATTGCCGAGAAATTGGAAAAACACTACAAGGACATGCAGGATATGGAGTTTACCATAGAGAAGGGCAAGCTATATATGCTGCAGACCAGAAGTGGTAAGAGGACTGCAGCTGCCGCCTTAAAAGTAGCTGTAGACTTGGTAGGAGAAGGTCTTATTAACAAAAAGGAGGCCTTGCTACTGGTTGATCCAAGACAATTGGATGCCCTCTTACATCCAACCTTCGAACCTGTTGCGCTGAAGGCAGCCACTCCCATAGGAAGGGGTCTCCCGGCTTCACCGGGTGCTGCAACCGGTCATATCTATTTCACCGCGGAAGCAGCGGCGGAAGCTGCTAAGGCCGGACAAAAGGTTATTCTGGTACGTCAGGAAACTTCCCCTGAGGATATAGAAGGTATGTACGCCGCCGAAGGTATACTTACTTCCCGTGGTGGTATGACATCCCATGCTGCTGTCGTTGCCAGAGGTATTGGGACATGCTGTGTGGCAGGATGTGCTGATGCCCTGATTAGTGAATCTGCCAAGAATATGATAATAGGTGGTAAAACCTACAACGAGGGTGATTTTATCTCCTTAGACGGATCTACAGGAAACATATATGGTGGAGAATTACCAACCGAAGAACCTACCCTTACCGGTGATTTTGCGACATTGATGAAATGGGCTGATGAGCATAGAAGGTTAGCTATTCGAACCAATGCTGACACCCCCAGGGATGCTCAACAGGCTCTGGAATTTGGAGCAGAGGGTATTGGATTATGCCGTACAGAGCATATGTTCTTTGAGGAGGATAGGATTCCTGCCATCCGTGAGATGATCGTGGCCAGAAGCGAAGATGAGAGAAGAAAAGCCCTTGCAAAACTTCTGCCCTTGCAAAAGTCCGACTTTAAGGGGATTTATGAAGTTATGGGCGACAGAGCTGTTACTATACGTCTCTTAGATCCGCCCCTTCACGAGTTCTTACCACATGCTGATTCGGATATAAGAGCTTTGGCTACAGATATGGGCTTAACCTTTGAGGAACTCAAGTCTACCATCGATGGGCTTCAGGAAATGAACCCCATGCTGGGGCATCGTGGTCTCCGTCTGGCAATAACCTATCCCGAAATTGCCGAGATGCAGACCAGGGCTATTATGGAAGCTGCCGTTGAAGTAAGACAGGAAAAAGGTTTTAATATACTCCCGGAAATAATGATACCTCTGGTTGGCGAGGTCAAGGAGCTTAAATACGTTAAAGATGTAGTAGTTAAGACTGCGGAAGCAGTACTGGAGGAAAAAGGCGTAAAAATTGATTATGAAGTGGGAACCATGATTGAGGTACCCAGAGCAGCCCTTTTAGCTGACGAGATTGCCAAGGAAGCGGAGTTCTTCTCCTTCGGTACCAATGACTTAACCCAGATGACCTTCGGATTTTCCAGGGATGATGCATCCAAGTTCTTAGATGATTACTACGAGAAGCAGATCTTTGATAGCGATCCTTTTGCCCGCGTAGACCAAAAGGGAGTAGGTAAACTTATGAAGATGGCGGTTGAACTAGGCAAATCCACTCGTCCCGATATCAAGCTTGGAATTTGTGGAGAACACGGTGGTGATCCAAGTTCAATTGAATTCTGCCATAGTATAGGTCTCGACTATGTATCCTGCTCACCCTATCGTGTACCCATAGCACGACTGGCAGCAGCACAGGCTCAAATAAAAGAAGATTGAAGATTTAGGAAAATAAATAAACTAGATATAAACCCTGTGACCTTTGGTTACAGGGTTTATTAATTGTTATAACAGTTGAATGCTTATCGTCCAATCTATCAAGCTTATAAAACCGCCAATATTACGATTAAAATGGAAAATCCAATTAATCCAAATATGGGGTAGATTAAGCTTATTAGCTTAGAAAACCCCAATTTGGCAAGGGGCATGGAGGTTATACAAAAGATTGCTGCTATGGACACCTTATGTCGACTACCAGAGAACCTACTTAAAAAACTGGTACCGTTAGCTATAGCTGTCGTAAATATTGCAATCCATAGGATGACGGTATAGAGTTTTCTGTAATTGCTACCTATATAATTGGAGATTTTCAGCATTGGTATATCCATTGTAGCAACTTCAGGGTAATATAATAGAATTACCGACAATATCGATAAACTCAAGATATACAATATAAAACCACCAATTACACCTCCAAGTATGGCAGTCTTCTTATTGCCAATTAAAGGCAACAGTGATGAAAAGACAGTAATTATGATTAAGGAGTTAGAGCCTACATACAATAGGGAGGAGGTAAATATATTTCCTTTATGGGTCAAACTAACCCCTTCATCGTAAATTAAAAAATCACATTCCCCGCCTATGATTAGATAAGAAGACGTAAAAACAATTCCCAAGATCATTAGAGGTACTAATATAGAGTTAATAAAAGAAAAACCCTTCAAATTGAAGAAAAATACCATAAAGGATAAAGCTACCATTGTGATCATACCCAAATCAAAGGGAATTTCCAATTCCTCTTTAAAGATAGCCCCACTTCCGGAGACCATTATACTAAAACCAGTGAACAATGATATTGCAATTATGGCATCTAAAAATGTTCCAAACCTCGCACCAAATATTCTCCCAACCAGGTCATCATATCCTTTTATCCTATAGTTATATATTTTTAGAAGGAACAGACCACCCAGGAGAGAGAAGAGAAACCCCGACATTGTTATTCCGATAATTCCTTTCAAACCATATACTCCAAAAAACTCGATTATTTCCCTCCCTGAGGCAAAGCCTGCTCCTATTACAGTACCCACATATATAAAAGAGATTTTCATCCAGTTTTTATCCATTAAGTATCCTCCCATACACCTAAATTTTAGTGGGGAGGTTTGTCTTCTGACCTTCACCCCCCAAAAACCTTCAATTGAATGTAAAGACCATCCATAGGGCTAGTAGGGCTATTTATTTGTTTCTATAATATAGGGCATAGGCCAATACCGGCTCTTGCCCATTTTTTTTGATGATATATTTCCATCATGATCCGTTATTATGACCCATGAGTCCACTAGTGCACCATCCATACCTTCAATCAGGAGTCGTTCTTCCCCTTTTGGTAAACTCGGATTTATTTTGTAGACCTTAGAAGGCTTAAGTCTATCTAAAACCTTGTGCTTCCATTCCACTTTTGGGGGTTTTTCCTGTCCGTACAGCGCTAAGTAAATTCTATTTTCTTTACCTTCCGCCCAGATTAGTATAGGAAACTCGGTGTTGTTTTTGAATTTAAGGTCCTTGTATCCATATGCAACCGTTGCATCCTGGCCGTAGGGGACATAGGGTACGGGCATAAAATGATTATACCTTTCTAATATCTCTAAATTGCTGGATACAGCAACATTATATAATGTTGATGCTATCTTACACACGCCTCCGCCAATAGTGGTTACTATCTCAGAACCCGCAAATGATTCCCCGGGCTTGTAGCCCTTTTGTTCATCATATGGTCCTATTGCCTTGTTTTGAGAGAACACTTCGTTTGGTTGGATTACGATTCCTGCAATGGATTTTGCAGCCAAATGAACATTGAATTCTTCTCCTGGTGAAGGATCATTAAAAACAGTACAAAAAGCTGACATCAAAACATGGGCTTTGGCATCCTTCTGAGCCTTTAAGAACCTTTCATCTTCTGTCCAGGGTAAATTGCTTACATGGCCAGAGCTTTCAGGTATATCAAAATCTATACTATTAATTACTTCCATATCCTTTGGTATCAGAACTATATGTAATGCTAAGGAAAGGGTTATCAATGCCAAGCTGACATATAATCTTTTCTTCATACTATCCTCCGTCATGTTTATTTAATGGCTGTTAAACTATATTTATTACGAGGAAATATAAATAATGAATGCATTTGTTGCCCGTGATTATATTTAACATTTGACAACATATGGGAAAATAATATATTATGAAATGGTGCAATAAAGGTTCTAATATATTCGCTAATAATCAGATCTGATGAAAGAAGAATTGATCAATTGACGTATCAAACCTTGAATCTCGTTAAATACACCAGCTTTTCGTAAAATATGTTTTTTGAACTTCCGAAAAATTCACTGCCAGCGGGGAGGGTTTACGCTTGATAAAAGTTCAAAACATCAGTAAGTCCTTTCGTGTATCGGTTCGTCAGGCCGGATTCGCGCAGGCTATAAAAGCATTATTTTCACGTGAATATAATATCGTACATGCCCTGGACAATATTAGCTTTGATATTAAACGAGGTGAGATGGTCGGCTACATTGGGCCAAACGGGGCAGGGAAGAGTACAACCATCAAGATAATGTGCGGTATTCTAAGACCTGATTTCGGTGAATGCATTATTAATGACCGTGTACCATGGAAAGATCGTAAAAACCATGCCAGAGAAATTGGGGTCGTTTTTGGACAACGTAGTCAGCTTTGGTGGGATGTGCCTGTAATCGACAGTTTTGAGCTTATAAGGGATATTTATAGGCTAGATATGGTAAAATACCGGAAAAACCTTGATGCCCTGGTAGAACAACTTAATATTGGCGAGATTATTAAAACACCTGCCCGCAGCCTGAGTTTAGGGCAGAGAATGCGTTGTGAGATAGCGGCTTCGCTGCTCCATAGTCCTGATATACTATTTTTGGATGAGCCCACCATTGGATTGGATGCTGTCTCAAAGATTGCTGTCCGGCAGTTTATAAGGAAGCTAAATTCTGAAAAAAAGACAACTGTGATACTCACCACCCATGACATGCAGGATATAGAAGCATTAACTGAGAGAATTATCCTTATAGGCAGGGGCAAAATCTTACTGGATAGCGATTTACAGGGGCTTAAGGAAAGAATATCGACTATTAAAACCCTAACAGTCGATTATACAGGCCTTGCTCCCTCAATAAAATCCGGATGGACGGTCATAACCCATCGTGAGGGTCATATTACTATTCAATTTGATTCCCAGAAGGAATCCGTATCTGAGGTGATAGCACAAGTATCGAAAAATACTGCAGTACGAGATATATCCGTCAATGGAATAAGCGCCGAAGAGATGGTCGCGGGACTTTACACGGAGTATAGGATATGAGTACATATTTCTCACTTTTAAAAATGCGATTTATAAATAGTTTACAGTACAGGGCCGCAGC
>JAAYRX010000068.1 GCA_012518535.1 Clostridiales bacterium | reverse complement strand
CGTCCCCTTGACATGGGGCAAATAAAATCAACCAAGCCCGCATAATATAGAGTACGACTATGGCCTGGTTGATTATATAAACGGTTATCTCCCGGAAAATTCGCCAATGGCTTAGCTTTCCGGGGGCTACCGATCAATTGTGGTGATATAATATATGAAAGTCCTGATGAAACCTATAGAAATGATTGCCTGGTTTACCCAGGATGGGTTGCCCACCCCAATTCGTTTTCGGATGGAGCAACCTGATGGTAGTTATATAGTTATCAAGATAGCGCAGACCATATCCCGTAAAGAAGAGAAGCTGGCCGGCAATCCCATGATAGTATTCACCTGTCAAAGCCTCGTACATGGTACAGAAAAGCTCTATGAGATTCGCTACGAACTAATGACCTGTAAGTGGTATATCTACAAAATTTAAATCATTCGGATAGGAGCCTTCTCTCCCCTTGTATCTTTTGTAAAGGTGCTATATCCTGGGATACCTCCATGGTTCCCATATATTCTCCGTTTTCATCCCTTACGGCAAAATATCTGATGAGGACATACTTCTCTCCCATTCTGATCCAAAAGTCCTCATGATCCTTGGCTCCGCTTTTAAAATCCTCCACTATTTGATTTACTACATGCATGCTGGCGGGAGGATGACAGTTCTGCACGGTTCTTCCAATTACACTCTTGGGCCTTGCAAAGATCCTCTCGCTGCTTTGTGAAAAGTATTTCACCCTGTCCTCTTTGTCTACAAAGGTAATATCTATAGGCAGATGATTAAGCAGGGTCTCAACCTCATGCACCGTCAGCACTCCGCTGTCAAAGCGCACTACATCGGACTCAACATGGGGCTGGGAAGAGCCCTCATCATAATCCGCCCTTTCCGGTATCCATTTTGCTCTTGGAGCTATAAAGGTATAACCAATCTCATCGCTATCTCTATAGACGGTTAACCACTCATCTTCGGTCAAGGTGTCGACCAATAAGGGAAACAGTATGTTTTCTTCTTTGAATATCATCTCCTTAATATCCCCGACTACTCTTTCAACCTTTTGAGCTACTTCTTCTTTGTTCCCCTTGTAGTCGTTAAGCAGAGCATGTGCTTCCTTGAGCCTATTGCGAATTTCATCGTCTACCCCCCACATTACCTGTGGTGGGGCTGTAATGCCCGCATTCTCCAGATGTGGAAACACCAGATTTTCCTTGCGACTGTAATGCTTATCAATTTCCAGAAGCTCCCCGATATTTTCAAGCAGGCCATTGACATTCTCCGGACTATCAGAGTCCTTAAAGGCTACCAATGCAGGTCCTACCTGGGATTCCAGTTTCTTCCCTATCTCCCTGTTCTCCCATTTAAATGTATGCATGGGGTGACCCGGAATTTCTTCTATGTGCACGGGCTTATGTATATCCTCGATGGACCCTTTGAAGACCGCAGCGTGAACATCACAGAGCCTTTGCACCTCTTCAATGGGCATCCCTTCCATTATAAGGTTTTGTTCCATTTCAGAGATCTCGGATACGGATACACCTTCAATTAGTTTGGCAAAGCGTTCCTTTACCTCATCAACGGGTTTTCCATCGTGTAGCTCCATGATTAATTCCTTAAGTACCTTTTGTCTATATTCTCTATTATTTATAAGTTCACTCATTTTTTTCTCCTCCGCTCTTTCAGGTAATTATATCCTTTATGGTATAAATAACCCCCCATAGATTTTTTAAATCATATATATTATTCGCCATTATGGATAGGATATCCGATTAATATAAAAACCTGCGACCCATATGGCATATGGATCGCAGGTTCTTATTAATAGAATATTTGGTTACATGATTTAACAGGCATATGCACTCAACTAATCATGTTGATGGCATTATTAGTCGTTTTCCAGAAGCTCAATTAAGACCTTCAGCTTCTCCTTCGTATCTATGTATGCATAACGACCACCTGTATATTCGCCCTTCTGTATGAGGGGCATGCCGTTTCTTTCCAAAAGCATAACCTTTTCCTTCATACCATCAATAACAAAGGCAATATGATGGAACCCTTCG
>JAAYRX010000067.1 GCA_012518535.1 Clostridiales bacterium | reverse complement strand
CAAATCCTGTTCCTCCAGAGTTACATCTTCATTTCTTTCTATTTTCCTCCCAAGTTCCTGGTTGATTGAATATGTACTTCCACAGCAACTGGTTTTCACGTAATATTTTTTACCCCATTTAAAGACTGGTATGAAGAACAAACTAAGACTTGTATATTCCATAAATGCTTCATACCGCCCATAACGCCCACAACTTGGACAGATTACATTTTGATTAAAATCAAGTTTATCTGTTTTAGACCCTATCCCCATAATAAAGAGCATGTGACCACCTCGGGACAATTATATCATAAATATTGTTAACTCCATTGACCGAATTGTATTGTAAAACTGGTTTTATTAGTCAAATATGTCCAGCTGCCTTATGACGAAGGATTGGATTTTTCTTTCATAAATCTTATCTTCCGGCCCTACCTTGCTGCACAGTAGGGGCGAGTTTACATCATAAGCATCGATGTTTTTCTTCATAAGTCCTTTGTTATAATTGGCATAACAATAGGCACAATTATGGCTGCATGAATTATAAACTCCTATGTCAATGCTGGTTGCGCAGCCGCAGGCCGCCCTTTGGTTCTTATCCTTTGCTACATCTATTTTGGTACCTAATAACTCTCCTATCAGTTCTGAATCTATGCATCTGGAATACCCTATTTCATACTCCTCCAAGTCAATGACCTCAGCACATGTTTCTAGCTTAAGGGAGTAGCCCCTGGCTATGGATGACAGTTTTGAAGCTATGGACTTTATTTCTATATTTCTAAGCTCTTTGGCATCCATTGCATTTAACTTCTTCTTAGCCCTTGCATAAAAATCCACAAAGCTTATTATACACTTTTTCGTATGCTTATTAAGCCTTGATGCCAAATAATCGAAATGCTCAAGATGGTATTCCAAACCAAATTCATGGCTTATAATTATCGGATCGTATCTCCAAATTACACGATTCTCTCCTAATTTTTCAGATAATCTTATAAAGATGTCTATTAAGGTTTCTTTATTGGGTACGTTTTTCTCAACTGTAGAGTCATATGGATTTAGTGTGAAATGAAAATAATACATATATTCCTTTAGCAAGTCCAGCCCAGGTATCATCCTCTCGGGGTTTTTTGTCCAAAATACGATACAATCAACCACCTCAGGGGATAAAGACACCCTTCCTATCTGGTGGAGATTCATAGGATTTCTCACCAGAACATAGCCGTCTGCTATCCTATTAAAGAACCAATCGCTATAAAACGCGGGTATATCAGTTCTTCTGCTGGCACTAATTATCAACTGAACCAACTCTTTTCCTTAAGCTGTCTTGGTCCATAACAGATTATCTTATATTGACTAACTGGTTCAATATATGTTTATCTTGTTACAAAAATACGAAATTTCAGCCTTGTTCTTTTAAGGTGTTAGATCCTCCGTCCCCCTGGCGAGACTTATAGCCTTTGATACAAACCCCCCTGCCTCCTCCAGTAGTTTTTGTGCTCTGTCAAAATCTGACTTGGTTTCTATCATTACTATTGCAAGCTTGGGATTTCTTTTGCTAATTTCAAAATATCTTTCGGCTTCTTCATAGGAGACCCCTGTTCCAAGCATTATGATTCTCTTAGCCCTTTCCACAAGCTTCCTGTTCTTAGGCTTTAAATCTACCATTAAGTTTTTATATGCTTTTCCAAGTTTTATCATCACCGCTGTGGATATCATGTTGAGTATCATTTTTTGGGCCGTACCTGCTTTTAGCCTTGTGGAACCCATTAGGATCTCAGGGCCTACCACTACATTTATATTTACATCTACTATATTATCCATTGGCGACTTTTCATTGCATGTTATGGATATGGTTAGAGCGCCGCGCCGCTTGGCTTCTTCAATAACCCCTATAATATAGGGAGCTTGTCCGCTTGCAGATAAACCTATTACGGAGTCCTTCTCTGTTATCCTGTTTCTTTCTGCCTCCAAGATGCCTTCTGTTTTATGGTCTTCCATGTCCTCTTTGGCAATGGACAGGGCATCTTTTCCTCCCGCCATAATCCCTTGAACCATCTCCGGATCTGTACCAAAGGTAGGAGGGCATTCTGCAGCATCCAATATGGCCAGCCTACCGCTTGTGCCGGCGCCAAAATATAGGAGCCTACCACCCTTTCGCATTCTTTCTACTATTTTGTCAACAGCCAACGCAATATCGCTTAAGGACTTTTCGACTGCATAGGCCACCTTTTTATCCTCGTTATTCATTATCCTTAAGGCGTCTATTGTATCCGCCTTGTCAATGTCCATACTGTTTTCATTTTGCGTTTCCGTTACCAAAATATCATCTTCAACGGCCATATATGCCAAATGCCCCCTATCTTTTTTCATTCTATGATAGTGTCATTTATCCCCATTCCAGCCCTAGTACCTTATCCATCGTACCTATACAGATATATGAATTGGTTGTTTCATATTATTATTCATTTACCCATGTGTCTAGCTTTTCCATTATTAGGTCGTAGGTTTTATGAGAAATTTCCGGCAAGGTCCCGCCCAATGCCTTAGCGGCCTCACGGAAGCCCTTGTCGATTGCTTCCTTAATGGTGGCTATCTTGCTTTTATCCCCACCCGAGAGGGCAATGGCAAAGTCCACGATACGCTGACTGACCTTTTCGGGACTTAGTAATCCCCCGTCACCGATCGCCCTTTCGGCCTCCAACCGGGCTGTTTCATCAACCTCTACCTGGGTGTTGGGGTTTAAGGCATCCCTATAAGTTAGGCCCTGCCTTTCCAGAAGTTTTCTTACCAATTCCCTTAACTGGCTATGAGCTTCCTCGCTTTCCCTCTTAAGCCTGGCGATTAGTTCGGCATTATACCTTTTTGCATGATTTGTATATACTACATGTTTTTGATTCTTGCCGGGTATATACTCATCCACTATCTCATGATTAATGTCATTGGGCTTTCCCTTGTCCAGGTCCTGTTTATGCTCTACCTCATTCTGTCTTTGGGGAATAGTTGGCCTTATAATATTTGATTGATTGAATTTGACATTCATTAAATTTTCACCCCTATACCCTGATTTTATCAGGTATTAATTAAAATCCTAATTACTTATCTTACCTATTATATCGACCTTCTGGGATGAAAACTTAAGGTTCAAATATATACTATTTCATTTATCGGTATGTGATTCTGTTATGTAGTCCTTATCTCCTCAATCAACTCTTCACCGTATTGATCCAAGAGACCTAAATCCCATAACAGGCTGGTGGCAATATATTTATCACGCACTTCTCTGGAACCTAGAAATGCATCTTTAGTAAGATCATCCTGGATACCAATATCCCTTGGTCTGGTCGGTGCTCCAATGTCCTTTAAAAGGTCCTCAACATACTTGGAGGAAGGAAGCCCCTGGTCTATTATCTCCTTTATCCTGCCCCAATTTCCAAGTATAGCTTCAAGTCTTTTTAAATGATTATCCTTTTCATTCTTACCTTCTTGTCCTTCCAATTCAATAAGGGCCTCTGCATTCTTACCAAATATCTGCTTCATTCTGCTTTCCCATTGCTTATAATCAAATGCGTCTATATGGGCAATTGCCTTTTCCCTATCAGGTTTTATAAACCGCATCCTGTCATATACAAGCAAGGTGAGAACCGTACCGATACCTACCTGTATGCCATGAAGTGAACCGGGTGTTCCCTTTTCCAACTTGCTCATATCGTATATATGGGAAAAATAATGCTCAAGACCGGATGCGGGCCTTGAAACATCTGCAAAGCTCATGGCTATTCCTGAAAGTATCAACCCTTCAGTCAGGCTCAAAATACCTTGAGGATCCCTATTCATCAGGCCGGAGGCTGTATTAACACACTTTTCCAATGCTGCTCTCATAAGGCCTGCCACCTGCGGACAATAGTACTCGCCCGTTATGATATTAGATATTCTCCATTCGCATATACTGACATACTTGGCTACCATATCACCTAATCCTGCTTGAATCATGAGCATAGGTGCATCTTTCATGATGTCTATATCGGCAATTATTGCTACAGGGCATACCGTATAAATTGTGACCTTCACACCATTTTGTATCATAGAGGAAGAATTCGATGCAAACCCGTCCATAGAAGGTGCAGTTGCTATTAGGAGATAGTCACGGCCTGATGCCTTTGCAATGATCTTTGCTATGTCATTGATAACCCCGCTGCCTACGGCTATTATAAAATCGCAGGAGGGATCAAAGGACATGATAATCTGACCAACAGAGTACTCGTCAGGTTCAACTTCATCCTGGGGAAAAACATAGGATTCATATTCCATGTCTTTCCTGTTTAACATATCATATACTCTCTCTCCGGCAGCTTTAAGAGTATTTTTATCACATATTATAAAGGGCTTTTTTACTTGATATTTTTCTAATACAAAGAATAGGTTATCCAAAGCACCAGGGCCAATCTCAAGATGGGAGAGTGTGGTTTTATGTTTTTTCCCGCAGCTACAATCAAATCCATGGAGATTTAACAATTCACCTATAGGCAATTCTGAAAGATTCATACTAATCTTCTCCTCTGTAAAAACAGTATTTCGATTGCTTGTATTTTCAATAAACAACCCTTCTCTGTAAGTCTATAAAGGACATAAAAAATGATAGTCTTGCTTATATAAGCAATCGATTAATAAACTTCTACAATATCAGTATAGCACCGGAGGATAATATTGTCTAAACAATTTATAAACCCTTCATCCTGTTTAATTCCCTGGCCAATTGGAGATACCTTTTGCTTAATTCTTCCTTCTCTTCCTCATCCAGTGTCCCGTCCAGCTTACCCCCTAAATATGCCAGTTCCGTTTCCAGTTTCATAATATCCTCTTTCATCTGTCTCTGTCCATCTTCCTTGGTTCTATGGGATTCGACAGTGCCAGCCCTTGCCAGATAGACCTCGTAGTTGCTATCAAAGCAGTGAAGCCTTTTGTCCCCAATGACAAAAATCCTATTGGCCAGCCTCTTGACAAAATATCTGTCATGGGAAACAAATATAATGGTACCCTCAAACTGCTCTAGGGCTTCCTCCACCTTTTCCCTGGACTGAATATCCATATAGTTTGTAGGTTCGTCCAAGACCAATAGGTTGGCATCGGATAAGATGAGTTTCGCGAAGGCTACCCTACCCTTTTCGCCCATGCTTAAATCCCCTACCCTTTTGTATACGTCATCTCCCCTGAAGAGAAGACAGGCCAAAAGAAGTCTAACTTCCCCAACAGAACCGCCCACCGTTAATACGTCCTCCAGTATTGTAGCTCCATAGTTTAGATTTTCAAGTTCCTGAGAGAAATAGCCCATATTAACCGACGGACTTATCTGCAGGGTACCTACGTAATCATCATGGATACCACACAGGGTCTTTAAAAAGGTGGTTTTCCCAGAGCCATTGGCTCCAATCACCGCTATTTTGTCCTTTCTTTCTACATTAAAGGATATATTGTCCAAAACTTGGTTCTGGCCAAAGCTCTTGCTTATGTTTTTTCCCCTGATAAGGAATCGGGGAAATTTCCTGCCTATTATATTCTTGTTGATGATTTGGAAAGCCGGGGACAACTGCTTTCGAGGCTTTTCTATCCTTTCTTCCTCCAGCCTTTCCAGTTGGCTCCTCTTAGCTCTCAACGAACTGGCATGCTTTTTGGCCCTTGACCTTAGATAATCATTTTGACCGGCGGATTTGTGGGCACTTCTATACCAATTCTCCCTATCGCTTATCATTACCCTTAAATCCTGGATTCTGGTTTGCTGCTTTTCATATTCTCTTTCTATATGTTTTAGCTGAATCTCCTTCTGATCTCTGTAGCTGCTGTAGTTGCCCTCGTATACCTCTAACCCCTGGTCTGTCAACTCCCATATCCTGTTTACCGTATTATCCAGAAAATAGCGATCGTGGGATATTATAATCATGGATTTATCTAGATCCTTTATATAATTCTCCAACCAGTCGGAGCTATCTATATCCAGGTGATTGGTTGGTTCGTCCAATATAAGAAAATCAAATTGGGCTACAAGCATCCTGGACAGGATCAGCTTGGTCTTTTCACCTCCGCTAAGGTTTTCGACATCATGATCCCATTTTTCCCTACCTAGCCCTACCTTGTTTAATGCTGCCCTTGCCATGGCACCTATCTCTTCCATATCCATAAAGTCATCCTGGTAATCCTTTGACCTGGATAGGAAGCCTATAATATCCTGGTATACGGTTATACCCCTTTCGAATTTGGGATATTGCTCTATATATAAGATGTTTATGTGATAGGGAGAACACCTGATTTCTCCGGTGTCACTTTCTTCCTTTCCCGTTAAAATATTTACCAGGGTCGTCTTACCTACACCATTAGCGCCAATAAGTCCTATTTTGTCCCCATCACTTATCTGCCCGCCTATGTTTTCAAAAATCATCTTTCCCTCATATCCCTTGGAAAGATTGTTGAAGCTCAAATTCATTGGATCATCTCCCCATAATCTACTATATTTTACGAATCAGATCTTTTTCTTAATGAGGTCAAACCACCTACTCTTTTTCTATAAAGAATGGAATTTACTTAAATGAATCAAGGAAAATGCTACAGTGCCCAAACCCCAAGACAAGGCATCTATCGTAAAAATAGTTGTATTCAGGAAATGACAGTTGAAGGTTTAACACTTAATGGCCCATACTAAAATAAAAAAACTACAGCAAACACATAAAGCCATGCTGTAGTTTAAATAACCAATATAAATAAATGGAAATACAAAAAAGTTATAGGCTAATCCTATTTAGCTCTTTGTGTTCTTTAACTGGCATTTCCTAAAAAAGAGCACACCTATACCAAGGTAATTGCATTCTTTCAAGGAATTATTCGATTTTATCAGCTAAAGAACACTTTCCTCATTTCGCACCTCAAAATTTTCTATTATGCTATCATTATACTAATAGTCCTATGAAATTACAAGGTTTTTTGGGGATATGGCAGCTCAGGGCGCTTATTTTCTGTATTTATTGGCCAATTCAGCATAATACATTGCAGAATCCCTTATATCGGATATATTCTGCTCGGTCAGTTCACGGGTAACTTTAGCCGGGGATCCCATAACCAGGGTATTAGACGGTATCTTCTTGCCCGGAGGCACCAGAGAACCCGCTGCTATTATCACGTTATCCCCTATCTCTGCACCGTTTAGCACTATTGCTCCCATACCAATCAGTACATTGTTACCAACCTTGCAAGCATGTACTATGGCACCGTGGCCTACGGTTACGTCGTCTCCTATGATGGTGGGAAAATCATGATCGATATGTATGACGCAATTATCCTGGATATTGGTATTTTCACCGATGGAGATATAGTGGTCATCTCCACGGAGTACTGCTCCATACCATATGTTGACATTCTTCCTTAGGGTAACCTGCCCGATAAGGGTCGCGTTTTCTGCTACGAAGCAGCT
>JAAYRX010000066.1 GCA_012518535.1 Clostridiales bacterium | reverse complement strand
GAATCACTTCTTCCGGTATGTCAAGTAAATCCTTAAGTGCTTTCACCCTGTCATCAACAGGATAAACTCCCAGCCATACAGCTCCCAAGCCTAATTCAGTTGCCATCAGCAACATATTCTGGGTAGCAGCTGAACAATCCTGCACCCAATATCCTTCATATCTTTGCCGTGGGAGGTCGCCACATACGACTATAGCATGGCTTGCCTTCTTTAGCATATTGGAATGGGGATGAAATTTGGGGATCTCATTCAAGGTTTCTCTGTCATCAATCACGATAAAATGCCACGGCTGCTGATTACCCGCCGATGGTGCTGCCATACCGGCTTTTATAACTTTTTCAATAAGCTCGTCCGGTACAGGCCTATCGGTATAGTCCCTGATACTTCGTCTATTAAAGATCACACTCACTTAGCATCTCCTCCTTATATGGTCTCAGGATAGTTCTGTTCCATGCCTCAGATATTTTTTTATGATTCAAAGCACTGCCATCCTATTGTATCATACCCGGGCATCGAGCTTCAAGGTTTCCCCATCCCCTTATATCTTCTATTTTATAGTTGAATTTATATATGTTTTATATGTTTTCTTCCATTGTCAATGTGAACATTCGTAGCCATCATTCGCACCATTAACTGCCAAAGCGCATTTAGCTACTTCCCAAGCTATCCTGATACGCTAAATTAAAATGGGTTTGGGATATTATTGGATTAATTCAGATGCTTGTTTATTTGTCGTAATAGTGGTACTATATGTATCATATACTTTAGCAAAATATCAATATACACGTCCATTCTCCGGCATCCAATAACTCCTGATATGACTCTCGAATGGGATCCGGAAAGTATATATTGTTATTTTATAGTTATAAATAAAATCTTTATAAAAATGGTAAGGGGGTGGGGTGATGATGAAGAATCCAATTATTGAAATAGAAAATTTAAGTAAAACATTCAAGAGCACAAATGGAGAAGTTCACGCCCTAGACAATATAAACTTAGAAATCCTTGAAGGGGAGATATTTGGGATCATCGGTATGAGCGGTGCCGGTAAAAGCACCCTGGTTCGATGCATCAACTTCCTGGAAAAGCCCACCCAAGGCACGGTTTTTTTTGACGGTAATGATCTATCGCGCCTTACCAAAAAAGAACTGTACAAAATACGTCAATCCATGGGGATGATTTTTCAACAGTTTAATTTGCTCATGCAAAGAGACGTAATCGGTAACATCTGCTTTCCCTTGGAAATAGCAGGTGTGGATAAAAAGTCAGCCAGAAAACGCGCATATGAGCTATTGGAGCTTGTGGGGATTTCAGAGAAGGCTGATTCCTATCCGGCCCAGCTATCCGGGGGACAATGCCAAAGAGTGGCTATCGCCAGGGCATTGGCAACCAACCCTAAGGTACTCCTGTGCGATGAGGCTACCAGCGCTTTGGACCCGGCGACTACCCAAGGAGTGCTGACTCTATTAAAGGACATTAACAAACGCCTTGGAATCACCATCGTGGTAATTACCCATGAGATGCGGGTAATCCAGGATATCTGCAATCGGGTGGCTATTATTGATCATAGCCGTATTGCAGAAGTAGGTGATGTTGAGCAAATCTTTTCCAATCCAAAGACGGCTGCAGCCAAGCGATTAGTCTTCCCGCAGGATCAATCCATAAGGCATTTTTCCGGAACTCGGTGTATAAGAATCGTTTTTGATGGCAATTCCTCCTTTGAACCGGTTATAGCAGGTATGGTGCTGGATTTCCGACAACCTGTCAATATCCTATTCGCGGATACAAAAAATATTGACGGAAAAGCCTTTGGACAACTTGTAATTCAATTGCCTCAGGATGATGACATTGCCAATGGTATGATAGAATATCTAAGGGCGAAAGAATTAACGGTAGAGGAGGTTGAAGGATATGTTTGAGCCGCAAATAGTAAGCATGATAGGATGGGGGTTCCTGGAAACCCTATATATGACATTAGTTTCAACTCTTGTGGCCTATATCCTGGGCTTGCCTCTTGGGATTGCCCTGGTAGTTACGGACAAGGACGGTATCTATCCGAAAAAGTATTTTAATATGGTTCTTGGTGTTATCATAAATCTTTTGCGGTCTGTACCCTTTCTGATCCTGTTGATTTTGGTGTTTCCCATTACCCGTTTTGTGGTAGGTACAACTATTGGTTCTAATGCTACCGTTGTACCCCTGGTCATTGCAGCCGCTCCCTTTATAGCCAGGCTGGTGGAATCTTCCCTTAAAGAGGTGGACAGCGGAGTTATTGAGGCGGCGGAATCTATGGGTGCATCCCCTGCACAAATAATCTGGAAGGTAATGCTTCCGGAAGCAAGGCCATCTTTGATCCTGGGCAGCGCCATAGCGGTAACCACCATTCTTAGCTATTCAGCTATGGCCGGAATAGTAGCCGGTGGAGGCCTTGGGGATATAGCCATAAGATACGGGCTTCACCGATACGAAACGGATATCATGATTGTATCGGTTGCAATTTTGGTCATAATAGTACAGATCCTCCAGGAGATAGGGATGAGGCTGGCCAAAATCGGAGATAAGAGAAAATAGTTGCTTTTAATGGAATTTAAGTTAATCTGCTAACTGAACGCGGCGAGATTCTTAAATGAATTCCTCGCCGCGTTCTAAATAATATTCAATACGATAATTAGGAGGTTAGAACTATGAGGAAAATTTTACTTATTCTACTCAGTACTCTATTGGCACTATCAATATTAGCCGGTTGTGCAAAATCCGGCAGCGACAAAAAGATCATAGTGGGTGCTTCTCCCACCCCCCACGCGGAAATTTTAGAAGTCGCCAAAGAAGAGTTGGAGAGTAAAGGATATGAACTGGAAATCAAGGAATTCACCGATTATTTTCAGCCCAATATGACCCTGGACACAGGTGATTTGGATGCCAACTATTTCCAGCACAAGCCCTACCTGGATGATTTCAATGCGGAGAATAAGACCAAACTGGTATCCATTGCCGCCATCCATTATGAGCCTTTCGGCATCTATCCCGGCAAGACACAGTCTATTGATGGGCTGCCCGATGGTGCCCAAATAGCTGTACCCAACGATGCTACAAACGAGGCAAGAGCCCTACTCCTTCTGGAAGCCCAGGGACTTATAAAGTTAAATCCCGATGCCGGCCTTCAAGCTACAGTCATTGACATTATAGAAAATCCTAAGAACATCAAAATAGTAGAAATTGAAGCTGCCCAGCTTGCCCGCTCCCTACCCGATGTCGATATGGCAGTTATAAATGGCAACTATGCCATTCAGGCAGGATTGAACGCAGCTACTGATGCCTTGGCTATAGAGGAGCAGAGTTCACTGGCTGCAGAAACCTATGCCAATATTGTAGCAGTCAGGGAAGGCGATGAAAACAGCGAAAAACTTAAGGCCTTGGTTGATGCCTTAAAAAGCGATAAGGTAAAGCAGTTTATCGAAGAAAAATACCAGGGTGCCGTTGTGTCGGTAGATTAATTTTAATTGTTTTCCCAATCGATCCCGTTTGTATCATTACCCATAAATATAGTAAACCTGCTTTTTTGGATGAGGATCATGTGGTAAAAAGATATAATAATCCATATTTGACGCGTCAAAGTACAAATAACAGAACATAATGTTCTGTTATTTTTTTGAAATTCTATAGCATATTGTAGTTATGCAATGGTCCCCTTCCAATAGATTTTATAGTCATTTCCTGCTTATCCTGTATTCCATCATACATGATTTATTCCTTTAGCTAAACACAAATGTATCACATTTAACATATCATTATTATATAAACCCTAGATTTTGATAATGGGAAGACAGGAGGTCCAGCAGTTGCATTATAATGATAAATATTGGATTCCGGATTTCGAAGATGAAAATGATACAGCCAAGGTGAATCCGTCAGATCCTACCACTATTCCTAAATTTGTAGATCCATTGCCTATACCTGATATAGCAAAGCCTATCATGAATTATAATTATGAAAAAGAAGAAATATTTTATCATATTAGGATGAAACAAGCCTATCACCGATTTCATAGGGCTTTTCCTATGACAAAGATTTTTGGCTATAACGGGACCTATCCCGGTCCAACCTTTATGGTAGAAAAAGATACCCATATAAAAGTCAAGTGGGATAACCAACTGCCAACAAAACATTTCCTCCCCGTAGATCACACCCTCCATGGAACAATGGATACCCCTGATGTCAGAACCGTCGTTCATCTGCATGGGGCTAATGTAGCAGACCACAGTGACGGCCACCCTGATGCATGGTTTTCCAATGGTAATAAATATGTGGGCCATAAATACACCAGGGAAGTGTATGAATATACTAATCATCCGCCTGGGGCTACACTGTGGTACCATGATCATGCCATCGGAATTACCAGGCTTAACGTGTACTCTGGTCTGGCAGGCTTCTACCTTATAAGGGATCAACTTGAAAAAAGACTCAACCTGCCAGGGGGGCTCCTACGAAATACCAATAATGATTCAGGATAAAGCCTTCAATGAGGATGGCTCCCTATTCTATCCCGATAATGCAACCCCACCGGTAGACAACCCTGTCCCATCGACACCTTCATTTTTCTTTGGTAACACCATAGTAGTCAACGGGAAGGTGTGGCCCTATCTGAAAGTCGAACCACGAAAATACAGGTTTAGAATACTGAACGCTTCCAACCTAAATGCCTATGATTTAAGCCTGAGTAATGGCGGAGTGTTCCACCAAATTGGCACTGATCTGGGATTATTGCATCACCCAGTGGATATTAGCTCCTTTATACTGGAACCGGCGGAAAGAATAGATCTGATTATCGATTTCTCTAAATATAAGGGTCAGGAAATTATACTCCAAAATAATCCTATTGGTCCCCCAAGTCCGGGTATGGATATGATTATGAAATTTATTGTAGGTAATAAATCAACCTTTGTTGATAACAGCCAAATACCTCAAGAATTAATGCCCTTCCATAAAATCAATCCCCATTTGGCGGTAAGAGAAAGGACCATGCACTTGGATGAAACAACGGATCACTATGGCAGAGTTCTCCATCTTCTTAATGGGAAAACATGGGATGAACCGGTCACTGAAAGGCCCAAACTGGATACCATAGAGATTTGGCACTTAGTAAACCATTTTGATTTTCCGCATCCTATACACATTCACTTGGTGCGTTTTGAAATATTGGGCAGAAAAGTATTTACTGAAGATGATTTCCATGAGAATGGGATCTATAAATATAATCCAGACAGCTTAACTCCCCCTCTGGAGTACGAAAGGGGCCCTAAGGATACAGTAAGGACAGAACCGGGCCAGGTTACATCTGTCGTCATTCATTTTAAAGATCATCCCGGCCACTATGTCTGGCATTGTCATATACTGGAACATGAAGATAATGACATGATGAGACCTATGGTTGTCAAAGAAAGCTAGTAAATTAGGGATGGGTTGACTTACTAACTGACATACCCATCCCTATTCTTATTTACCATAGGATCATTATTAAATGGAAAAGATCTAAATACTTGCCTGAGCATTCTTAATCATAGTATCCAAGGTGCTTTTTAGTGTGTCAAGATCATCCCGACTGATACCGGACAGGGTATTGGCTTGAAATTCTTCCACTACAGGCAGGATATCCAGGTATACCTTAACACCTTCCTCAGTCAACTTCAGCTGTTTTATCCTTTTATCTTTCTCTCCACTAAGGCGTTTTAGATAGCCTTTAAACTCTAAACTCTGGAGGAATCTAACCACCGTAGGTTGACTTACCGACATCTTTTCAGCTAAATCCCGTTGGGTTAGATTATGGCAATTATATATATAGTGCATTGCAATCCACTGAGATCTGGTAACCTTATATCCCGCTAATTTCCTCTCAAGCACATCTGCAAAAATTTTCCCACTTTGACATGTTATAAAGGCAATACAATCATCTAAATTAAACAATGAATTCACCAACCAATATTAACATCTTCTTTCTTATATACCTGGGAGAGCTGCTCAACAGCCTCCCTTTTGTGCTACGTTTAATACCGTACCACTCCGGCTGGTACCAATTTAACTCCATTTTGTAAACAATCTCCTACCGGGCAGGTCTTCTCAATGAACTCTGCAAAAGCTTCCGCTTTTTCTTGGCTTTCATCGGTTTTAAAGTGCATTGTAAAACGGATCTCCTGGAATCCATTCCTTACATCGGCCTTGCCCATGAAGCCATCGGGATCCAGGTCCCCTTCCAGTTCTACATGAAACTCTTCAAATTTAAAGTTGTGGGCAGCCGCAAAGGCTCTTGCTACGATTGCTTGACATGCACCTAAGGCACATAGGAGAGCCTCGACGGGATTCATAGCGATATCGGTTCCACCAAGCTCCTTGGGCTCATCCATAATGATCTTAAATCCCCTGGCTTGTGTCTCAACTTGCATTCCATCCGGTAGGTTCTTTGCAGTTGCTTTAAAAGTTGTTAACATTACAACATCCCCCTTCAAACCCATTATTTCGACATCTTTTGTTAATATTTTAACATGTCGTACTATGATAGTCAATAGTTAGCTAATTAATATCATGAACGTGATAATTCCTCCAACATAATCCGGATGTTTTCAATAGGGGTATCCGGCAAGATCCCGTTTCCTGCACCTAGTAGCAACCCTCCCTCAGGCTTATGGAAAATTTCTATAATCTTCCTTATATCATCCCTTATTGCCTGGGCAGTGCCCTTTGGGAGCAAGTGTTGCACGTCCACACCCACTAGAAAGGATATCCTGTCTCCAAACATTCTGGCCGTCTCCACCTCATCCATACAGCCCTTTTGAACCGGATGAAAGACATCCACCCCGGCCTCGATCAAGTACTTCATCAGTTTGGTGTTATCACCGCAAGAATGGAGGAAGAAATGCATCCCCCTGCTATGAACATAGTTAATAATCTCACAATAAAAGGGAAAATATAGCTCTTCAAATATCTCCGGAGACATCATAGGCCCGGATTGGTGGCCTAAATCGTCTGATGTAAAGATTCCGTCAAAATCCAATTCTTTAAATCGGTCTACTATAGCCTTATAATAATCCGTAAGATGTCGGCATATGATTTTTAGCCCATCCATATTGTCATAGTAGTCCATCATCAGGTTTTCCATTCCCCTGATACCCCAAAGCCTTTCGTGATATAGCCTCCACCATCCTCCCAGCCTGTATCTCTCGTCATCTTTATCAACCATGGCCTTAACTTTGTCAAAAGTACCCGGCTCCTTGGGATTGGGGAAGTCAGCCAAAAACAGATCCAACTCGCTCCAGTCCGGCAGAAGTTCTATGGATCTGCCTATGCTGTGACGTTCTGCCCCACTGTAATCCGGTTTATAACCCCATCTGTAATTCGGGTTTTCTGTAGGACTTACATCTTCTCCCGGGGCCTGATAGATAACCGACAATATATCATCGGGAAAGTCCTTAGCCATTTCTGTTAAATCACTACCATATTTTTCTTCTAATCCATCCCCCCACCACTTATGCCAAACCAAGGGTATCTTTCCCTCCCCCTTTCTTTCTATTGCACCGATTACCTCCTGACGCTTTAACGGTCCGCGTATCATAAAATCCCCTACCTTCCCATTTATCTTATTTTTTAAAGTCATCATTGTTTGGGTACTGCTTCTTTCTTAATGGTATGATTATAAAGGTTGGCTCATTATCCTTATCATAAGACCCTGCTTCTTACATCACATGTGCAAAGGGTTCTATATAAAAAGATTGAAAACAGATTCTCTTGAAGCCGGGCCCATAATAATTGTATGATGTAGTTGATTAGAGTTAATATTCTTGGGAAACTCCCCTAAAAGGTATTATAACTTATAATTCTTTAAAATACTTGAAACTTTTTCTGTTTTCCCGTGTACTTATTATTATTGGGCCGGCAAGGGGTGGTGTGTTTGGGGGTTGAAGAGGCGGTAATCATAAAGCTATGTAAAAGTAACAAGAGGGAAGGCTATAACCTATTGTATGAAAAATATGAGACCTATATCTATTCCCTCTGCTTCAGGTATACCCATTCCAAGGAAGATTCCCTGGACCTATTACAGGACGTGTATCTTAAAATATATCAGGGAATGCCCAGGTTTAAGGAAGGACGAAGCCTGCTTCCGTGGATCCGAACAATAACAGTGAATACCTGCCTTAACTTTGTAACCCGGAGAAGGGACAATAATCTATCTCTAAGCATGCAAATTGACGATGATAATAATACCCTGGAAGATGTCATACCATCCTACACCAGTGTGGTTGATGAAGTGTTATTAAGAAGAACCAGAAACATACTAAAAAACGCCATCATAGGCCTGCCCAAGGATATGAAGATGGCAATAATCCTAAGGCATGTGGAAAGTATGAGCTACAGGGAAATAGCCGAGGCTATGTCAATTCCATTGGGTACCGTAAAGACCCTTCTCTTTCGGGGTCGGAAATTATTGAGAGGGCAGTTAATAGCCCATGGAGTCTGGGAGGAATAAAATGATTTGTAGTCTTGATAAGGATATCCTGCAGGAAAAGTTGGAAGGTTCTCTGGGACATGTTGAAGATATGCTTCTTACCGAGCATTTAAAAGTGTGCGAATCATGCAGCAGGGAATATAGGCAAATGGCCTTGATATTTAATGAGATTGATCCCATAAAAGAATCCGTCGATATACCCAACGGGCTTTCCCTTATAAGGAACCAGGTATTGAGCAGCATCCCTGGACTTGAAAATGATGATACCTACAGCCTGGGTGAATTTATTCGCATACAAAAAACAGCTGCCAAAGGTTGGATTAAGTTTTTAGAATATGTACCCGGTACCAAATATATGGGAAAGAGCATAAAGAAGGCTCCAAAGATTTTCTACAAGGCGTTTAATTTCGCTATAGTCAGGGGAATACAATTCGCGACAGGCAGGTCAAAGATATGATGGTTTTCCAGATTCTAATCTATCTAATGCTCTTACTTATATCCATTCTCATGCTCATGCTTGTAATGCCCATATATTATGGTTTTTCCGGTACAAAGGAAGATATGTTAATTATAGGGGTTGAGGTTTTTGGTCCTCTAAAATGGATGCATCTGGTGTTTAAGACGGAGGATATGACTACTAGTGAACTAAACCTACGGTTCCTTGGCATTCCTATAAGATTTAGGGGCAGGAAAAAGCACTTTCCTGATGGAGAGAAAACAAAAATGGATATAAAAAACGTAAAAAACCACAAAAAAAGGCAAGAGGCCGGCAGAGAACTATTTATGAAGATATTTGAACTATCAACAATGATCCTAAAACATATAAAACCCCGACGGTTTGAGCTCAAAGGCAGGTACGGCTTCAATGACCCCTATCATACGGGTATTCTATGCGCCCTGGTTAATTCCATTATTCCCAATGGCAAAAAAAATAATGTAGACCTGATCCCAGTGTTTGACGAGGAAATAATAGAAGGTAACTTTATATTGGAAGGATACATCGTTCCCGGATACTTGTTCTATCTATTCATTAAGATTATAGTTCTACCCAAGATCAAGAAGGCGTCAAGATTGTTTTTTAGGGGAATGGTAAATAAAATCTATCCCTATCCAGTAAATAAATAATAAGATGAAAGGAAGTATGAGTATGTCAGTCAATAAGATTATTGGAGAGAATATTGACCTGTTATTTAAAAATTTAGAGGATTTCATTAAGAGCAAGACCATATTTGGGGAACATATACAAATAGGTGATACTACCTTAATCCCCGTTGTGGATGTTTCATTTGGACTAGGTTCTGGCAGTGGCGACGGCAGCGATAATAAGGGAAACGGTGGTATAGGTGGCGGAGCCGGAGTTGGTGCCAAGGCCTCCCCTGCTGCAATAATCGTTATGAAGGATAACAATGTGGAAGTGTTGCCTATAAAAAAGAGCTCAGGACTTGAAAAACTCATTGAAATGGTCCCGGATCTGGTACAAAGGATAAAATCCGAGATGCCGGATAAGGATATGGCCGATGATACAGAATAGTTCAATTAACCAAGCGCCCCTGTTTATTATGACAGGGGCGTTCTTTATTGGCCCGGCTTATCTAAATGCCCTGCGGCTTTTATTAATCCCACTGGCATTTATTGAAGGCTTATAATTACCATATTGTTCTCCTATTGTGTCGTGTATTTGTAATCGGCGCCATGAACTCCCGCCCAGTATTGTCACCTGATTTATCTCTGTCCCATTCTATTTGCCGCAATCCTATAACCCAATCATCAATAATAGTCCCGTTAACCAAATGCCTGTAAACTATCGCTTTTGCCCTATCCTCCAATACCTGCCCATAGATTACTGAAGGCTGTCCCGGGATGATTACTTCTACAATGGGTTCTAATTCGCAAAGGCCAATACACCCTGCCTGAGTCACTTCTACATCGAGATGCCTATTTCCCGCATCTTCTACAAATTTCTTCATTGTTTTTCTGGCTCCTGCCGCAATCCCACAGCTTCCCATACCGACAATAATCCTGATTTTTCCTTCTCTTTCGTGTCCCTCTTTCTTTCTTCTAATCTCTTCGCGGATTCTGATCAAATCTCCGAGGGATCTCATTGAAACTACCCCCTTTCATTTTGAATTGGAATTAAACGAAATGTTATTATATGGAAAATGGTGTGGAACGTTATTCCATTATCATTATATCCCCCTTGACCTTTCAGTGTCAATATATATTGACTGATTTGTCTAACTATTAAATATATTCACAACACAGCAGCCCCAGTCAGGATATTTTCCTTGTAATCATCATAGACAAGGCTTATAATATTATAAACCTTTTGTAACGCCAGAGGCTAAGATATAGCGGTTCGCAGGCCAAACCTTTTGAATGTCCGTCATTTATATTATCCTCAGTGAAATTTTTATGGCACCCAGGAGATGAAGATTATGAGCCCCTTCCATACTTCATATGCAAGGTATAATGAAAAGATGTCTAGTAATACCCTAAAGATTATTGCAATTACAGCCATGCTGATAGACCATATAGCATGGGCTTTTGTACCCACCCTTAACCCTTTGGGTCAGCTGATGCATATTATAGGAAGACTTACCGCACCTATTATGTGTTTTCTTATCGCTGAGGGATATCATCATACCCGGAATGCAAAAAAATACGCCCTGCGTCTGGGTCTTTTTGCCCTGATCTCCCATGTACCCTATATCTATTTTGAAACGGGCCGGCTACCCATCTATTATGATAATGGCCTAAAGATAATTCCGGGAACCAGCGTTATATATAGCCTTTTCCTGGGCCTTATACTCCTAATGGTCCAGAACAACAGGAGGATTCAAGATTATATAAAAAATTTATTGGTGATTTTGATTCTCATAGCCTCCACTCCGGGGGACTGGTCTTTTTTTGCCGTTCTATGGATATGGGTCTTTGGCACATACCGTGGGGATATAAAAAGGCAACTCTTAGGCTTTAGCCTAACAGCCGTTCTACCCTTTGCTTTTAGCTTTGCTTTCTTTTCCCAAGGTATATGGTGGAGTCAGCTGTTTCAGCTTGGGGTATATCTGGCGATACCCTTAATCTACCTCTACAACGGAAAACTGGGTTATAGGAAAGAACGAGTCTGGGTCAAATGGATATTCTATGTCTTCTATCCCCTGCATCTTCTGATCCTGGGCCTTATAAAACACATAGGGCGCTAAACCTTCTTATCCGTTTAACGCCCATATCTGCACTCTACGATATATATTCTATTTTCCAACAATTCTATGTTCAATTTACTCCTAGTGTATCAAGAGTACAAACCTTCTACTCTTCCTCTTCTCCCTCATTATAATCCGGAGGAAGCTTTACTGTAGCCTTTTTAATGACCTGGGGTTCTGTGGGGTAGTCCATTATATTCGTGGGTGTTTCCGCTATAGCATCCACTACATTCATTCCCTTGATAACCTTACCAAAGGCTGCGTAGCCTCCATCCAGATGAGGGGCATCCTCATGCATGATAAAAAATTGGCTTCCTGCAGAATCCGGATGCTGGGATCTAGCCATGGATATGACTCCCCTTTTATGTTTTAGATCGTTGTCCTCAAATCCGTTGTCCGCAAATTCTCCCTTGATGCTATATCCCGGACCGCCCATTCCCGTTCCCTCAGGGTCGCCCCCCTGGATCATAAAGCCTGGGATGATGCGATGAAAGATAAGGCCATCATAAAAGCCGTCCTCCACCAGGGATACAAAATTAGCCACTGTCTCCGGAGCTTTTTCCGGATATAGCTCTATTACTATATCCCCCCTACCCTCGATTTCCAAGGTCACGGTGGGATATTTTACATCTTTTTGAGTACATCCCGCAATAATCCCAATCCCTAAGGCCAGAATCAAGGTAAGTAACAGGGGATGAATTTTAAATAGTATCTCCATATTTTTTCTCCTTCCTCCATATTTTTGTGTTTAATCTTCCTTTACCATATGAGTTACGAGCAACCCTTTGCATCAACAAGGCAAAGACGGCTTAAATATTTTAATCCAGAGGATTTTATCGTAACACATACAGCCATCATTATACATCATAGAGCTAAACTATGTAAATTGATTTCCCTTGTCTTTATGGTATATAATACTAATACAGCTAAAGCTTTATTGAGGAGGTAAAAACTTGATTGTAGGCCTGGATATGGGCGGAACCCATATAGACGGGGTCATAATTGAAAAAGGAACTATAATAAACACCATTAAAAAACCCAGAGATGGCGAAGACATATTTGTATCCATCTGGGCTGCACTTGAGGAGCTTTTATCCAATCAGGATATATCCAGGATAAAAAGGATTAATCTCAGCACTACCGTATCAACCAACGCAATTGTTGAGGGTAAAACAACTCCCGTAGGCATGATTATTCAGAGTGGCCCGGGACTGCCCCACGACTTTTTAGCCTGCGGTAATGAAAACGTCTTTATTTCCGGTTACATAGACCATAGAGGCAAGGTCGTTGAGGAATTGGACCTTGAGGAGATCAATAATGCCAGGGATTTATTTATTAAGAATGGACTTAAAACCTGTGCGGTGGTGACCAAGTTTTGTACCAGGAATTTTGACCACGAGGTTGAGATTAAAAAACTCTTAGGAGATGAGTTTGACCACATAACCATGGGTCATACCCTATCCGGCGTGCTCAATTTCCCTCGCAGGGTCTTTAGCGCCTATCTAAATGCCGCCATCCATAAAACCTTTAACCAATTTTCTCTTAGTATCAAAAAAGCCATGATGGAGAGGGGTATGAACACCCCATTATTTATACTAAAAGCCGATGGAGGTACCACCGGCCTAGCCCAAGCAGAGGATAAGCCCATCGAAACAATACTTTCAGGCCCTGCGGCCAGTCTGATGGGTCTTAATGCCCTGCTTGAAACCCATGAAGATGCGCTGCTTCTGGATATTGGAGGTACAACTACGGATATCTTTTTTCTGGTGGACGGGGTCCCATTATTCGAACCCCTGGGTATAGATATTCATTCCTATAAAACGCTGACCAGAGCCATTTACAGTGCATCTATGGGACTGGGGGGAGATAGCAGCGTACGTCTGGAAAATCGCCGCATTAAGATAGGTCCGAGACGGGAAGGTCCCCCCTACGCCTTAGGCGGTCCGATGCCTACACCCACCGATGCCATGATCGCTCTCGGTTTGGTGGAGTTTGGCGACAGGAAAAGGGCAATAGCAGCCATGGAGTCCTTGGGCCGGGTTTTAGGGTTATCCCCTGAGGAAACTGCCGGGAATATCCTTGATACACTGGGGTCCATGATTAAATTCAAGGTAGGCCAGCTCTTAGCTAAAATCAACTCAAAACCCGTCTACACAATCCATGAGCTTTTACACGGCAGAAGGCTAAATCCCCAACGCATAAACCTTATCGGAGGTCCTGCCAAATGCCTAAGCCCCATACTGGAAAAGAAGTTCAATCTACCTTGCTATTATCCCAGAGATTATGCTATAGCCAACGCCATAGGGGCAGCCATGGCTAAAGTAACTCAGGATATAACCTTGGTTGCAGACACCCAAAGGCGTTTATTAATCGCCGGAGAATATGGAATTCGGGAGAGAATAGGCAGGAATTTTACCATAGAAGATGCCCGAAAACGGGCTGTTCAGCTCCTGAGGGACAGGGCAATTGCCCAAGGAGCCAAGGAGGATGAGATAAAAACGGAAATCATTGAGGAAAGTATCTTTAATATGGTGGATGGCTTTTATACCGCAGGAAAAAACATCCGCGTAAAAGCCCAAATAAAGCCAGGCCTTGTAGGGGATCTCAGAATTTAAACTTCGAAGACCCTAGTAAATAATAGAGGATGATAAGCTTGATTAAAGCAAAGAAGAGTTTAGGACTCGTCTTCTTCCCCGCTTTCGATTGGGCTATTAGCCCCACCCATCCAGAGCGGGAAGAAAGGCTATTGTATACCAGGGATCAACTATTTGAAGAGGGAATCGCAGACATTGAGGGGATTCAATTTTATAATCCTATTATTGCCCATGAAAAGGATATCCAAAGGGTGCATTTTT
>JAAYRX010000065.1 GCA_012518535.1 Clostridiales bacterium | reverse complement strand
TGAATGGAAATCAGCATGTATCATTTTACTATGTGCGGGGGTTATTTTCAAGTGTTTTTTTATGGTACTCCTTCCAAATACGGTTTTCTCAAAAATACGGTTAACCAATGCCCCTGATGGTGTATAATATAATTAGTGTACAGATACCAATGTACATATAGGAAGTCCGTCCATTGTTCCCAGAGTTTAACTATTGAAAGAGGAGAGGTGCTGTAAATGGCAATTGACAAAGAAATGAGTAACGGTGATTATGGAAAGACCGTCATAGCCAACGAAGTAGTGGCTGTGATTGCGGGATTGGCAACTGCTGAGATTTCCGGGGTAGCTTCTATGTCCAGCGGTTTCGTAGACGATATTACATCGACTTTAGGCATGAAAAGCTCCAAGCGGGGTGTAAAGGTTGAATTAATAGACGATGTGGCTACCATCAGTATCAGTATTGTTGTTGACTATGGTGTCAGGATTCCAGATGTAGCAAATAGTATTCGCTCCAGCGTAATCGATGCTGTACAGGGGATGACAGGCCTAACCGTAGATGCGGTGAATATCTACGTTCAAGGCGTTCATCTGGAGAAAGCACCAAAGGAAGTGCCTGCAGAAGCATAAACCAAATGACTATGGCCCCCTCACCTAATCTCAGGTTGGGGGTCTTTTAATCTCCTGTCCAACATGGTGTTTCTCTTAACAATCTTATTATTGCCTACCGCAATACCCACGGCTTTTTCCGTGCCCACCATTACAAAAACGTTTCTTGCCCGGGTTATACAGGTGTATAAGAGGTTGCGCTGCAACATCATAAAATGTTGGGTGGTAAATGGGGCAACGACTATTTTGTATTCGCTACCCTGGCTCTTATGGACGGTGACGGCATAGGCCAGCATTATCTCATCCAGTTCACTGCTGTCATACTCGACAATAGTCCCGTCAAAGTCGATATTCACAGTTTTGGTTTCCAGATCGATACTATAAATCCTTCCGATATCTCCGTTGAAAACGTTTTTATCATAATTATTCCTAACCTGCATTATCTTGTCCCCCACCTTATAGATGGTGCCCCCATATTTAATGTAGCGGCTTTCCTTATTCAAGGCCTCCTGGAGAATACGGTTCATATTGACTGCTCCTGTTTCTCCCCTCTGCATGGGGCATAGAACCTGGATATCGTCTATGGGATCCACTTTATAGTATTTGGGCAGCCTTATCTGACACAGGCTGCGGATTTGCTCTACAATTTCTTCCGGGTCTTCCCTCCTGATGAAGAAAAAATCCCGCTTCTTCCCCCCCTTCAATGAAGGAAATATCCCCTGATTTATCCTGTGGGCATTGGTAATGATGGCACTATTTTGGGCTTGTCTGAAGATCCTGGTCAGCTTTACCACGTCCACCATTCCTGAGGCTATTATGTCTGATAGTACATTTCCAGCTCCTACGGACGGTAGCTGATCTACATCCCCTACCAGGATCACAATAGTTTCATCCCTTACAGCCTTTAACAGATTGTACATAAGGATTATATCCACCATGGAGGTCTCGTCAATGATGAGTACATCGCATTCCAAGGGGTTGTTTTCCACATTCCTCATATAGCCCTGGGGTGGTTTGTATTCCAGCATCCTGTGGATGGTCTTTGCCTCCCTTCCGGTGGCCTCTTCCATCCTCTTAGCAGCCCTGCCGGTGGGTGCCGCCAAATATATCTTAGCACCTATCCTTTCAAAGACCCTTATAATGCCCAAAATGGTGAAGGTCTTGCCGGTTCCCGGGCCACCCGTAAGTACCATGAATTTAGAAGATGCCGCCCTCTTTATTGCCTCCTTCTGAACCTGATCATATTTAATCCTGTCTCTATCCTCTATGCCCCGTATAATTCTATCAATGCCATCTATATTCAATGATGTTGGGGCAGATACAATCTCTCTAATTCGCCTGGCTACTCCTACCTCACTATGAAAAAAAGGCGGTAGGTAAAGAACCTCCTGGTCTTGGATTAAGGATCCCTCTTCCACCATTGTGTCTATGGATTCCTGGATCTTAGTTTCTTCCAGATCCAGGGTTTTCCTGGTTTCCATTATTAGTTGATCCCGGGTGGCAAAGCAATGCCCTTCATTTGAAAGCTGGTTTAGGATATAGAGTATGCCCGAGCGGCATCTTTGCATGGACTGGGGATCGAAACCCAACTTTTGTGCAATGGTATCGGCCGTTCTAAAGCCGATACCCCATATATCATCGGCCAGCCTGTATGGATTTTCCCTGACTACCTCCAGGCTTTCATTTCCATAGGTTTTGTAGATCTTTGCACCATGGGAGGTAGACACTCCATGGGACTGGAGAAACAGCATGATATTTTTGACTTCCTTTTGCTCCTCCCAAGCCTTCTTTATCATTTCTATCCTCTTGGGACCGATGCCCGGTACCTCCATGAGTTTGTCGGGCTCTCCTTCGATGATGTCTATGGTATCCCTGCCAAAAATCTTGACGATCCTTTTGGCATTGACGGGCCCAATACCCTTGATAAGCCCGCTCCCGAGATATTTCTCAATGCCTGCCACGCTGGCGGGAAGCTTTTCCTCGTAGGAGTCTACTATAAACTGCTTACCATATTTGCTGTCAACCTTCCACATACCCTTAAGGGATACTATAGCACCTACATGGACAGCCGCCATATTGCCTACGGCAGTTACAAGGTCATAATAACCCCTGCTCTTAAGCTTTATTACGGTGTATCCGGAATCTTCGTTATAATAGGTGATCCTCTCTACAACACCGTTCAGGTACTCCATGATCTTCCTCCCGTATCGGTGATATTGATAATTATATCCTCAAATTATTGTATCATATCTTTGACGGATTGGGGTTAAAGGATGGCTCGAAAGGAATAAAAAAAGGGTGGACACAATCGTCCACCCTCCATAGAGATCAATTTTTCAGAATATATCGTTGGAGTCTGTCTCCACAAATCCATCTTATTTACTAACAGCAAAATCAATCTCTCTATTAAGCGCTCTTACATGCCCTTGCTGCTTCTTCCGCAGCTGATGCGGCGTCAGCGGTATAGATGTCCGCTCCAATGCTCTTGCAGAAGCTGTCAGTTACAGGTGCCCCACCCACCATGATGGTGACCTGGTCCCTGATGCCGGCTTCCCTGGCTACTTCTACCACGTTCTTCATCTCAGTCATGGTTGTGGTAAGAAGTGCTGAGCAGGCGATTATCTGGGCATCATGCTCTTTTGCTGCCTCAATAAACCTTTCAGGAGAAACATCAATCCCCAGGTCTATTACCTCCAGGCCTCTTCCTTCCATCATCATCTTGACCAGGTTCTTACCTATGTCATGAAGATCGCCCTTTACTGTACCTATTACCACCTTACCAATGGATTTCACCCCGGTCTCCGTGAGAATGGGCCTTATAATTTCCATTCCGGCATACATAGCCCTGGCAGCAATGAGAACTTCCGGTACATAGACCTCGTTATTTTTAAACTTTTCACCGATAATGCCCATGCCGTCCAGTAGCCCTTCATTTAGAATGTCTGTCGGTTCGATTCCTTCATCAAGAGCCTTTTGAACCAATTCCTTTACATTCTTCGCTCTTCCCTGTTGCAAATACTTAGAGATTTCTTCTAACAAAGCCATTATTCAGCCTCCTAAAATTTTAATTTCCCCCTGCTAATCCTGTATCTGCCAGGGGTCATACCAACAACTCTCTTAAAAACCTTTGAAAAATAGCTCTGGTCCTCATAACCGACCATATTTGAAATATCTGCCAGGTTTAATGTGTCCTGTAGCAGTAATTGCTTGCTCCGTTCAATTCTGATCCGGTTTACATAGGTATTGAAATTGCACTTCATATCGTCCTTAAAGATCTTACTGAAGTATGATGGACTTAGATATACGTGAGAGGCCACCTCCTCCAGGGTTATCTTTTTCATGTAGTTCTGTTTGATATAGTTGATTGCCTTATATATTACGTCTACATGTTTGATATTCTTAAAATTGAATACACAGTCAGTAAATCTTATCATTATTTTCGATAGCCAGTGGGTTAACTCCTCCACGGTTTTAAAGCTGTGGATGGTACTTAAGTATTTATAGTTGAGTCCGAATATCTCCTCTACATCGGCACC
>JAAYRX010000013.1 GCA_012518535.1 Clostridiales bacterium | reverse complement strand
CCTATTCCGACATCGATTTGGAGAAAACTAAGGCTTTTCTACATTCCATAAGCCAAGTTTTCTTAACCAAATCAATGAAGTCATCCGCTTATCAATAGCTCATTACCTAAGATTATGAACTAGGACAAGAGGTTAAATTCATAATATTATGATTCCCGAAGTGTTATAAGCTATCCTTTCTTTCATATCCATAAGTGGATATGCCGTCACAAAACCCGGTACATCTCTATGGTTTAAAGCCTTATTTATCAACATAATCTTGAAGGAGTTGTTTAGATCCACAGACATAAAAATACTCATCTTAATAACTATTGGTTGCTCTATATGCACAGCAGTTACAAAGACGAGTGTTTTTTGAGAGTTTATATTAAATTATTCACCGGTTCAGATAAAGGAGCAATCCCAACAAAACTTAAGCTTAAAAGCCTAACCACTTAACCTTCTGAACTAGGTCGATCCTTTCCGGTGCCACTGGGTTCTCATCGGGATATCCTATGGGTATGATGCCCACAATCTCCTGATTCTCGTTCAACTGCAGGATTTCTCTGGTATCCTCTGCATGCAATACATATCCTCCAATCCATACAGTACCCAGACCTTCTTCCCATGCTGCCAGGCACAGATTTTGAATAGCTGCGCTTGCTGCCATCAAGGCCTCTTGGGTTTTAATCTCATCCTCGAATATCTCATGGGTAACAATAATGTGTACCGGAGCACCACCAAAATTCTCGGCATACTTGAGCATCCCCGGCACCTTCTCCTCAGGTATATATGGAGCATTGGGGATATAGTCCTTTGCCCAGTTATAGAAGACATTGCAAACCTTGTCTACATATTCCCCTTTGGTCACTATAAATCTCCAGGGCTGGCTATTGCCATTGGATGGCGCCCAGTTTGCTGCTTCAAGGACCTTCTTAATCTTATCCTGAGGTACTTCCTGGTTCTTATATTTTCTGATACTTCTTCTATGCAATATTGCATCAAATACTTGTCCCATTTTATCACCTTCCTATATTTAATATCACTAGATCTTTATAAACAGTTTCTTCCGATTTGTAACCGCATTATTTTTATGTTTCTATTGTTCCCTGATTAAAGAAAAATACCAAGGCAGCGCTTGGGTCAATCACCCCGCTCCTTGGTTGTTTCTTTGCCGGAAACAGACTTGGCATATTGGTGTATCAGCCTTAAGATAAGCCAATTATCTCATATCCTGCTTCTTCAAATTTTTCCTTAATTCTATCCATTGGTATCTTCTTCATGGCTGCTCCCTTGGCAATGGTCATGAATCTACCCGCTGTATTTAGCATGCCAGGGTTTGCAATACTATCAAAGCCAAGATCCTTCATGATCTCTATGATGTCAGGATTTTCAGTACATATTTCATATACGCTCCTGGATATATCTATCTGCTTTTTCATCTTCTCATCTCCTGATATAATATGCTTAGAAACGCTTTTTACACGCTTAAAATTATTTTTTATCTATACCTAAGTGCTTGACTGATGAAACATACCTTTCCAGCTGTTGGACAAGGGTTTCTTTTTCTAACCATTCACTATTTAATAATACCTAATTTTAGAGCAGACAAACATAAAATTCTCCTTTCCTTCTTTTCTACTACCAGTAAATATAGGGTTCTGGCTAATTGATCATAAAAATGATCAACTGCTTAATGTCTATACGCGTAAAAAAACAGGACATACAAATTAATATATGTCCTGTTTTGTCCT
>JAAYRX010000012.1 GCA_012518535.1 Clostridiales bacterium | reverse complement strand
TAATAACCCAATTTGGGCAAAGAACAACAGATTCGTTCAGATAGATTTTAGTAAGCACGATTTCAATGCAGTGTCAACAACCTATTCAGGATCCTATCAATACTGTAAGTTAACGAGTTGTGCTAGTAAATCATTTGTAAGTAATGGCTAGTAAGCGTTGAAGTCATCCGCTTATCAATAGCTCATTACCTAAGATTATGAACTGGTACAAGAGGTTAAATTATGTATGCAAAATAAAAAACGACCGCCGGGGGTCGTTCTTGTTAGTATCCTATAACATGGGAGCAATTGAATGTAATTGCACACATGATATTAACGGAACGGAAAATCCTACCCACTGTCCGTTTTAGCCTTGTAAATCCCATTGCTTGCAGGGATATGGGCATCCTTCCGCCTTCTTATAATATGGCAAGTATAATCGAAACGACGATAAAGCCAAGGGCTGAAATCGTGGTTAGCCTTTGGAGCCTGCCTTCAAAGCTCCGCGACTTGTTTTTGCCGAAGAAAGTTTCCGTACCTCCTCCCAGGGAAGCCGACAGTCCTGCTGATTTTCCCTGTTGCAGCAGCACTACGATGATCAGAAACAGTTCAAACAATACCAACACAACGGTGGCGGCTATCTTGAGTGCACCCATACTATATCCCTCCCTTTGCGGATAAAGCTATAACAAAAGTATTGTATCACAGGGTCCTGTTAAAATCAAGAAAAGAAAACCAAGAGGAAGGGGAACTTACCCCTCCCTCCAAGTTCTTCTTCTGCCGGTCTTTAATTTCGTCCCGGCAGTCAGTATATGTCCTTATTTATTCTCCAGGTTGAACCATGCATCCAGACCCAGGTATTGTGCATAGTCACCTAATTCCTCTTCAATCCTTAGGAGCTGATTGTATTTGGCAACCCTGTCGGATCTGGAGGGTGCACCGGTCTTGATCTGTCCGGCGTTTACGGCCACTACCAGGTCGGCAATGGTTGTATCCTCGGTCTCACCGGAACGGTGGGATACCACGGCTGTATACCCTGCACGGTTTGCCATTTCAATGGAATCCAGGGTCTCGGTCAGGGTACCGATCTGGTTGACCTTGATCAGGATGGAGTTGGCAACCTTCAAATCGATGCCCTTTGCCAGGCGCTCGGTATTGGTTACGAATAGGTCGTCCCCTACCAATTGGATCTTGTCCCCTAATTTATCTGTGAGGAGCTTCCAGCCTTCCCAATCCTCTTCGGCTACGCCGTCTTCCAGGGATATAATGGGATACTTGTCAGCCAGCCTTGCATAGTAGTCAACCAGTTCTTCAACGGTTCTGACTACACCTTCGCCCGGGAAGTGATACTTGCCGTCTTCATCGTTGTAAAGCTCGGTAGCTGCAGCGTCAATGGCGATGCGGATGTCGTCTCCGGGCTTGTATCCGGCTTTTTCTACAGCTTCCAGAATAACTTCGATAGCTTCTTCATTGGTCTTAAGGTCCGGAGCAAATCCGCCTTCGTCGCCTACAGCGGTGCTGTAACCCTTTGCGCCCAATACGGCTTTCAGGTTATGGAAAACCTCTGCACACATCCTCAGGGCTTCCTTAAAGCTCTTGGCCCCTACAGGCATAATCATAAATTCCTGGATATCCACGGTGTTGTCGGCATGCTCCCCGCCGTTTATGATGTTCATCATGGGAACGGGCAGGACCTTTGCGTTGACTCCGCCGATATACTGATATAGAGGGATGCCCAGTCCTGCTGCGGCGGCTCTGGCCACTGCCAGGGAAACGCCCAGGATGGCATTGGCGCCTAACTTACCCTTGTTATGGGTACCGTCCAGATCTATCATGAGCTGGTCAATACCTATCTGATCCAGAGCGCTCATTCCAATGATCTCGGGTGCAATTATATTGTTAACATTGTCTACTGCGTTTTGAACTCCTTTGCCCAGGTATCTGCTCTTGTCGCCGTCCCTTAACTCTACGGCCTCAAAGGCTCCCGTGGATGCGCCGGATGGAACCGCGGCTCTTCCTATAGCTCCGCTCTCCAGCAATACCTCTACCTCAACGGTGGGGTTTCCTCTGGAGTCGACAATTTCTCTGCCTAGTACATCTAAAATCATCATAATAAATTTCTCCTTTCGTTTATCCAATAAGAATGCCAATCCAATATATCAGCCCATAGTCTTATTGATTTATAAAGGCAATGGCTAATGTTGCTCATGGAATAAAACTCTGCCTTCCATAGCCATGACCTGTATACCTGGTTAATATGTCTCTAAAGTAAATTCTCCATCTTATTTAAGAAGGCTTTCCCCAGTCATATCGGGGGGTTTGGGCAGGCCCATCAGTTCTAAAAGGGTTGGGGCAATATCAGCCAGCCTTCCCCCTTCCCTTATGGTAACATTCCTACGATTGTCATCTATGAAGATCAGGGGTACAGGGTTATTGGTATGGGCTGTATGGGGTCCACCTGATTCATGGTCCACCATCTTTTCGGCGTTGCCATGGTCGGCGGTTAGGATGACACTGCCCCCAACCTTCCTGATGGCCTCCACCACCCTGCCTACACAGGTATCTACGGTTTCCACTGCTTCAACGGCGGCCTCCGTTACACCAGTATGGCCTACCATATCGCAGTTGGCATAGTTTAAGATAATACAATCGTATTCGCCGGATGCTATGCGCTTTTCCACTTCATCCGTTACCTCAAAGGCGCTCATAGAGGGCTTTAAGTCGTAGGTTGGTACCTTGGGGGACGGTATGAGAACCCGTTCCTCTCCCTCATTGGGCACCTCTACGCCTCCATTGAAGAAGAAGGTTACATGGGCGTACTTTTCCGTCTCTGCTATCCTAAGCTGGGTCTTACCATGCCTGCTTATATACTCCCCAAAGGTGTTGCTAAGATCCTCGGGAGCATATGCTATCTGAACGTTCTCAAAGGTTGCATCGTACTGGGTCATGGTTATATATTTCAAGGGGAAATATCCTTTTTCCCTGGGAAAACCATCAAATTCCACATCAATCAGACTCCTGGTAATCTCCCGAGCCCTGTCCGGCCTGAAGTTAAAGAAGATTATGGAATCATCCCTGTCTATGGTTGCTACCGGCTTTCCATCTTCCATAACAACCGAGGGTTTAACGAACTCGTCGGTCACATCCTGGCCATAGGATCTCTCCATGGCCTCAGGAGCGCTATCTACGGGTACTCCCCGGCCCATCACCATAGCATCGTAGGCCAGCTGAACCCTTTCCCAACGGTTATCCCTGTCCATGGCATAGTATCTGCCCATGACGGTGGCTATTTTCCCCAAACCCAACTGACGTAATTTTTCTTCAAGAGCCAAGATATAACCCTTGCCGCTGGTCGGCGGTACATCCCTGCCATCCATAAAACAGTGGATATAGACTCTGTCCAGATCATTCTGCTTTGCCAGCTCCACCAGAGCATATAAGTGCTCTAAATGGCTGTGAACCCCGCCATCGGATACCAGGCCCAAAAGATGCAGCTTGGTGCCCTTTTCCTTTGCATTGTTTACGGCTGACAGGAGTGCAGGATTGCTGAAGAAGTCTCCATCTTCAATAGCCTTGCTGACACGGGTATAGTCCTGATAGACTATCCTGCCGGCACCCAGGTTGAGATGCCCTACCTCGGAATTGCCCATCTGGCCATCCGGAAGCCCCACATCCAGCCCGCTGGCATTAATCTGTCCGCTGGGATATTCCTTCATTAGTCTGTCTATGTTAGGCGTAGAAGCCTCGTATACTGCGTTTCCTTCCTTTATATCGTTTAGTCCAAACCCATCCATTATAACCAGGGCAGTTATTTTCTTGGCCATAAGTCCCTCCTAATATTTTACTACCTTTGCAAAATCTTCGGCTTTCAGACTAGCCCCGCCGATGAGTCCGCCGTCGATGTCGGGCATAGCCATAAGCTCTGAAGCGTTTTTGGGATTCATACTTCCACCATATTGTATACGTATATTTTCTGCTACATCTTTTCCAAACATATCTGAAACAATACCGCGAATAAAGGCAATAACTTCATTGGCCTGATCGCTGGTAGCTGTTTTCCCGGTTCCGATGGCCCAAACGGGTTCGTAGGCTATAACAACCTTTTGGGCGTCCTGGCCCTCAAGTCCCTTAAGGCCTTCCCTGGTTTGTTTCTCAACTACTCTTTCCGTTATACCCTGTTCCCTCTCCTCCAGGGTCTCTCCAACACACATAATGGGAATAAGACCGTGGGCAAGGGCGGCAGTAACCTTCTTGTTTACGCCTTCGTCGGTTTCAGCAAAATACTGTCTTCTCTCGGAGTGTCCTATGATAACATATTCTACCCCCAGCTCCTTCAACATATTTGGAGCTATTTCTCCGGTAAATGCGCCTTTTTCTTCAAAGTGCATATTCTGCGCTCCCAGGGCTATGTTTGAGCCCTTTAAAGCCTCTGCCGCAGCGGCCAGGCATACAAAGGGAGGGCAAACTACCACATCAACGTCAACATCCTGTACAAGGGGTTTCAGCTCATTTATCAGTTCCCTTGCTTCAGCAGGTGTCTTGTTCATTTTCCAATTTCCAGCAATAATAGGTTTTCTCATATTCATTTCTCCTAACATCCTAACTATACCGCCCGGAATCCGAGCGGTATAGTCAACATAGTCCTATGTATGTTCTATTTGTCGTCTAAAGCAGCTACTCCCGGCAGAACCTTTCCTTCCAGGAATTCCAGGGAGGCCCCACCGCCGGTGGAGATATGGGTCATCCTGTCGGCATATCCCATCTGTTCAACTGCAGCTGCGGAATCGCCGCCGCCTATGATGGTGGTACCATCACATTGGCTCAAATACTCGGCTATGGCCTTGGTACCCTCGGCAAATGCGGGCATTTCAAAGACGCCCATGGGACCGTTCCATACCACGGTCTTTGCCTTCTTTATCTCCTCACCGAAGATCTCACGGGATTTTGGACCGATATCCAGTCCCTGCCAGCCTTCCGGTATCTCTTCGCTGGCTACGGTCTTGTGCTCTGCATCAGCCTTGAATTCTGTGGCAATTACATTGTCCACGGGAAGCAGGAACTTAACGCCCTTGGCTGCTGCCTTCTCCTCCAGGGATTTGGCCAGCTCTACCTTGTCGGCCTCCAGGAGAGAATCCCCGATCTCATAGCCCCTGGCTTTAAAGAAGGTATAGGCCATTCCTCCGCCTATGATCAGGGTGTCAACCTTTTCGATCAGGTTCTCAATAACGCCGATCTTATCGGACACCTTGGCCCCTCCCAGGATAGCGATAAATGGTCTTTCGGGGTTGCTCAGGGCCTTGCCCATTACTTCCAGTTCCTTTTTGATCAGGTGTCCGGCTGCAGCGGGAAGGTGCTCGGCTACGCCTGCGGTAGAGGCATGAGCCCTATGAGCGGTACCGAAAGCGTCATTTACATAGACTTCGCCAAACTCGGCCAGTTTCTTTGCAAAATCCGGATCGTTCTTGGTCTCTTCATTGTGGAAACGCAGGTTCTCAAGCAGGGCTACCTGACCCTCTTCCAGCTCGCCTACTATCTTTTTGGCGCTGTTGCCTATAACATCGTCAGCCATCTTTACATCCATGCCAAGGAGCTCTGCCAATCTCTTGGCTGCAGGCCTTAAACTGAACTCGGCCTTAAACTCTCCCTTGGGCCTGCCCAGATGGGACATCAAAATCACTTTTGCATTATTGTCAAGAAGATACTTTATGGTTGGAAGGGCTGCTCTGATTCTCGTATCGTCGGTTACATTGCCCTCATTGTCAAGGGGTACGTTAAAGTCTACACGGACCAAAACTCTTTTGCCCTTTACGTTGATATCCTCAATTGTTTTCTTGTTCACCGGATCCACTCCTCTCAAGTCTAAAATTCAAAGGCAGGATACCGAAAACTAGAAGTATTATTGAAATACTTCTAGTTTCGGTCCTGTCTTTCAAGATCTAGATCTTATATACCTTTTTCAGCTATATAGTTTACCAGGTCAACGATTCTGGTGGAATATCCCCATTCGTTGTCGTACCAGGAAACGACCTTGGCCATATTGCCGTCGATAACCATGGTGGAAAGTGCATCTACGATAGAGGATCTTTCATCCTTCTTGTAGTCTACGGATACTAAAGGCCTTTCCTCATAACCCAAGATACCCTTCATTGGGCCTTCGGAGGCTTCCTTCATAGCTGCATTGATCTCTTCAGCGGTGGTGGACTTCTCCAGCTCTACTACCAGGTCAACAACGGAAACTGTGGGTGTAGGTACCCTCATAGCAAATCCATTCAGTTTGCCCTTCAGTTCGGGAAGTACCAATGCCACTGCAGCTGCTGCTCCTGTGGTGGTGGGGATGATGGATTCTGCTGCTGCTCTGGCCCTTCTTAGATCGCTATGGGGCAGGTCGAGAATCCTTTGGTCGTTGGTATAGGAGTGAACGGTGGTCATAAGACCCTTCTTAATTCCAAATTTGTCGTTTAGAACCTTTGCAAATGGTGCAAGGCAGTTGGTGGTGCAGGATGCGTTGGATATAATGTGATGGTTTGCAGGATCATATTTATCCTCGTTTACACCCATTACGATAGTTATATCTTCGTTCTTAGCGGGAGCAGAGATGATTACCTTCTTGGCCCCTGCTTCGATATGCTTACCGGCGGTCTCCTTGGATCTGAAGATACCTGTGCATTCCATTACAACGTCAACGCCCAGTTCCTTCCAGGGTAGGTTGGCGGGATCCCTCTCGGCAAAAATCTTGACTTCCTTGCCGTTAACTACCAGGGCATCTTCCTTTACCTCTACATCAGCTTCGAATCTGCCAAAGCAGGAGTCAAACTGTAGCAGATGTGCCAGGGTTGCAGGGTCTGTTAAGTCATTTATAGCTACAAATTCAATTTCATCGGCATACTTGTCCAATGCTACCTTGAAAGCATTCCTTCCGATTCTTCCAAAACCATTAATTGCTACTTTTACAGCCATTTTGAAATTCCTCCTTATATTCTGCTGTTACCAGCATTATAATATTTATATAAACAAAGGACTAGACTTCAATCATGAAATTTGTCTAAGACCTCTGTCTAAAACGACCTCACTTGGACTTGTAGGTATCCATAATGCCCATGGCGATGCCTTCGTCCATAACCAGGGTACTGCCGGGGCAATTCCCTATGACGGCCATGACGGCCTTGGCCTTTTTCTTGCCCCCCACAACGCCTATGACGGTGGGGATATGCTTAAGGTCTCCTATGCTGATCCCTATGGGGTTGGACGAGAAGACAATCTCCCCCTTCATGTTAAAGAAGTAGCCAAAAGCCTCTGCTACAGCCTTTTCTCTTTTTATTATACCCATTTGGTCTGAAGTTAGATTCCTTTTAACTGCCATATCTTCAGCTTTTCCCATACCATAGATTAGTATGTTGGTATTCTTCAGGTACTCGATAACGGACTTTATATCCGGCTCATTTATCAAGGTCTTGGCTGCCTCGGCCCGCAATTGGCCGGGAACGTGAAGCATCTTGTACTGCCCACCCAATTTTTTGGCAAAAACCGCCGCCAGGGTATTGGACTGGTACTCAACGTTGCCGCCCATACCGCCCCTGGCAGGAAGCACCATAACATCTTTGAGTTCTCCTATGTAAGGAAGGGCATCTGCCACCTTTCCAACCGTGTTGCCCCCTGTAATTGAGACCACATCGCCGTCTTTGACAACCTCTTTTAAAATACCGGCTGCAGTTCTGCCAATGTCGGACAGGACCAGCTCATCCTCATCGGCATCTCCGGGGATAATGTGAACCTTCTTCAGGTTTAAGATCTCCTCCAGCTGCCTTTCCAGGTTGTACAGACCCTTTATTTTATGGGTAAACTCCCTAAGACCGTCCAGCACTATCTCGCCTTCTCGGGTTACCTCCATGCCGGAGGGTTGAGTGATCAACATACCCGCATCCTTTAGAAAGCTTGTTTCATTTCTGATAGTTCTCTCCCCCATCTTCAAGATGGAGGCCAGGGTCCTCCGGCCAACAGGTTGCATAGAATAGATGCTTCGCAGTATAGTATAGCGCCTATCAAACAATTCTATAAACTCCGGCACTAATTTTTTCAGAAGTGTTTGGGACTGTAACATATTCCACTCCATTCTGGACATTTTTTGTCCCGCCGTGCACAAATTGACCCGCCTTTTCCCATAAAAAGGGTGCTTCTTCACCCTTCTATATTTTACATTAAATCCTACCCCATATCAAGAGTAATTTAGCTAAATTGGAAAATTGAGCTGCCTCAAAGCCTCATAAACCATAATGGCTACAGAGTTCGATAGATTGAGGGATCTGGCCCCATCCTTCATGGGTATGCGGACACAGCGATCACTGTACCTTTCCAACAGCCACTTTGGAAGACCTGCCGTCTCCTTCCCAAAGAAGAGAAAACTGTCATTGGTGTATTTTACATCGGTATAAAACCTCCTGGCCTTGGTGGTGGAAAAATAGAAGTCCCCTTCCGGATGTTTTTTGAAAAAGTCGTCCAGGGAATCGTGGTACCTTATATCCAACAGCTTCCAGTAGTCCAAACCGGCCCTCTTTAAATGGCTGTCGTCCACGGAAAAACCCAGGGGCTTAACAAGGTGCAGGGTTGCACCAGTAACTGCACAGGTCCGGGAAATGTTTCCCGTATTTTGTGGAATTTCCGGTTCAACTAAAACGATATTGAGAGGCATAATCCTTCGTCCTTCCATATAATAAAGTCCATAATACAGAACTATTTTACCAGAACCCATGGGATAAAGACAGCACATTTCAGGCATAAAAAAACAGGACCAAACCAGGTCCTGTCATTAGTAATGGAATAAGCCTTAGTTTTCTCCAAATCGATGTTGGAAGTAGGGAAGTTTCAAAAAACACAATACCATTAAGGGTTGCTATATCAAAATTATAATAATTTTTTTGAAACTTCAGCGATGACGTTGCTCTTACGAAGTCAGGAGCGGTCAATAGCCATTAACAGCTTTTTCGGCTAGCACAACGCATGAAACTAATTAATATCTATTCTGGTACTTCTTGTGCGACCCTCTTCCTCCTTGGGCAAGGTCACCTTGAGCAGTCCGTCTGCGTATTCCGCCTTTACCTGATCATTTTTGATGCCGGATACCAGGAAGCACCTGGATACCTGACCCATACGCCTTTCCTTTCTGATGTAGTTTTCACGCTCTTCCTTAACCTCTTCATTCTTCTTTGCAGAGATGGTCAGGCGATCATTTACAAGGTCAATCTCGATATCCTCCTTGTTGTAGCCGGGCAACTCTGCCTCTACCACGTACTCCTTATCGTTCTCCTTTATGTCAGCCCGGAATCCGCCGGTCATCCCTACGGGTAGCATGCTGCTGCCAAAGAAGTCATCCATTAAATCCCTACCGAAAAAGTCTCTGAAAAGGTCGACTGGGGTTAATCCGTTTCTTCTTCTAAAAGGTACCATGTCTCTCATTTATAATTCTCCTTTCACATTATCATTTTCATATTTTTAGTCTTATTATTTCCCCTGTGTTTGATTATATTATAAGGTTAAGGTCAAAGTAAGTCAAAGTTATATTCAAGTCAAAAAATTAGAATAGGCGCCTATATAACCTATTCTATGCAAATATCCAACTCTTGCTAATTATTTCTTACCAATTCTTCTTAATTCTTCTATATTTATATTTAATTTAGCAGTACCCACAGGCCTGATCCCCAGGACGGTAACCGCACCTTGTCCAAAAATAGGTTCTATCTCCTCTATGTAATCTTTGACCTTCTCCTTGGGCAGGAAAACCTGGATGGTCCCGGCAAAGCCGCCACCGTGCACCCTACAGGCTCCCTTTCCTATTGTCCCTATAAAATCCTCCGTCAGGGCAAGGGCCAGGGTTAGGCCCTGTTCCAATGGGCTGTGGGAAGAATAACAGTTCTGAAGCCACTTCCAGGAGCTGTTGCCCGATTCCCAGATCAGGGACAGGAACTCTTCAAAATTGTCCTCCTCCAATGCCGCCACCTGCCTGGTAACCCGGTGGTCTTCGTTAATAAAATGCATTGCCCTCAGGACTGCCCTGTCGTTAACCTTTTCCCTTAGCAGGGGTATCTTGTCCACAACCTGTTTCATGGTCAATTCCCTGCAGACCTTTGCACCCAGAGCCTCTGCTACAGCCTTCATCTCGGCCGGAATCGATGCATAATCATCGGTCAGGTCCGCATGGCTGCCTCCGGTATCCACTACCAGCAGGTTATATCCCTTGCTGTCAAAGTCAAACTCGATCTTCCTTACCTTCGGGTCATTGGGGTCCTCAAAATCCATGGTAACAAAGCCGCCCACAGCACATGCCATTTGATCCATCAGGCCGCATGGCTTCCCAAAGTATACGTTTTCCGCGTATTGACCTATCATGGCCAGCAGCTTTACATCTACCTGTCCATCATTGTAGAGGTGACTTAATATGGTTCCCAGCAATACCTCAATAGAGGCCGATGAGCTAAGCCCGGACCCCCTAAGGACGTCGCTGGTGATGTATGCGTTAAAGCCCCCGATCTCAAAACCCAATTCCTTAAACCTGGCCGTAATGCCCCTTATCAGTGCATGGGTGGTTTCCCTTTCATCTTCCTTTACTTCCAGATCTCGGATATCCACCTCAAAGACACCGTCATATCCATGGGAGTAAAGGGTTATCAATGAATCATCCCTTCTGGCCGCTACCGCTACGGTATCCATGGTTACCCCGGCTGCCAACACCCGTCCATGATTGTGATCTGTATGGTTTCCTCCCACTTCAGTACGGCCGGAGGTACTGAAAAACTGGACTTCTTCCTTACAATCCGGAAATAGTTCATAATATCTTTCCAGAACCCCTAAGTACCGGTTTTTTTGGCGCTCTATCGTTTTATCATCCCGTCCATAGAGTTCAGCAAATAATCTATCCATTCCTTCCTCCTTATATCAAATATTCAAATTCCAGACTAATTAAATCTTACGCATCATGTTTCCTGTAGTGATATGTAGTGCTACTTCACGTATTAGTTCTGTTGCTAAGGAGGATGGATTTGTGGAGGCAGATTCCAACAGCCCGAAAGGAAGACCTCTAAGGGAAGTGCCTCTAATAATCCCACAAAGATGGGACCTTTAAGGCAGCTTCCCGATGTAATTTGGAAGCAACCGTAATAAACCATCCTCCCATCCAAAGACGTAACCTGGCGTCCAATAGCCATTGTTATCTATTGGTTTTATTATAGCCCCGCCCTTCCATTAATACAATCCCCAGGTATAATAAAGCTTTATAACTATAACAATAGACATGGAATATTGGTTGAATCAGCCAGATATTGTCGATATAATGGCTATAGAGAATAAGTGTACATATACTGGTATCGGCCCAACTTGGGCAGGATATTGATTAATAACCGAAAGGAAGGAATCCCCATGACCAATACCAAGGAAGAAGCCGCCAGGCTGGTTGAACAATTGCTGGCCTTCGGGCTTTATAACGATATGATAAGAAATGAGGATGTGGTTTTTCTACGAAACCAGCTCCTGGATCTATTACAGATACCCGAGCCCTGGGAAAACTGCCAGGATATCATTGATGACGGGATGCCCCCTACCGCAACTCCTATCCTGGAAAAGCTCCTTGACTATGCGGCAGAGGCAGGTATCCTACCCGAGGATACCCTGGTATATCGGGATCTGTTGGATACAAGGATTATGGGTATAATAACCCCCCCACCCTCACAGATAATCGACAGGTTCAATACAATTAAGAAAAAAAGCGGAGTCGAGGAAGCTACCGACGACTTCTACAGGCTGTGCCAAAAATCCGATTATATCAGGGTAGACAGGATAGCCAAGAATCTTGAGTGGGACTATGAAAGCGACTACGGCACCTTAAAGGTCACCATCAACCTGACCAAGCCGGAAAAGGATCCCAGGGAGATTGCAGCATTGAAAAATGCCCCCCAGGTAGGCTATCCCAAATGCCTCCTATGCCCTGAAAACGTAGGATATGCAGGTCGCGTCAACCACCCTGCAAGGCAAAGCCATAGGACCTTGCCGGTAGAGCTGGGAGGGGAAACCTGGTATTTCCAATACTCCCCCTATGTCTACTATAACCAGCATTGCATAGTCCTCAGTCAAAAGCATGTTCCCATGAAGTTAAGCCGGAAGTCCTTTGAAAGACTCTTTGACTTTTTAGACCAGTTCCCCCATTACTTTATCGGTTCCAATGCCGATCTACCCATAGTCGGGGGTTCAATACTCAACCACGATCATTTCCAGGGGGGCTGCTATACCTTCCCCATGGAAGTCTCCCCTGTTGAATATACGCTGTATTTAGAGGATTATCCCCGGGTAAAGGCCGGCATACTCAACTGGCCCATGTCCACCCTGCGGCTTGAATGTGACGATTCCCAGACCCTCATCGAGCTGGCGGTTGAAATACTAAATAAGTGGAGGGGTTATTCCGATCCAGAGGTTGATATCCTTTCCGAGTCCGTGGACGACAAGGGACAGACTATACCCCACAACACGGTAACCCCCATCGCCCGCATGGCTCAAGATGGCCAGTACCAGTTGGATATAGTTTTCCGAAACAATAGGACCAGTCCCGAATTTCCCCTTGGGATCTTTCATCCCCACCCTGATATCCACCATATCAAGAAGGAGAATATAGGACTGATCGAAGTGATGGGCCTGTTTATCCTGCCCGGCCGACTGCAAAAGGAACTGTCCGCCATAGAGGAAATATTGATGGGCAGGGATGCCCAAAATATTGAAGAGCTGGAGTCGGAGGATCACCCCCTACACCAGCATAGTCCTTGGATCTGCGAATTGATAGAAGTCCACGGTAGGAACAATTCCAGGGAGGAGGCCAAGGCCATCCTGGAAAAAGCCGTGGGCAGGAAATGTCAGAAGGTCCTGGAGGATGCCGGCGTATTCAAAACCACTGCCAAGGGCCGACAGGCCTTTAACAAGTTTTTAACCGGGGCAGGGTTCACCCTATAGCAGAAATGCAGCAGCTTTAAATCCGAGGCCTGCTAGATATAGCCCGAAATATCCTCCAATAATTGTTTGGCATCCTGGTAGTTTGGATTAATCTTAAGGGCCTCTTCCAGATATCTCTTAGCGTCGGATAGTTTGCCGGCATTATAGGCCGCCCTTCCGGCGCTAAACCATATCTCTTCTGAATTCTTTATCTTCTCAGTTACCAATAGATATTCTTCCAGGGCCCATTCATAATCCCCCATGGCCTCGTAAATATTACCCCTGTAGAAGTAGTAGTTTGTCTCCTCGGGATAATAGCCAATGAGTATATTGATGGATTCCAGCGCCTCATCAGCCTGACCCTTCCGTAGATAGTTGTTGATATCCTCTATATAAACGACTTCGATAAGCTCCTTGGCCTTGGAATCCCTTCGGTCCCTGTCTGAGAGCTTTTCGATATGGAGCTTTGCCTCATCAATTAGGCCTGATCTTGCAGCATCATAGGCCCGACTAAGATGAATTGCGGCACTATGTTTCATCCTGCCCCAACCCAGCCCAAGAACAAAGATGAGGATTATAAGGATCCAGCATAGGATCCTCTTTTTATAGTTAGGATTCCTTTCCCGATACAAGCCCAGCCCATTGCCCATTAAAAAGCCGCCCACCAGGCCGCCTATATGTCCCCAATTGTCTATGCCGGGCTGGATAAATCCATACAAGAGGTTTATTCCAATAATCATCAGCAGACCCGGCCCAAACACCCTTTGGAAGAGGTTTCTCTTTTCCTTCCTGAAATAAAGGAGGGAACCCATAAGCCCAAAGATTGCTCCCGAGGCACCTGCGGCATTATTTGGACTTAGGAGATAGCTAAGAAGGCTGCCTACCAGCCCTGATACCAGGTATACCAGGATGAACTTAATCCTTCCAAAGAGCCTCTCCACTGCAGGTCCGTATATGTACAGGGCATAGGAGTTAAAGAAGAGGTGGGCAAGACCTACATGCAGGAACATAGGGGTTAACAATCTCCAATACTCGCCCTGGGCTATCAGCACGTTTACCTTTGCACCGAAATAGTACAATTGCTGGCTCTGGCTCCATCCCATAAATAAGCCGACCAAGGACATCAGGACCCAGACCCCTATGTTAATAGCCAGTATGGTATAGGTGACGTAGGGAGGCCCGGAACCTATTTCGATGTGATCCTTTCTAGGTTCTTTTGGAGGTTCTGCATCCCATTCCCCTATAATTTCATATTCGCCCTCTATTACGTTTGGGTCCCGCCTCCGGTCATCATTCATTAATCCTTCTATCCTTTCATATATATGGATTCTTAATCAAACAGTCCTGCTATAGCCTCCATATCATTAGGGGTATAGCCCCTGGTCTCAAGTACCGAGATAATATCCTTTTCCCTGTCCGGTATATAGGATTTTAGTACAGTAGTATTCCCGCGGATGGTGTACTCTCCCAAACCGGCGGGTATCATGATGGAATCCCCCGCTTCAAAGGGCTGGGAACCACCATCATAGTCTATAGAACCCCGGCCTGAGACAACGGTCAGGATAAAGAACTTATCACCCTCGGCTCTTTCATCCATCCCACGCTCTATCTCCAGCTTTTCCATAGCAAAATAGGGCCCGGCTACAAAATAGGTTTTGAAACCTCCGTCCACTTCCACCCTTATACCCTTTGCCTTTTCACTTGGGTACCGGCCTTCAAAGTCTATAACATCCAGGGCCTTGTCTACATGAAGCTCCCTGGGGTTGCCCTCATCGTCGGTCCTGTTCCAGTCGAAAACCCTGTATGTAGTATCGGAATTCTGCTGAATCTCGCATATCACGATACCCGACCCGATGGCATGAACCATGCCTGCGGGAATGTACAGGACGTCGCCCTCCTCAACCTTCAAAGCACATAGATAAGGCTCTACTTCGCCCCTTTCGATGGCAGCCCGAAATTCGTCGGCATCCACCCCCGGTTTTACTCCATAATATAGATATGCATCAGGCTCCGCATCTATTATATACCACATTTCCGTCTTGCCTAATTCCCCGTTTTCGTGAAGGGCCGCGTACTCATCCCCCGGGTGAACCTGTACGGAAAGAAGCTGCGAGGCATCCAGTATCTTTATCAGCAAGGGGAATTTCTCCATGTCCTTTTCATCCAGGGCGGTCCCCATAAGCTTTCTGCCATACTCCTTAATCAGTTGGTCCAGGGCTTTGCCCTTATGCCGGCCGTTTGCTATCATGCTGGTTCCATTCTCATGGCAGGCCACATCCCAGCTTTCTCCGATATCATGGGACGGCAGTTGTCGGTGGAATATCTCTCCAATCCTCTGCCCTCCCCAAATTCTGCTTTTATATATGGGTTTGAACAACAATGGATATAACAAAAAATCACCCCAATTTAGTATTTGATCTGCCGCCATTATCATATCCAGGCGGCAACCAGGGTTGCAGGCGGACCCTTTTCATAGATACCTTGGATCTCTGCCTGTCCTATGAATAACATTATAGGATAGATGTGGTTAAAATAAAAGTGCAAAATTAAACCCCCGCAAATATGACGGGGGTTAAGTTAACGTCTTATAAAAGTCCAACATCTATAGGTAATGGCTATTGCCTTTGTTATGCATCAAGTTAATGAATTAGATAAGGTAAACTTTCATAGATTATTCCTCATTACCTGAATCTTTCGGCTTTGTATCTTCCGGTTTTGGATCCTCTGGCTTTGGATCTTTGGGTTTCTCCGTTTCAGGCTTCTTTTCCTGTTCTGAGTCCTTGGGCTTATCGTCTTTCGGCTTCTCATCCTTCGGCTTTTCAGGTGCCTCTGCTTCAGGTTTTTTCTTGGTACCTACCCTCTTAAGCCCCTGAATCCTTCTGTAGCTGGAATTTGCAGCTTTTTCCCGTTTTATTTCCTGGCCGTCCTTATAGTAGACCTTGTATGATACGGCCTTGACCCCGGCTCGTGACTTGTATTCGATCTCCTCTTCACCTTCATACATTTGGGGATCCTTGACGATCTTATATTCGGGCACATCGGTCCTGCCGGTTTCCCAGCTAACAATCTTTATCTCATCGTATTCATCCGACGGCTTCCCGTATATCTCAACGTGGAGTCTTCCCTTGGATATGTATCTGGTTACAAAGATGGGGGTGTCCTTATTGTTCCTGAACTTGAAATCCGTATAGGGGTAACTTACGGCAGCATCGGTACCTATGGGAGTATAGCTGGACATTATGGAATGAGGTGACCTCTCCACGATCTCCAGATCTGCCCTTAAGGCCGCTCCGTAAAGGGTAGTTGAAGTCTGGCAGTTTCCCCCACCGGGCGCATCTTCATACCTGTTGCCATCCTTGATTACAGGAGCTGCTCTGTATCCCTGGGCTGCCCCCCTTGGGCCGGTAGCCTCGTTCAGGGAGAATACCTCACCGGGCTCTAACCGCAGATTATAGTAGGCTTTAGAAGACAGCTTAATATTGTGATTTCTATTGGAATTGTCGTTAAGGGGGGTAGAGTAGTATCCAATCCTGGAAGTCCAGGTCTTAACCTCTTCCAGGGTTAGCTTGGGCAATAACTCCTCTGATACTATATTTATGGCTGAGAAATCTCCCGCGTCTACCCGGGTATGCAGGATCTCCATGGTCTTATCCACCAGAATACCTATACCCTTCTTATCCGGTGTAAAGGAGAACTTCTCCTTGTTATCCGGGTTAAACTCAATGGTAGCGTCTACGGGTTCTTCATTTATTTCACCGGCAATTGCCTTTACCTTATCCTCCAAGAGGGATACATCATATGTGAGGGTGGTTTCATACTTCTTAGGTTCATTGGTTATATGATAGATCTCCTGGAACCTGTCGACGATGGTCCCCTGCCTGCCAACCAGGAAGGCCTCGTCTACAACCTCTTCTATGTCTATCTGGGCGTTGATATCTCTATAGTCAAACTCCCACTTCTTATCCCCGTGGATCAGGGTTATCTGTATCTCATCCAGCTTGGGCTGGTTATGGGCCTTTATAGCATCCAGGGCCTCTTCCCTGGTCATTGTCCCCAAAGGGATGCCATCTACTTCGACCCCTTCATAAAAGGTCTCTAGGTTTAAAATTTGGTAGCCATATGCTACAGTGCCCCCAATAGCTACAATGAATATGGCAAGAAAAAATATGAGGAAAACCTTACCCCATATATTCTTCTTTTTAACTCTTGTTCTAGGCTCCATCAGCATTCCCTCCATCGACACTTAGGTTTACTTGATTATCATAGGTTAAGCAAGGAAAAAAGTAAATAGAATTTCTATTAAAACCCAAAGAATTAAGGGGTGTGAAGTAAAAATGTAACTAAATTAATATTTATTTAATTTCAGTTAATCATCATGTAACAATTAATTCATTACACATAAAAAAGCACCCATTTATGGGTGCCAAGTGCTATCTTGTGTTTATGGTCAATTCCATTATTTTGTTTTTGTCCTTAACCTTGTCCAGAATTTCACTGGTCAAAACCTGGCCTTCCTCCAGCAAAACGTTGCCCGAACTGTCCAGCACCGTCCTGGTTCCCCTCCGCCCTATCAAAAATTGCCTTTGCTTCTCCTCAAACATCCTTACACTGCTGGGATGAGCGGTCTTTGTGGCCTTTTTTACGGGCTCCTCCATCTCTTGTTTCCCGTCCTGAAACACCAGGGTCTTTGGCCCAAAGGAAACAATTCTTGGGTCTTCTATTATTACAGGACCACGGGGTCCATCCAGATGGCATTTGCTGATTACCCCATCATCGAGGCCCATGTAAAATTCCTTGACAACCCCAATAAATTGGCCTTTCTCCGTAAATACCCTGGCCTGACTGACCTCTATCTCCTTTTCAGCCAGCCTGAGGGCATCCCCGACCTCGTAAAATCTCCTGCAAAGATTCTGGCTTTCAATGGTAACAGCATCGGTACCTATTGAGAGTATATCTTCAAAGGAAAGCAGTATTGCCCCAAGGTACCATTTACTGTCCAGTACAAGCAGATACTTGACCTTGCAGCTGTCGGGATCGATAAGAACATCCCTTATCTCACCCAGCTCCAGAGCCCCCTCAACGCTGATCAGGGGTAGTCCTATAATATCCTGTATCTTCTTCATTTTGATTGCACCGCCTAAACATATATCTACTATCTTTTATACTACCGTCTAGACTAGGATTCTTGCCGCTCCAGATCATTCATCTTATACGACAGGATATACAGGCTGTCGCTCAAATGTACATTTTCCACAGCCACATCTTCAGGAACCTTCACATCAATGGGAGCAAAGTTCCAAATGCTCTTTATTCCGCCGGCTACCATCTGATTTGCTATTGTCTGGGCCTGGTCCCCCGGAGTGGATATTACGCCTATCCTGATATCGTTGTTGGCTATATACTCAGGCATTGTTTCAATGTCATATATGGGAACTCCCCTGATGGACATCCCTATCAGGCGGGGATTGGCATCGAACATGGCTGTTATGTTGAAGCCCTCCCGGGTAAATCCGGAATAGTTGGACAGGGCCTGCCCCACATTACCTGCCCCTACGATTATGACATTGTAATTCTTATGTAATCCCAGAATCTTCCTTATCTCGTTACACAGATCGCTTACATGATAGCCGTAGCCCTGTTGGCCAAAGCCGCCAAAGCAATTAAAGTCCTGACGGATTTGGGAAGCCGTAAGGCCCATCCTCTTGCTCAGCTCCTTGGATGAAATCCTCTGTACTCCACTCTTCTCCATATCCTTTAAATACCTGTAATACTTAGGCAGTCGTCTGATTACCGCCTCTGAAACTCTGCCACTTCTCTGCATTAGCACACCCTCCCTTGATGAATCCGTATTATGGGTTTATCGATTGCCCGTCCTGCATTTATCTTTAATTTATCAGAGAGCCCGACAAAGACTTTCGTTTTTAATGGTTTTCTGCTATCATTAAACTGTATCGGATCCTTGGATCTCGATCCATAAGCTTGGCCCTGTCGGGCATAAAGCTCTTTCTGTCTTCATATGTTAGCGAAAATGTACTCACTATGGTAAAGCCTTTTCGTAACATATCTGATTATATCACAAAAAGCATATAATTAGACTGTTTATATAAAACCAGGTGTCAATTGTTGCCCTGGGTACTGCCAAAATCAATGATGCTTGGTATTGAGTATGTCCCTTATATTATTTCGTTCTGTAGAATTGGGAGGTTAAGTATGATAGTTCTAGCCTGCGACAGGATTACCAAATCCTTTGGCGTTGATATAATTCTAAATCAAATAACTTTTTCTGTCAATGAAGGAGCCCGCTTAGGGGTGGTGGGAGGCAACGGTGCCGGCAAAACCACGCTCTTTAATATAATTGCCGGGGAGATGTCCCAGGACAGCGGCGAAATCTATAAGCTCAAGGATACCACAATGGCCTATCTGCCCCAAAACACGGTGCTTATGTCGAAGAAGACCATTTGGGCTGAGCTTATGGAGGTCTTCAGGCCCCTGTTGGATATGGAAGAAACCCTAAGGCAGATGGAAGAGAAAATGGCCGATTACGGCTCTATGGGGGAAGACGAATATAACAGGCTCCTCAATGAGTACTCCAGGCTGCAGGAAACCTTCGACCGGCAGGGCGGCTACAGTTACGAGAGCTTTATAAGGGGGGTCCTGGTGGGACTCGGCTTCTCCCCCCAGGAATTCGATGCCCCGATTGATCACTTAAGTGGTGGTCAAAAGACCCGGGTAGCCCTGGCCAAGGTTCTCCTTGAAAAGCCCAGCCTTCTGCTCCTGGACGAGCCTACCAACCACCTGGATCTGGATGCCATGCAGTGGCTGGAGGAATACCTCCAATCCTATCCCGGAACCATCATGGTTATCTCCCATGACAGATATTTTCTGGATGCCCTTTGCGACCATATACTGGAGGTAGAAAACAGAACCGCCCGCCTGTACAGTGGAAACTATTCCGGCTACGTTAACCAAAAATCCCAATGGGTTGCCCAGCGGGAAAGGGAGTACAAGGCCCAGCAGAGGGAAATTGCCCGCCAGGAGGAGATTATTGAACGCTACCGCTCCTTCAACAGGGAGAAGAGCATCAGGGCCGCCGAAAGCCGGCAGAAGAGGCTGGATAAGATGGAGAGGGTGGAAAAGGTCCATCATGACGATCAGATAAGCTTCTCCTTTGATATAGACAGGCAGAGCGGCCGGGACGTACTGGCCGTGGATTCTCTGTCCAAGGCCTTTGGAGACAATCGCCTGTTCGAAGATATATCCTTCAACATCCGAATTGGGGACAGGGTAGCCCTCATAGGGCCAAACGGCTGCGGCAAGTCCACCCTGTTTAAGATTATCCTGGGTGTAATTCCCCCATCTTCGGGCTCCGTAAGGATGGGGACGGGGGTTGAGATCGGCTACTACGATCAGGAGCTGCAAAGCCTTGACCCCGGCAATACGGTGCTGGAAGAGCTGTGGAGGGATTTCCCCCACATGAGGGAAACCGAGATCAGAAATGCCCTGGCCGCCAGGCTTTTTAAGGGGGATTCGGTATATAAGTCCGTTGGATCCTTAAGCGGCGGTGAAAAGGGACACCTGCTCCTGACCAAGCTGGTCCTTGACAACAATAATTTTCTCCTGCTGGACGAGCCCACCAACCATCTGGACATGTCCTCCCGGGAGGAGTTGGAACGGGCCCTTATGGAGTTCCCGGGCACCATCCTGATGATATCCCACGACCGGTATTTTTTAAACAAGTTGGCCAATAGGGTCATTGCCATGGAATCCGGGGATATCACAGAATACCTGGGCAATTATGACGACTATGTGAATAAGAAGAGGGAACTGGCAGCCCAGGCTGATCAAAGGGATAAGGAAAAGGAAAACATTTCAAAGACCCTTGTCCGGGAGAAACGCCGCAGGCAGCGCATGGAAAGGGAAAGGGCCAGGGAAGAAAAAGAAAAGCTGGAGAACCTGGAAGGGCAGATTCATCAAATGGAAGATGAGATAAAGGAGCTAGAGGCCCTTATGGCGGATCCGGACCTGTACGATGATGTGGACAGGATGCTGGATGTTCAGCAAAGGTATGCCCAGGTCAAGGAGGAACTGGAGGAACTGTATTCCAGATGGATAGGCATGGCTAAATAAGAACTTCAAATAAAAAACTTTAGGGAGCGACCAAGGCCGCTCCCTTTTATATTTGTATTTCCCTGTAATTCATTACAGCAAATTACTCTATATACGCATCCTATAGATATCAAATTCTCAATATAGACATCTGAATTCTATCAGACCTTTATGAGCATCAAAACCTATTAGGCGTTCTGCTTAACGTAGTTCAGCATTCCGCCTGCCAGGATGATCTCCTTCAGCCTTTCAGAGAGGGCCAGGACAACTTCTATATCCTTACCCTTGGTTACGTTTCGTATCACGAATCTTTCCCCGGCCTCAACCTTGTTGACGGCATCCTCCAGAACCAGTTCATCGCCCTGGTCTATGCCTTCATAATCCTCTTCATTGGCGAAGGTCAGGGGCAGTATTCCGGAATTGACCAGGTTGGCCATATGGATCCTGGCAAAGGATTTGGCTATGACTCCCTTTACGCCCAGATACAGGGGTACCAGGGCTGCATGCTCCCTGCTGGAACCCTGGCCATAGTTGTGGCCTGCTACCAGGAACCCGCCTCCGGCTTCCTTTGCCCTTTTGGGAAAATCCGGGTCAACGGGTACAAGGCAGAAATCCGACAGGTGGGGGATGTTGGACCTGTAGGGTAGTAACTTTGCGTTGGAGGGCATGATATGATCCGTTGTAATATTGTCCTCCATCTTCAGTAGTACAGCCCCCTCTTCCCTATCCGACAGAGGTGTGTTGATGGGGAAGGGCTTAATGTTGGGGCCTCTTACCACTTCAACTTCGTCACCGTTTTCCGCCGGCGGTATTATGGAATTATCGTTTATCAGGAACTCTTCCGGCATTCCGATATCCTTATGATCCCCTATGGTTCTGGGATCCGTCAGGTATCCCGTTATGGCCGTTATGGCGGCTACCTCCGGGCTTGTGAGATATACCTTGGCGCTGGGGGTTCCGCTCCTTCCATAGAAGTTCCGGTTAAAGCTTCTGACGGATACCGCGTTGGAGGCCGGTGCCTGACCCATGCCTATACAGGGCCCGCAGGCGCTCTCTAAAATTCTGGCTCCGGCATCTATCATGTCAGCCAAAGCTCCGTTCTTGGCCAGCATGGAATAGACCTGCTTGGAGCCGGGTGCTATAACCAGGCTGACGTCCGGGTGTACGGTTTTCCCCTTCAATATCCCGGCAACCTTCATAAGATCCAGGTATGATGAGT
>JAAYRX010000064.1 GCA_012518535.1 Clostridiales bacterium | reverse complement strand
TGGAAAAGAAGATCGGGTACAAATTCAAGAACCCAGACCTACTTTTAAATGCCTTAACCCATAGTTCTTACGCCAATGAAAACCGTGGTATATCTGATAACGAGCGCTTGGAGTTTTTGGGAGATGCAGTCTTGGGTTTGGTAATAGCAGATTACCTCTACAGACTTTTTGAAGAGCATAAGGAGGGGGATCTTACCAAGATCAGGGCCAGTATAGTTTCGGAAGGTCCATTGAGTCAAATTGCACGTGATATTAGGCTGGGCCGATTTCTCCTTCTGGGAAAAGGTGAAGCCATTTCAGGTGGCAGGGATCGGGATTCTGTATTGGCAGATGCATTGGAAGCCGTTATAGGGGCGGTGTACCTGGAAGCCGGAATTAATCAGGCAAAGGAACTTATAATCGGACTATTCTCCTCATTGATGGAGAATAGCTTCCAGGGCAAGGGATTTCAGGATTATAAGACCAACCTGCAGGAAGTTTTACAGGCAATGGGTGAAGAGGAAATAGTCTACAGGGTAATCAAAGAAACAGGGCCCGATCATGATAAAGAATTTGTCATTGAGGTACTGTGTGGTAGACGGGTTATAGGAAGGGGAAAAGGAAAAAGCAAGAAAGAGGCTGAACAACGAGCGGCCAAAGAGGCTTTGGGAAATATCCGTGGATAGGGTATTTCTCATACATGGAATATGTCCATCATGGGGTAGCCGTTATAGGCATTTTATGTTAAAATTGATTAGCTGTATAAGGAACATCAGGGAACTAATGAAGTGTACGTTGTATAGTAGTCAAGAGTTTAAATTGAAGTGAAATTTTAAAAAGTCAGAATAGATCGGATGTTTAACTGACAATGCCTAAGATTAGAGGTGTATATAATTGCTATTAAAAAGGCTTGAAATGTATGGTTTTAAGTCCTTCGCCGATAGAATCCAGATTGAATTTGACAAGGGTATTACAGCAATAGTTGGCCCCAATGGAACCGGTAAAAGCAATGTTGCCGATGCAGTCAGGTGGGTATTAGGCGAACAAAGTGCCAAGTCCCTAAGGGGTAGCAAGATGGAGGATATTATCTTCTCTGGAACCCAGGAAAGAAAACCTTTGGGTTTTGCTGAAGTGTCTCTGACATTGGAAAATACCCAGGGTACTATACCCGTAGATTACACCGAAGTAACCATAACAAGAAGGGTTTATAGGTCGGGTGAAAGCGAATATTACATAAACCGTTCGCCTTGCAGATTAAAGGATATTACAGAACTATTTATGGATACAGGTGTGGGGACGGAAGGATACTCAATTATTGGACAGGGTCGGATTGACGCGATTCTTAGTTCTCAACCTGAAAACAGAAGGCAGATATTTGAAGAGGCGGCTGGTATCGTAAAATACAAGAGCCGAAAACAAGAATCCGAGCGGAAGCTGGAAAGAGTTGAAGAAAACATAATCAGAATCAATGATATCCTTAGGGAGATCAGTTACCAATTGGGGCCCTTGGAGGAACAGAGCAAGGCAGCCAGAGAATATTTGGATCTACGGGACAAATTGAAATACTATGAGTTAAACAGATTTATCATTGAATACGACAACTACAGAGAAAGAATAAATCGGATAAAGAATAATGTCGCATTATTGAATCAGGATATCTCAAACCATCGTTCGAATATTCAGAAGTTAGAGACAGAAAACCAGGATTTGGATAATAGAATAACCGGGCTAGATGAAATAATACAAAATCTTTCCCACGATAGATATAAAAAGTCAAACGAAATTGAGAGATTGAAGGGTAAGATACAGGTTATAAAGGAGAGGGTCAGCCAGCTGGATAGGGAGAGATCCAGATTGGTAAAAGAAATAGCTGTGGAAGCGCATTCAATTTCGGAAAAGAAAAAAGTGCGTATAGACATCTTGCGGGAGTTGGAGGAGAAGAAAAAGAGCCAAGAATCGATCCTACAAAAATCTGCAAAACTTAATGCAGAACTGGAAAAAATACATAAGGAATTAACTTTGTACCATCAGGATGTTCAACAGAAGAAGGACAAAGTGATGGACATCTGGAATGCATTGTCCGACGCGAAAAACACCATAACCAAATATAGAACCTTAAAAGGTAATTTAGAGGAGCAAAGGTTACAGACAAGCATTCGGATGGAAGAGTTAAATGAAAATAGGACAGCTCTCAAACAGAGAATTACAGCAAATACTAAGCATTTTGAAAAACTCTTGGATGCGGAGAAGTCTAAGAAGCATGAAAAGTTCACTTTGGAACAAAGAATAGCAAGTCTGGAACAGGAGCTTGCTACACTGGGTGATAAGCTTCAGCTACAAAGACAGCAGCTGGAAGGATACAAGTCCAAATTAAAACTATTGGTAGATATGGCTAAAACATATGACGGATTCCAAAAAACCGTTAGGAATATATTGGTAGCATGTCAAAATGATTCGATGTTGGGAAAGAAAGTTTGTGGTGTCGTAGCAGAGCTAATTGATGTTCCAAAGCAATATGAGGTTGCCATAGAGACAGCCTTGGGTGCAAGTCTGCAGCATATTGTAACCTACGATGAGCAAGATGCAAAATATATGATCGAGTTTTTAAGGAAAAAAAACTGGGGGAGGGCTACCTTTCTACCCATATCATCTATAAAACCCAGGCAGCTCAATCAGTGGGAGCAAGGGGTATTATCTATGGAAGGGTGCCTGGGAAGAGGTACAGACCTTGTAACCTTTGATTCTAAGTATGAGAGTGTTTTCACCAATCTACTAGGCAGAATTATTATTACACAGAACCTGGATCAAGCCGTGGCCATTGCTAAAAAATTCTCGTATTCCTTCAGGATAGTTACCCTGGATGGTGATATTATCAATACCGGCGGCTCAATGACCGGAGGAAGCTTTAACAGGCGAAGTGTTGGGATTATTGGCAGGAGCAGAGAAATAGATGACCTTAAGACCCAGATTTCCGTGTTGGTAAAGGATATGAAATATGGTGTTTCCAAAAGAGAGACATGTCGAAAGGAATATAATAAGCTGGTTGATGCTTTAAAGCTTGTATCGAAAGAAATACACGAACTTGAAATTGAAAAGGCCACCAGCAGCGAAAGTCTGGAAGGAGCACATACTCAGATAAGAACAATAGATGAAGAAATTCAAAGGCTGAATATAATCAATAAAGACGTAATCCGAGAGACCGAAAGATTGCAAACATCCATTGGAGAACAAGAGAACATAATTAAAGATTTGGAAATCGGAGTTGAAAAGGCACAAGCTACAGTCCTTGATACTGATTCAGCCATTGGTGATATCAACAGGCATAAAGAGCAAATGGATGAAGAGATAACCAGGGTCAGGCTTGAGATGACAGGATTAGAACATGAAGTAGGCTTTATTGAAGCGAGAATAGTTCAACTGGATGATGAGATAGGCAAACATGAGCAATCTCTTAAGGAAAAATCCAAAGCTATAGAGGATATCTCCGACAATACAATTATATGCCAATGCGAGATTGACGAACATACAGATAAAATAGGGGAGCTCAACACGGAACTGGAGGAAGCAGAAAAGGATTTGAGTCAGAGGCAGGCCGATAAAGTGGCCTTGGCAGAAGAGATAAGCGTCGTTGAAAAGCGAATAAAGGAGTTGACCAGGACCGTTGACGAGATCCGGGAAAGAAGGCACAGCATGGAGGTCCATTTGTCTAGAACCGAGATTGAGCTTGAAAATATTCAGAACAATATATGGGAAGATTATGAGATTTCCTATGCCAACGCCTTGAGGTACAGGGATAGCCAATTAGGATTGACCCGGATTAAGAGGGAGATTAAAGAGATTGAACAGAGAATCGATACGCTAGGTGACGTTAATGTAAGAGCTATAGATGAGTATAAGCGAGTAAAGGAACGCCATGATTTCCTCACCGGTCAAATGGAGGATCTTATCGAAGCCAAGGATAATTTATTGGGTGTAATAAGTGACATTACATCGACCATGAAGTACAGGTTTGTCCAGGAGCTTGATGTTATAAACAAGTATTTTAATGAGGTATTTAGGCGCTTGTTCGGTGGGGGTAAAGCAGGTGTGGTGTTGGAAGATCCAAATGATGTACTAACTTCTGGAATAGAAATAATTGCCCAACCACCAGGTAAGAAGCTTCAAAACATCAATCTATTATCAGGCGGTGAAAAAGCTTTGACGGCTATCGCAATTCTATTTGCCATTCTGGAACATAAACCAGCACCTTTTTGTGTTCTGGATGAGATAGATGCCGCTTTGGATGAAAACAATGTGGAAAATTTCGGTAAATTTCTCAAGCAATTTTGCGAAAATACCCAATTCGTATTAATAACCCACAGAAGAGGGACCATGGAGAACAGCGATGTCCTGTATGGGGTGGCCATGGAGGAAAAGGGTGTGTCCAGGATGATCTCCGTTAGGCTGGAGGATGATATCGCAAGTTAAGTTACAAAAAAGCTGACAGAAGGAGGCAACATAGAAAAGGAATGGATAATAAAAGTGATAGGAAATCAGGTTTTTTTTCAAGATTAATAAAGGGATTGGATAAGGCAAGGCAAGGATTTACCCATAGGGTGGATGAGCTTATAAAATATTATCGTGAGATAGATGATGATTTTTTCGATGAACTGGAAGAGATTCTTATAACTGCAGATGTGGGTGTTAATACAACAATAGAGATTGTAGACGAGTTACGGGATCTGGTCAAAGAAAAAAAGATTGGCGATGCCGAAAAAATAAAGAGTCTGCTGAAAGAAAAAATCATATCCATCTTGGCTAACGAGGATGATTTCGAACTTAACTCCCCTGCAGTCATGCTGGTAGTAGGTGTCAATGGGGTTGGTAAGACCACGACTATAGGGAAGTTGTCTGCCCTTTACAAGGGGCAGGATAAGAGTGTACTAATGGCTGCCGGTGATACCTTTAGAGCTGCAGCCACAGAACAGTTACAAATTTGGGGCGATAGAGCCAAAGTGCCAGTGGTGTCCCAGAAAGAAGGTTCTGATCCGGCTGCAGTGATATTTGATGCAATCCAAGCGGCTAAATCAAGAAATATTGATATTTTGATATGTGATACCGCCGGTAGGCTTCATAGCAAAAAAAACTTAATGAATGAGTTGGGTAAAATCAAACGTATAATTGACAGGGAATATACTACAGCACAAAAGGAAGTGTTTCTGGTGTTGGATGCTACCACCGGTCAAAACGCTATAACACAGGCTAAACTTTTTCAAGAGGCTGTAGGGGTTACGGGTATTATACTAACAAAGCTGGATGGAACTGCCAAGGGTGGGATAATTGTAGCAATAAAATCTGAATTGGATGTGCCAATTAGGTTTATAGGAGTAGGGGAACAGATAGACGACCTCCAACCCTTCAATCCCCAGGACTTTGTTGATGCATTATTCGAATAATACATGATTTTGAATTACAAAATTATTTAGCCATGGTTATAGATTCTTGTTGACAGATAAACCATTATACACTATAATCATTGTCTGTAAAGGAATAATACTTTACAATGCGATTCCCTTATTAGGAGTGTGGGGATGGAAAAGTTTACTCATATAGGGATGTTATTCGAGATATATGGCGGGTTGCTAACCGACAGACAAAGGGATGTAATGGATCTATATTATAATTATGATCTTTCCTTGGCCGAAATAGCTGAGCAGCTAAGCATTAGCCGACAGGGAGTACATGATCTTATAAGAAGATCGGAGCTGGCCCTGACAAATGCTGAAGACTGTATTGGTTATTTAAAGTATCGCGATAGGATATTCGTCGATATACACGATGTCGAGAAAGATATAAGCCGGTTGCTCCTTCAGTTGAATGATGAGTTTAACCATGACTCTGGTAAACTAAGGAGGAAACTAACGCTTTTGAGGGATAAGGTTATGAGAATAGGGGACCTATGATTGCTATGTTTTTAATTGGTGACAGCCGTAGTCTAAGGAGGTTAAGGTATGGCATTTGAAGGACTGTCGAGTAAATTACAGTCAACGTTTAAGAAATTGACAGGAAAGGGCAAACTTTCTGAGAAAGATGTAAAAGATGCCATGCGGGAAGTAAGACTGGCCCTGTTAGAAGCCGACGTTAACTTCAAAGTGGTAAGGGATTTGGTAAGAAAGATTGGAGATCGAGCTGTAGGCCAAGAGATAATGAAAAGCCTAACTCCGGGGCAGCAGGTTATAAAGATTGTCAATGAGGAATTGACGGAGTTAATGGGAGGTACCTACAGTAGGATAACAACCGCTGATAAGCCACCAACTATTATTATGATGGTAGGCCTACAAGGAGCCGGTAAGACTACAACTGCAGGCAAGCTAGGCGGGCACTTTAAAAAGGAAGGAAAGAAGCCCCTACTGGTAGCATGCGACATATACCGTCCCGCTGCAATAAAGCAATTGCAAGTGGTAGGAGATCAACTGTCAATACCCGTGTTTGATATGGGCAAGGAGGATCCTGTTCGTATTGCCATCCAAGCCGTTGACCATGCAAGAAATGAAGGATATGACACTGTAATTATCGATACGGCGGGAAGACTTCACATAAACGAAGAATTGATGAATGAACTGACAAACATTAAGGGAGCTGTTAGCCCTCATGAGATTTTACTGGTAGTTGATGCAATGACAGGTCAGGATGCAGTCAACGTAGCAGAAAATTTCAACGAGAGTTTAGGGATAGATGGAGTGGTTTTGACGAAGTTAGATGGTGATACCAGGGGAGGAGCTGCGCTGTCAGTAAAAGCCGTAACCGGTAAACCTATTAAATTTGCCGGTATGGGCGAAAAATTAACCGATCTGGAGTTATTTCACCCTGATAGAATGGCTTCCAGAATTCTTGGCATGGGTGATGTGCTAAGTCTAATCGAGAAAGCACAAGCAAATATTGACGCTGAAAAGGCATTAGAATTTGAAAGAAAGCTTCGAACTCAGCAGTTTACCTTTGATGATTTCTTGGAACAGCTCCAACAGCTTAAGAATATGGGTCCGCTGAGCGATATTGTTGGCATGATTCCAGGTATGAACCCCGGGAAGCTAGGTGGCCTAAACCTGGATGACAGGCAGCTTGTAAGGACAGAAGCCATTATCCAGTCTATGACCAAGGAGGAAAGGTTTAATCCAAGCATCATTAACGCCAGCAGAAGAAAGAGGATAGCAAGGGGGAGCGGGACAAGTATACAGGATGTTAATAGATTGCTAAAATCCTTTAATGAGTTTCGTAAAATGATGAAGAAGATGTCGGGGATGGAGAAATCCATAAAAAGAGGTAAATTCAAGTTCCCCTTCTAAGTTAGGTTTGGAAGATTGTTTTCTTTTTGATTATATAGGTTTATACTTGTGAATGTTGTAGAGTAAGGGAGATTATCCTTTTGACGATGCAGTTGTTCTAACACTGGAACTAATCGATTACGCTTACATGTCCACTGCTTTGTCAATAGGTTAATATAGTGATTATTTTATGTAATCGCATTTTTATAGGAAAGAGGTGAAATAATGGCAGTTAAGATAAGACTTAAAAGAATTGGTGCAAAAAAGGCGCCTTACTACAGGGTTGTAGTTGCAGATTCCAGATCACCGCGTGACGGTCGTTTTATTGAGGAAATTGGTTATTATCAGCCACTGGCCAACCCTTCAGTAGTTAAGATAGATGCTGAAAAGGCAAAAAAATGGCTTCAAAATGGAGCCCAACCTACAGATACTGTGCGGGCGCTTTTGAAGAAGAATGGTATAATTGAGGCATAAAGGCTGAACAGTTTGTCTTTGGGCATTAGCAATGGAAAAATAAACATACGGGGGTATTGTAGATGGGAGAATTAGTTAAATTTATTGCCAAATCCCTTGTAGACAATCCGGATCAAGTAGATGTCAGGGAAGTCGAAGGGGAACAGACAGTTATTATAGAACTAAGGGTAGCCCCCGACGACATGGGCAAGGTAATTGGCAAACAAGGGCGGATAGCTAAGGCTATACGCACAGTAGTGAAGGCCGCGGCGACTAAAGAAAATAAGAGAGTTGTTGTGGAAATTATTTAAGCATGGGAAGTATGAAAAAGTTGTTAAAGTATCTTACCGTTGGATATGTATTAAGACCTAGAGGGGTCAAGGGAGAAGTCAAAGTTGAGCCCCTCACGGACAGTATAGAGCAATTTAATGAATGGAATGTTCTATACATCAAGGATGGGGATCAGTATTATCCTTTAAAGGTTAACACCAAAAGATATACTGGAAACAGCGTGTATATACGTTTTGAAGGCTATAACGATATGAATAAGGCAGAAACCCTAAGAGGACAATACCTATGGATACCTAGGGATCAGTTGGGCGATTTGCCTGAAAATACTTTCTTCATAGCAGATATCCTGGGGTGTAAGGTAAAAACCCAGGAAGGCCTAAACTTGGGCCGGATTGAAAGGGTTATACAAACAGGCAGCAATGATGTCTATTTGGTCAAAGGTTCAACGGGAGAGATTTTAATACCCGGGCTTAAAAAAGTAGTATTGGGTATTGATGTTTTAGAAAAAGAGATAATTGTAGCAGCAGAGGAATTGGAGGGGTTATTGCCTGATGAGGATTGATATCCTTACCCTGTTCCCGGAGATGTTTGAGCCTATACTGGGCGCCAGCATTTTGGGGAGGGCAAGGGAAAAAGGGATCCTAACCATAAACCCTATTAATATAAGGGAGTTTGCCAAGAATAAACATAGGCAGACAGATGATTATCCCTATGGTGGAGGACCCGGAATGGTTATGTCTCCGCAGCCCCTGTTTGATGCATTCTATCATGTCTTAGACGGTTCTCCGGATGCTAAGGTGGTTTATTTTTCGCCTCAGGGCAAGACTCTGAACCAGGAGATGGCTAAAGAATATGCAAGACAATCACATTTGGTGTTGCTTTGTGGCCATTACGAAGGGGTTGATCAAAGGGTCATAGACAGATTTGTGGATGAGGAGATATCAATAGGGGACTATATCCTTACGGGCGGAGAATTGCCTTCAATGGTGTTTATCGACTGCGTAAGTCGACTGGTTCCCGGGGTGTTGGGCAGCGCTATTTCAGTTCAGGATGAATCCTTTAGTAACGGGCTGCTGGAATATCCTCATTATACCCGTCCGCAGACCTATGAGGGGATGAGTGTTCCTGAAGTGCTCCTATCGGGACATCACGAAAATATAGATAGATGGAGAAAGAAAGAAAGTCTCCGAAATACCCTGATCAAGCGACCGGATCTACTGAAGAGTGCAGAACTGACATTGGAGGATATTGGGACAATTGAGAGATTAAAGGGTAGCGAGGAATGACGGGCCAATTATTTATTGCCATGGAAATGCCGGTGTGCTATAATTGTCTTTATGATTACGGACGTTTCGCATTATGCGACAAATAGGAACGTTTTCTATGGAAGGAGGTAGCTATAGATATGGAAATAATTCGAACTATCGAAAAAGAGCAGATGAAAAAAGATCTCCCCAAGTTCAATGTAGGAGATACCGTTAGAGTTTACGTTAAAGTTGTTGAAGGAACAAGGGAAAGATTGCAAGCCTTTGAAGGCATAGTAATACAAAAGAGACATGGCGGTCTGCGTGAGACATTTACCGTACGGAGATTGTCTTACGGTATAGGCGTTGAAAGGGTTTTCCCGGTGCATTCTCCCAAAATTGATCGTATTGAAGTAGTCCGAAGGGGTAAGGTACGTAGAGCAAGGTTGTATTACCTCAGGGATAGAGTAGGGAGAGCTGCAAGGGTTAAAGAAAGAAATCTGTGAGAATGTGGGACTGGGAGCAGTCCCATATTTTATAAGGGCCTTATTTAATTGGGAGATGGCTGCATATGAAAGATGTTAAAAATGATATAAAAGAGTGGATTCAAGCTATATTAATCGCGATTGTTGTATCAGTGGTGATTCGGCTCTTTCTTTTTGAGACCACACTTGTGTATGGCAATTCCATGGAGTCGACTTTGAGAGACAGGGATAGAGTGATCATTAACAAGCTGGTATACCATCTATACACGCCATCCAGAGGGGATATTGTTGTGTTTAAAAACCCAGATAACAGCAATGAAAACTATGTTAAGCGGGTTATCGGCATAGCGGGTGATACCGTTGAGGTATTGGATCAAAAGGTATACATAAACGATCAGTTGTTGGATGAGCCATATCTGGATGTGGAGACCGAAAACGATTTTCCCAAATTTGAAGTCCCCGAAGATACAATATTTGTAATGGGCGATAATCGGAATCGTAGTCAAGACAGCAGATATATAGGACCAATCCCAGTGGAAAATATCATAGGAAAAGCCCAGTTGCGGATCTGGCCCATATCGGATTTTACTTTTTTTAGATGAGGGAAAGGAGTTAAATTCTTGAATGTTAACTGGTATCCAGGACATATGGCCAAGGCCAAGAGACTGATATCCGAGGATTTAAGGTTAATAGATATAGTATTGGAAATAAGGGATGCGCGCATACCCATAAGCAGCGCCAATCCTGATTTTGATGATATTTTTGCCAGCAAAGCCAGAATAGTTTTTCTAAACAAAAGTGATCTGGCCAACCCATCCCATACAGAAGACTGGATTAATTGGTTTAGTAGGGAAGGGATAAAAGCTATCCCGGTAAACTCCCTGGACCCAAAAGCCATTGGAAGGGCAAGGAAAATTATTATTAACACGGCCGAAACCTTCCATAAGAGAATTTTGGAAAAAAGGGGTATGAGAAAGACCATAAGGGGTATGGTGGTTGGAATACCCAATGTGGGTAAATCAGCATTTATAAATGGCATAGCCGGTGGGAAAAAAGCAAAGACCGGAAATAAACCCGGGGTCACCAGGGCCAAGCAGTGGATTAGAATTAACCCATATCTTGAGTTATTGGACACTCCGGGCCTATTATGGCCTAGACTTGACCAAAAGGTTACGGCCTTAAATTTGGCTTATACCCGTACCATCAAGGAAGAAATCCTGGATATTGAAGAAATTGCCTATAATTTTTTAGAGATTGCCAAAGTTAGATTCCCAAATGAGTTGGTGTCCAGATATGGAGATTTGGATATGGCCTTAAAGGGGCATGAGATATTGGAAGAGATATGTATAGGAAAGGCCTGGGTTCAAGCAGGTGGGATAGCGGATCACAGTAGGGGGGCGAGCCATGTGCTGGATGACTTTCAGCAGGGGCGATTGGGTAGGATCACCCTGGAAGTACCTCCCAAGATATAAGGTTGAGATGTGATGATTGATTTAGACATAAAAAGGCTAAATATTAGTGAAATAAAGGAACTGGTCCAATTAAGCAGTTTGGAAGATTTAAGGGTTTTGTCAGAATTAGTAAGATCAGATGATAGGAAGGGTGTTAGGACCTTACAGCGCGTGATCCATAAAAGGTTTATGGATGAAGAAGCCAGAATCAGGAGAAGAAAAACATTGCTGGAAGAGGAAAGCAAACTGTGGGCTATGGGACATGAATGTATTGGAGGCCTTGATGAGGCCGGGAGAGGTCCTCTGGCCGGCCCTGTAGTTGCTGCTTGTGTGGTTTTTGAACCTTATACATATATAGATGGTGTTAATGATTCTAAAAGGCTTACCCCGGCCAAAAGAGAAGAATATTTTGAGTTGATTATGAAAAAGGCGAAAACAGTAGGTATAGGCCGTGTTGACC
>JAAYRX010000063.1 GCA_012518535.1 Clostridiales bacterium | reverse complement strand
TGGCCTATAACGATAGGGGCAACCTAAGGTTTGACGTTGTTAAGAGCTTTATAGACAGACTCCACATAGGCGACAGTATCGGAGTTTTACATTTTAATACGGATATCGATGTCCAGCTTCCCATTACTGAGATTAAGGAAAATGAGGATAAGGCCCTTTTACAGGATAAAATAAGGACCATTCGAGCCAGGAAGGATACCGACGTACTCCTGGCTCTGACTACTGCCCTGGAGAGCATTAGGGACAGGGATTCCTCCCAAAACACCAAATACTGTATATTGGTCACCGATGGGGAAATAGACCCCGGCCCCGAGTTCAGGCGGGATGAAGGGGTCAGGGTGAAGTATTACAGGGATCTTGGGCTTTTGGTTGATCAATATGAAGACAATATCTGGCCCATCTTCGTAGTCTTTTTAAGCCCGGGAGGCCGGGAGGACGATTTCCTGAAGGATATTGCAAGAAGGACCGGCGGGAACTTCTATAACCTAAGGAGCATCAATGAATTGGAGGATATCTTTTCCACGATATTTGACAGGATCGATGATATAAAGGACCAGGTGGGCAGGGCTGTGGAGGCAAGACAGGCTGCCAAAGAGCTCATGCCCGAAATGGGGATGGAAATAATCTCACCGGGCAGCGAAAAATACTACAAGGGCGAAAGGATGAATATCGAGGTCCAAATAACCCATGGTGGCAGAAGGCTGGCCTGGGACCAATCCCTTTCTGTAGAATCTTTCACGGTGGAGGTCTTAAATAAGGGTGACAAGAGCCTGATGTCCCAGGAGTTAAATGATAGTGGAAATCATGGGGACATAAGAGCAGGAGACGGTATATACTCTGCATCCTTTATACCGGAGTCTGAAGGGGATTTTGAGTTTAGGATTAGAGCCAAGGGAGTTTATGAGGGAAGACCCTTTATAGCCGAGGATTCTATAGAGATAGAAGTACTGGCGCCTTCAACAATCACCATGAAGGTGGATTCTGCAGCTCAAGGAGGCATTGAGGTTATGCAAGGCAGAGGGTTCAGACTTAATCTTGATTTTAAATCGGATGCCGATTCGAGGCAAATCCTTGAGATAAGCTGGTCCCTCCAATCAAACACCCCAAAAGAGCCAATAAAAATAGCGGTCTTTCCCAGAGATACAGGTGGTGAAACAGTAGTCATCCCAGTACCAAGGACCGTTTCCATTGGAAAGCAAAGCCTTATCCTGTCTGTCAGGCCCTTAGGCCAAGGCATATTGGTGGAGCCAGGGGAGCAGGTATTGGATATTCAGGTAGTCCCCTATAATTTTTTCATAGCCAATAAAACCATTATATACATTGTTTCAGGGGTCTTAGGGGCGGGACTTCTCCTATACGGATACTTCTTCTTTATAAGTTTCAGAAAAAACAAAGCCCGGACGATTAAGGGGAAAATTACATGTTACAAGGATGGGAAAGTGGTTAAAAGGATTAACCTTGGCAGGGTTGGAAAGCAGAGGATCAGAGTCTCCACTATAAAGGATATGGAGCCCGACATCCTCATCCCCTTGGATCCTCCTCTGACATTTGAAATATTTATGGAATCTGGGGACCTGACGTCCGTACCCGGACTTGGGGCCAGCTATCGACCCAAGTTTTTTGTGAGAGGCGATTACTGGGATGAACCCATGGAACTCAAAGACGGAGACAGCTTTATAGCGGGAGGCTATAACTTTACCTACCATTATAGTAGGGCCAAGACCTCCGCAAGCCCCGGCAGGAATGTACTAAAGGATTACGGGTCAAAATATTGAGTTAATCTATCTTGATCTACGGGTCAATTGATGTGATAAAAAAGGTGGGCACCGGATACTTATCCGCATGCTCACCTTTTATGTTCCGGCTGATGATTTTGTTTCCTAGAAGGGATTAATCCTTCTGATGATCTCATCTATTTCCTTAGTAAATCCCGATAGAGGTTTACCGCCTTCTATATCCTTGGCCATGGTCTTGATCCTGCTTAAAAGGTCGGGATCGGCTGTAACTGCAACATTCTTGATGCTGGGTTCGATTTTTTTAACCCGTTTTTCTACTGACTTTTTTATAGCATCCGTTACCTTACCCTTGTACTGCTCCTCAAACTGCAATCCCACTAGGGCAGTATCCCCTGTTACCACACAGCTAGCCGATTCAATATTCTTCTCCTTGGCTATATCCCTGGCTATGTCCTTGGCCTTATCACCAACGGTGTTAGCTGTAGAGGGGCGGCGCATCGTACCCGGAGTATTAGTATCCGAACTTGTTCGCCCTGGTGCCGCGGTATCGGGCGTAGCGGGTGTGGGTGTCCTGGGTACCCTGGGCCCTGATGTCCCCGGATCAGTGGTGGAAGGGGGAGTTACCCTGGTCGGCGACGGAGTCACCGGCGGTGTTACTCTGGTGGGGCTTGGAGTTGTCCTATTCCGGTCCGGTGTCGTGGTATCCGGGCGCCTATTGGCAGTACAACCGAAAAGCATAACAGTACTAATTACTAATAGGACGCTTAAGAATACCCAAATCCTATTTTTCAAGCTTCACTACCTCCTTACAAATTTTTTATAGCTCATAGTTCCTGTATAGAGAAAACTATACAAGGCACTTCAAAAACCTAAAAAATTATAGAAATTTTTTAAGGTTGATGCTTTTATAGTTTTTGCACAAATTAAATATTTATTGAATGAAAATAATTCAAAAGTGACCTATACAAGGTTAATCTTGCATATGGATAAATATCCCAAGAAAAAGAAATAAGAGTTGGAATACGTAGAAATTTGAGGCTTAATAGGTATATACCGGGATTTTTATTAATCCACCTGTACGCTTCTTTTATTAATGCATCAATTGAAGCCGTTGACTTCAGTATGGTATAATGTAAATGGTTCACATCAGGTGGAACCCTTATACATGTTTATGAAAATCAAATGTTGGATTTTGCGGGGTGAGTAAATTTTGGCCCATATATACGACATATTGGAGTCCAACCCAATTATAGGTGCGCTACCACACATGGTGCTGCCCAACGAAAAGGAGCTGGAAAAGGTAGAGGTGTTTTTTTTGTTGTCCGGCAGCGTCATGGAGATACACGAAAGGGTGGCTTTTTTAAAGGGGCTGGGTAAAAAGGTTTTTATTCATGCAGACCTTATCGAAGGATTGGCCAAGGATACAATTGCCATTGATTATATAAAGACCCATATAAAACCGGATGGTATGATGTCAACTCGTAGCAATCTGCTGCGCCACGGCAAGGAGGTCGGCCTCATTACGGTGCAGCGGATCTTTGTGATTGACTCCCTATCCTTTGAAAGCGGAATAAAGATGATAGAGAACTACAAACCGGACTTTGTGGAGGTTATGCCCGGGATCGTTCCCAGTGCCATATCGGAGCTCAAGGAGAAGATATCACCGCCCATTATCGCCGGCGGGATGATTAAGAGAAAGACCGATGTAATACAGGCCTTAAAAGCGGGTGCCATTGCAATATCCACCAGCAAAAGGGAACTTTGGAATCTGGATTAAGGTTGGGATCAAAACTCCATTTAGGGAGCTAATGATAAATCATATATGGAAGAGGGGCGAGGTAAATGGGGGAAAAATATGTAGTTGCATTGGATCAGGGCACCACCAGCTGCAGAACTATTGTTTTTGACAGTCTCGGAAGAACTGTTGCCCAGGCGTCCAGGGAATTCAGGCAGATATATCCGGAGCCCGGATGGGTAGAGCACGATGCTATGGAGATATGGGAATGCCAGCTGGCTACACTAAAGGATGCTCTGGCTGACAATAACATATCGCCGGACAGGATAGCATCCATAGGGATAACCAACCAGCGGGAGACCCTGGTTGTATGGAATCGTAACACCGGTAAACCCATCTATAACGCAATAGTGTGGCAATGCAGGCGAACAGCAAATATTTGCGAAGAACTAAAAAAAAAGGGCATGGAGGATATAATCCATAAAAAAACAGGCCTCGTAATCGACGCATACTTTTCGGCCACAAAACTGTATTGGCTTCTGAATCAGGTACCCGGGGCCAGGGCCATGGCAGTAGCTGGGGAACTGTTGGCTGGAACCATTGATACCTGGCTTATCTGGAACCTTACTGGTGGAAAAGTACATGCCACCGATTATTCGAACGCATCAAGGACCATGTTTTTTAATATAAACGAGCTGTACTGGGACGATGATCTACTGGAGACTCTGGAAATACCCGTTAAGATGCTACCCCAGGTAAAGGATAGCAGTGGCTATTTTGGTAGCCTGGACAAGGCTCTCTTGGGCCATGAAATACCCATAACAGGAGTTGCAGGGGATCAGCATGCCGCCCTATTTGGTCAGGCCTGCTTTGATAAGGGGATGGTGAAGAACACCTATGGTACAGGTTGCTTCATCCTGATGAATACAGGAGAAGAGAGAAAATTCTCAACCAATAACCTCCTTACCACCATAGCCTGGCGAATAGGCGGCAAGGTGGAATATGCCCTGGAGGGCAGTGTTTTCTCAGCCGGGGCGGCTGTTCAGTGGCTAAGAGATGAGCTGCAGATAATAAAAACCGCCGCGGAGACCGAAGACTTGGCCTTGGCGGTTGATGATACCAACGGGGTTTACATGGTACCGGCCTTCGTGGGGCTGGGTGCTCCTTACTGGGATCCCTATGCCAGGGGTGCTGTCTTGGGCTTAACCAGAGGCGCCAATAAAAAGCACCTGGTTAGGGCTGTCTTGGAGTCCATAGCCTATCAGTCAATGGATATCCTGGATATCATGGAGAAGGACTCCGGTATAGATATAACCCAACTGAGGGTGGATGGAGGTGCATCAGCCAACAGTTTTCTGATGCAATTCCAGGCCGATATATCTGGTCTTCCTGTCATAAGGCCGGAGAATACCGAGACCACAGCCATGGGAGCAGCCTTCCTGGCCGGCCTTGAGGTTGGAGTATGGCAGGGTAAAAAGGATATAGTGGCCATATGGAAAGAAGACCAGAGATTCCTGCCAAGGATGGATCAGAGGGTCAGAGATGAAAAATATAGGATGTGGAAGAGGGCAGTATCAAAGTCTACCGGCTGGATAAAGGCTTAAGCCTACTTTATCTCTTCTAACATATCCATTAGTATATTACCCTTTAGCTTGACAAGGTGCGTGTTTTGTTGCTTTACGGATCGGGAGAAACTATCAATTGCAGTTTCAACCCTGCGGTTTATATCCCGGTCCGGCTTGTCCATTCTGAATTTAGCGATATCCCAGGCCTGTTTAATGTCATCCATGGATTTTGGGGTTTCAGCCCATTGGCTCTGCTCGCCGTCAATAATTATTTTGCGGATATGGTACTTCATATCCTTTATATTGGGAGGAGCCTTATGCTTATATAGGTCAAAGAATTTTGGATAGTACCTATAGAGGTCGTTGGCGGTATCCAGCAGTGATTCCTCCTGCTCCTCCATAACCTTTGTAGTTAGGATGTCCAGCTGACTTTCGTAACCCTTTACAAGATCGTTGGAGGCGCCATCCTTAAGGGCCATGTTGACGTAATCGCTCCAGGATTTTTGCAGCTTCTCTACATTTTTTTGCATCCTCTTCCAGTCCAGGGATTCCGTTTTTGATTGTGTTTCCTTGGACCCTTGGGATTCTTGTTTCTGCTGGTTATTTCCTCCGCCTTCTTCAGGCTTTTTTTCCTCCTGCTTTTCCTTGCCCTCGGACTTATCTCCTTCTTTGTCCCCGGACTTGTCTTCTTGCTTTTTATCTCCCTGATTGCCCTTTTCCTGGTTACTTTCTCCCTGCTTCTCCGGTTTTTCTTCTTTTGTTGCCTCGGCGCGCTTTTCCATCACCTCCTGAATGCTCTTTATCATGGTTTCAGTGGTGTTTTCCAGGGAGACAAGGATTTTGGGTGGAGATTTTTTCTGGTCCTGACTTTGTTTTGACTCCTGCTCCTTGGGACGCCTAAATATCTTGTTGCACCCAACCCCGCTTGTAAAAATCAAAAGAGTCAGCAGGAGGACTATAAAGGTTTTATTTTTACTGAACCTGATCATATTTACACACCTCGAGAATTTGCTTGGTCTAGAGATTAGTATTTCACCAAATGATACTTAAATACCCGTTTTGTATTTACATGATCCCAATATTATTGTCATCAAAGATTTGATTTGTTTCAAAAGGAGTATAGTCATCTGTTTTATTGTCAAAAGTGGCTGCTTCACTACTAACTACTGTTTGGTAATGACCCCTTTGTGTTAGTATAATATATATATTTAAAGGGGAATTTACCTATGAAAGAGAATTCTTTTACTATACCATTACCAGCATATGATTGACTGGCAAAAGGCGTTAACTATAAAAAGATATAGAAGGAACAGGCCATTCTTCCTAAAAATACAAGTTTATTATATAATATTATCTATTGGATGAATATGGATATGAATAAGATGGATAAATGATTATGGGAGTGAAGACAGGTATGAAGAAGCAGGAGCTTATTAAGATTCAGTTAAAGGAAAGAGTACTGGAAGTGGAGAAGGGTACGACCTTAGAGGAATTGCTTATGAGCCATGGCATCGAACAGCCGATACCGGTAGTTGCAGCCATGGTGGACAACAAGCTACAGGAACTGACCCATACTTTGGAGGAAGATGCCAAGGTAGATTTTGTGGATCTCAGTTCCAAGGACGGGGTCAGAATATACGTAAGGGGTCTAACCTTTCTATTTATCCGGGCCTGCCGTGAAACATTTCCCGAATGCAGGGTAACCATTGAGCATTCCATGAGTAAAGGACTATACTGTGAAGTTCACGGCAACTTTACCCTGAGCCCCAGCAAGGTCAAAAGGGTAGAGCAGCGTATGAAAGAAATAGTGGAGCTCAATGAACCCTTTGAGCGCAGAATGGTCTCCATGGAAGAGGCTAGGGAAATCTTTGGTAAGATGGGGTTTCAAGATAAGTTGGAAATCCTTGAATACCGTCAGGAAGAAACAATGCGTCTATACACTTGTGGTTGGATGACGGATTACCTGTTTGGATATATGGTTCCAAGTACTGGATACCTTAAGACTTTTGAACTAATGTTTTACTTGCCAGGGGTAATAATCAGATATCCGACCCTGGATAGCAATGGGAAGATACCTGAGTTTGAAGATAGCCCAAAACTCTACAATGTTTTCAGGGAATCCGAAAAGTGGGGGCGAATGCTTAATGTGGAGAATGCCGCTCAGTTAAACAGGACTATAAAGGAGGGTAGGGTAGGAGACCTTATCCGGGTATGCGAGGCCCAACTGGAAAATCAGATAGCAAGAATAGCAGAGGAAATCCATAACCATACCGACAATATAAAGCTGGTTTTGATAGCCGGACCATCTTCATCGGGAAAAACCACCTTTGCCCAAAGGCTGAGAGTACAATTGATGGTACATGGCCTGGATCCCATACCCATATCCATGGATGATTATTTTCATAACAGGGAGGATATCCCGGTAGATGAGAGTGGGGAGAGGGACTTGGAATCCATAGACATTATAGATATAGAGCTTTTCAACGAACAGATAACCTCCATGATTCAGGGTGAAGAAGTGGAACTACCAAGATACAACTTCCAAAAAGGACAGCGCGAGTATAGGGGCGACAAAGTAAAGCTGGGATCGGATCAGCTGATCATAGTTGAGGGCATTCACGCCCTAAACGAGAAACTAACGGCCATGATTCCACAAAACAATAAATACAAGATATATATAAGCGCCTTAACCCAGCTGAATCTGGATAACCATAACAGGATACCTACAACGGATACCCGACTCATAAGGAGGATGATCAGGGATCACCGGGATAGGGGTGCTTCCATAGAGGACACCTTAAATATGTGGCGTAATGTGCGCAGAGGGGAAGAGAAGAACATTTTCCCCTTCCAGGAACAGGCGGACGTTATGGTCAATACCGCCCTGCTTTATGAACTTGCGGTGCTAAAGCCATATATTCTGCCCCTGTTGGAGGGATTTGATGAGGACAATCCCTATTATACAGAAGTTAATCGTCTAAGATCCTTCATCAAGTATTTTGTGGAGCTGAAACCCAACGATATTCCCAACAATTCCATTCTTAGGGAATTTATCGGCGGGAGCTGTTTCTAAATTAGGATAATAAGGAGCTGTTGCAAAACTAGTTAATCTAGTTGAACAACAGCTCCTTTGCTTTATGCTTACTTATTCTTTTAGTAGCTTTCAGTTTGTTATCACAACTTTTAGTCTATTACCCT
>JAAYRX010000062.1 GCA_012518535.1 Clostridiales bacterium | reverse complement strand
CATTCAGGTCCAGGAAAGCGCCCTTGCGGTAATAGTCCCTGGCATTCAACCAATTGGCAGAATAGAGCATATCACATTCTTCCTGGGCGTTCAGTATCAGGGAATACCTGGTAAGATAGTCAGCCCATCCAATATAGTTTGTCTTCAATGTGGCATTAAAGTCCTCTAAAATCATTTCATTCAGAGGCTCCAAAACATCATCCAGGCCTGCTGCCGCGTCTCCGGCAAACCAGGCTACCAATTCTATTTTCTTGGATGTGTCAAGTGTTGGAGTCACGTCATCGTCTCCAGCATCATCAGCGCCTTCGGCAGGAGGGGTTGCCTCATTACCGGGAGCGGGATCTTTGCCGTTATCGGAAGAACCGCAGCCGACAAAACTTGCGACGATGAGAACCAAGGTTAGCAATAAAGCAATAACACTAGTTTTCTTCATAAGAATCCTCCTATATTTTTCTATATATTATTGGCTCTCGCCAAGAATAGCAGTATACATTAACCCTTTACCGAGCCTATTACCAAGCCCCTAACGAAGTAACGCTGTACAAAGGGATATAGCATTATGATAGGCCCTGTGGCAACAACAGCCATGGCCAGCTTTGCCGTTTCCGACGGGAGATCTATTTCAATTGAAATATCTCCGCTTATGGCCTTTAGCTCCTGCAATGCCTTAGAGGAATTGAGCATATTGTACAGATAGTATTGCAGGGAGTATTTTGACGATGTCGTAATGAACAGGTTGGATAGAAACCAATCGTTCCAGTAACCAAGAGCGATAAAGAGTCCAACTGTTGCAGTTACAGGTGTAATTAGCGGCAGTATGATCTGGCCGAAGGTCCTAAGCTCTCCTGCCCCGTCTATCTTGGCTGATTCAAAGAGTTCCAGGGGTACCGATGTCCTTATAAAGTTTCTGACCAGGAATATATTATAGGTGCTGACCAGGCTTGGTATAATCAGAGCCCAGATGCTGTCTGAAAGCTTCAGAACCTGAGTCATCATGATATACCATGGAATAAGACCGCCTCCAAACAAGGATGGAAAGTACAGATACAGTGCGATCCTGTTCCGGCTGCGGAAAGTCGGCCTGGAAAGAGCATACCCTGATATGGTGGTTATGGTAAGGGCTATGGCTGTCCCGACTGTGGTAACAAATATGGTTACCTTGTAGGCATCTATCACCTGTTTCGGGTATTTAAATATCAGCTCATATGCGGCCAGGGACCATTTCTCCGGAAAAAGGGAGTATCCATTGACCAGCACTGTTGTATTGTCCGTAAAGGATCCGATTATCATTAGAATAAAGGGTAGCAGGCAAGCTGTAGCAAATCCCGCCAGAATAGCCTTTGAAATTACGTTAAAGGTTGCATGACCTCTTGTATATTTTGTAGCCGAACTCACATCTATCACCTCCTGATTAGAATAATGCGTTCTCCGGTTCCAGCTTTCTGATCAGATAGTTGGATCCCAGCACCATCAATGCGCCAATCACTGACTGGTAAAGGCCTACGGCCGAACCCATGCCGATATTGGGCGAAACCCGGAGTACACGGTATACATAGGTATCGATTATATCCGTGGTACCAAACAATAGTCCGTTGTTTCCTATTAACTGGTAGAACAGGTCGAACTGACCCCGTATGATCCCACCAAGGGACATAAGTAAGAGAATTGTAAAGGTGGGCTTTAGTGAGGGCAGGGTTATATAGCGGATCTTTTGCATAAATGTTACCCCGTCTATAATAGCCGCCTCATATATCTCTTCGCTTATACCCAGTATTGCTGCCAAATATATGATAGTACCATAGCCAGTTGACTTCCAGAATTCTACCGCGGGAATAATCAGGCGCCAAATCCAAGGGGTGCCATAAAAGTCGAATCTTTCTCCCCCTAAGGAAGTGATGATATTGTTAAGAAGTCCCGTTTCATAGTTCATTAAGTTGTATGCGAAAACACCGACCAAAACCATGGACACGAAATGCGGAAGAAAAATGATGGTCTGGGTAACCTTACGGAATATGTTCCCAATAATTTCAGAAAGCATGATGGCAATCGCAATCCTTAGAGCCGTACCACCAAATATGAAGATTAGATTATAGAATACGGTATTAAAGGTTAACTTCCATGCGGTACCGGAGGCAAACAAGAATTTAAAATTAGCAAGTCCCACAAATGGGCTACCAAACAGACCACCCTGATAGTTGTAATTGGTAAAGGCATAATAAATACCCACCATGGGCAAGTAGGATAGGACAAACAAGTATAGAATGCTTGGGAATACCATAAGTAGCAGGGTTTTATTATGCTTTAGGTCATAGCGTAAATCCGACATTATTCTGCGTCTCTTGAGGGTGTTTTTACCCTGTGCCGCGGGAATATTCGCCAACTGTAACACATCCTTTCAAACAATGTAGATATCAAAAGCAAAATGCCAGAAAAAGTGCATAAATATATAGAAGGTTCGATTTATTAAACCCTTTCAATCAAAACAGATATTGTATACGAAATAATATATCCATACTTTAAGTGATAACCCTATTAACATTATATAAGAATACACCCTTATTACAATATTAAATAATTCCTCTAAAAATATCGAAAAACTATTATATCCTGATGCTTTTCAGTTCAAAATTGAAGGGTGAAATCCACAAATTACCTCTTTATAACACATTTCGGATGCCCACTTGAGGGAAAAGCAGCTATTTGGAGAGAACGGTTCGGAGCCTGATCAAGGAACTTTCAACAACTGCACATCTGTTGCCTTTTTGTCCTCCTTGTACTATAATTCATTATGCCCTATTCCACTTAAATTCAACCATTACCTGTGTTATTGAAAGGATCTGTATAAGTGTATAAACTAATACTGGTAGAAGATGAAATTGAGACCTTGGAGAATATTGTCAGAAATATAGATTGGGAAACCTGTGGCTTTACCCTGGCCGGAAAAGCCCTGTCGGGACAGGAAGCACTTTCCCTGGCTGACCAGATAAAACCAGACCTGATTATAACAGATATACGAATGCCCTATATGGACGGTTTTGAAATGATAAAGCGGATGCATGAAAAGGACAGCTCCGTCTGCTATTTGATAATAAGCGGCCATGATGAATTCGATTATGCACAAACGGCATTGCAATATGGCGTACTGGACTACATTATAAAGCCCGTTACCAGGGAGATTGTAGAAAAATCATTGAATAAGGCCAGGGCGCACTTGGACAAGCAGTATTCCATCCGTAACGATATGGACACCCTCAGAAAACAGTTGGAGGAGAGTAAGAACCTTTTGCGGTCCTCCTTTTTGACTGAAATCTTAAGTAAAAGTGTATCCGACGAATATTTTGATATGGCTGTCGATTCCTATGACCTGCCCCATAGTTCCACTTTTTCCATAATCGTCATCCAGCCGGAATCCACAGAGAAAAACAGGGGATTAATTAATCGACATTTTAACGGTAAGCAGGAAATCATGTGGCTGGCCCTGAGAAACCTTGTAGAGGAACAGATTAAGGCAAACTTTACTTCATACATTCTTCAATATCAGGAGAGATTGGTGATATATGCCTTTAGTAACAACAGGAATCTTGTTGTGCTATGTGACAGGATCGTAGCGGCAGCGGAAAAGCTCTGGGACCTTGGGCTAATAATTGGCATTAGCAATCCATGTAGTTCTTTGCATAACGCAAACCTATCCTATTTACAGGCTGTCAGAGCCTTAAATCTGGATTTTCTCAATAACGAACAACGAATTTTTTTCTATTCCGACCTACAATTGCATCAGGATGAATCGCCCTCTTTATTGGACCTAACACTGGATGAATCGCTAATCATCAACGGCTCCCAGGATGATGTAAGAAGGGCTTTTGATAACATAGCTAAATCCCTGGCTGAGGCCCAGCTCTCGGAGCAGAGGCTCAGCTCTACCCAGGCGGAGTTAAGCAGTCAATTGCTCCGACTGGCGGATGACTTTGATGTAGATGTTTTTTCTAAATATCCGGTACAACGGATTTACAATAACTTTCAGGATATAAACGGGTGGGGCCACCTCATTACCCAGATTGCAGAGTATATAAATAGGGAGATACAGGACAAGAATTACAGTTCGGGTACAATGCTCATGGCTCGGGCCAAGAGCTATATAGACGAAAACTATACGGATCCGGAGCTTTCTCTGGACAGGGTCTGTGACCATCTTGACATAAGTGCCTCCTACTTCTCCGCCTTGTTCAAGCGGGAGTTTTCTCAAACCTTTTTGCAGTACCTAACATCATTGCGGATACAGAGGGCGTGTGCTCTTCTGATCAATACTGATAGAAAGTCCTCCCAAATTGCACAGGATGTAGGCTTTACCAGCCCCAACTATTTTTCATACCGTTTTCGCCAGTATGTAAAAACCTCTCCGGTAGAATACAGGCGTAAAGGAAGGAAAGGAAAGAAGCAAACCCAATGAAAATATTGAGGACGGAACGTCCGGTCAGCAGCCTGCTATATGGTTCTATACTTTTCCTCTTTACCGTAGCAATCGGTGCCTTATTCGTATTGAACTATATTCTCTTTTCAAACATACTAAACAGGGGCTATACTACACAGCTTGCCAAGACCACCTCCCAATTGGGGTCAAACCTTGAGCTGACCATGTCCTCCTTCCGAAACACCTTTAACAATGTTGCCCTGACGGTCCTGCACGCGGATGATTTGGATAGTGATGACCTGGATACAAAGTTAGCTACGATATTTTCTGCCAATAACGATATAACTACTATCGCCCTTTTTGATTATGATGGCGACCTGATCTATTCCTATATGGAAAGTGATTTAAAGCCTACAGCCAATGTCAAGGAACAGAGTTGGTTTGCTGATGCCGGTACCATTAATAAGTTTACTGTACCCCATGTACAAAACCTGTTTCCGGGAAAGTACGATTGGGTTATGTCCATAAGCAGGCGCATAGCATACAAAAAGAACGGGTCTATCCATCCGGCTGTGCTTCTTATTGACATAAAATTCTCTTCCATTGCAGCCGTATGCTCCGGTGCACAATCCAGAAATTCGGGATATGTCTACATTGTTAGTAATGATGATATAATCTACCATACAAATCAGCAGCTGGTGCTAATGGGTCTCTGGGAAGAGGATCCCCGGGAAGTTCTGACCCAATCCATAAACCACAGCTATATCAGCCAGCATGGTGAGAAAAGGAATATGAAGCATATAATCCATATGCCCAATGAAAACTGGTATGTTGTAAATGTGGCATATTTGGGAGAGCTGACCCATACCTGGAGATTCTATGTTGCCCGCTTAATTTTAATATCCCTGATCATGCTCCTGCTCATAATACCTACCAGCTATCTATTTACCAGAAGGATTACCCTACCCCTGAAGAAAATCAGTAAAAAGATTTATGATATCAACGACAGCCATCTGGATGTAACCTTTGATGAAGACAATTCTATTCTGGAAATCAATATGGTATCGGAATCCATCAATCGCCTGATAGCCTACATCAAGCAGCTGTTATGGGAACAGGAACTGAAACAAATTGAGCTCAGAAAGGCGGAATTTGCCTCCCTCCAGACACAGATTACCCCTCATTTTCTCTATAACATTTTAGGGTCGATCATCTGGATGATTGAGGACGGTAAAAAACGAGGGGCTATAGAGATGATAACAGCCCTCACCGACCTTTTTAAGCTCAATGCATCCACGACGGCATCCACAATCCCCCTCTCCTTTGAGTTGGAGTATGTGAACAGGTATGTGCATATTCAATCTATGCGCTACGGTAATAAGTTTAAATTCTCTATAGAGTGTGAACCGGAAACGAAAGCTTTGCTTTGTCCTCGAATGATCCTGCAACCTATAATCGAAAACGCCATCGAACATGGGTTGTCCACCCTGGACAGTGGAAAAATCCTTGTCAAAGCCCGCACCGATAAGGGAATACTGGAGATATCGGTCAGGGACAACGGTGTAGGGATGCCCGAAGATACCCTTAATAGATTACGTCAATCCCTGATGAATACGGCGGGTACCATAGATTCCAAACCCCACAACAAGGGCCATGGAATTGCCTTGAGAAATATTCATAACAGAATCAGACTGCTTTACGGAGACGAGTACGGACTAATGATCGAAAGTGAGGAGGATGAGGGTACATGCGTTATCGTCTGTCTGCCCATATTGCACTAATCATTGTCTTTTCCCTTGTCTTAAGTGGTTGCAGCAGTGCTAAAACCCTCGATATTGCTATTATTCTGTCCAGTGATTCCCAGGACTTCAACAACAGTATTTTACAGGGGGCCAAAGCTGCTGCGGAAGAGATGGATATTAGGCTGACATACAAAATAACAGCAAAGGGCACCAGCATCTCAAAGCAGGCTATGTTCATCGATAGCCTGGCGGAAGATGGGATAGACGCCCTTGTTATATATCCACTGGAATACCAAAAGATAAATGATAAATTAGAGGAATTGAATATTCCCGTTGCGGTTATTAATTCCCTGCCCACCTCTGAGATAGATGGCGGAAAGAATTCCTATCTGTATACAGATCCCGTGGAGACCGGGGAAATAATGGCATATTCCTTTATAGAAAAGTTGGATAGGGGCAGCCAGATTGCGGCTATACTACCCGATATGACCAATAGCATAGTTATGGAACAATTGGATACCATGAAGAAGATCCTGGCCGAAAATAATATCTATGTCGTGGAGGTTACCCTGGACAGTGATGATACCCTAACCGCCTACAAGGAAATTTCCACCCTTATCATGGAGCATCCATATATTAAAGCCATTGCTGCCTTTGATCCTATTGTCGTGGAAGGTGGGGCGGAGGCCATTGGCCAGCAGAACAGGGGCATATTCATAGTATCGGCAGACGCATCCATAACTACTGTTAACTATCTGGAAAAGGGAATAGTTGAAACAGCTATTATCCAATCCCCCTACTCTATAGGGTATCTGGGAGTGCAAAATGCAATGAAAATGGCAAACGGGGATAATGTACCCCATATAACATCCCTAAAGCCCAGACGAGTGACCCAGGAGAACCTCTTTGATCCGGATATTGAAAACCTGATTTTCCCCTTCCAGGCACCCTAATAATCATATTCTGTATTTTAGTAATAGACTACACTGTTGTTGCAGTAAAAAATTTCCGTAACAGCTATTGAACCCTAAGTTACTTCTTTGTATAGGAGGATGGTTTATTCCCGCAGCTTCCAAATTACATCGGGAATCTGTCTCCACAAATGCATCCTCCCTAGTAACTGTACTGATATGCCATATTAATATAATATGTTACCTTATTGTTATTGAATAAACTCTTCCATAATATTTAGGAT
>JAAYRX010000061.1 GCA_012518535.1 Clostridiales bacterium | reverse complement strand
TCTCATCATCGGGAAATGCCATTTTTATGTAGGTATCACCATCTCCATGAAACCCTCCATGAGAATCCATGCTTTGTAATATAGTTGCGCTTGATAGATCAATACCCAGAGTATCTGCAATGTCATCTCTTGAATTGCATAATTGACTTAATGAACAACCCGTTGTCAAAAAGGGAATATACAGGGCCATCAATAGACATAAATACGCTTTCCTCATTTTTAATGTCCTCCTGCCTAGGCAATCTTAATTACGTCATATTATACTATTTTAACCTTAATATGTCACACTGGTACACTGTATTCACTATGGAGCAGAGGTTTAAGCCGAAATCAACCTATTATCTTCTGGATTATGTCCTTTATTCCTTTGTCTTTAGGGTAACTACAACAATCTCCGGCCTATTGAAAATCCTTATGGGGATTATACTATTGCCTAAACCTCTGCTTACAAACATGGTGGATTCATCTTTAGTATAGTAGCCGCTTGTATATTTGGGGAATAAACCCTGATCCGGAGCAACCAAACCTCCTATAAAAGGAATTCGTACCTGTCCCCCATGGGCATGCCCTGTAAAGATTAAATCCATTTTGTTTTCACAATATAGGTCGAAAAGTTCAGGTCTATGGGATAGCAATATTTTAAAGCTCTTATAAGAAGACCATTTCTTAAATTGGTCTGTCATCTCTGTGATGTCTGTTCCTTCCAAATAATTTGAAGTGTGGAAATCAGGGTCCCTTACACCAAACATATGTATCGAGCTATCCCCTATTGACAATCTAATTACACCATTATCCAGAACATGTACTCCCGCATCCTCCAGCTCACTCTTAATCGTAGAATATTTGCCGGACCAGGCCTCATGATTTCCTGAAACATAGAATACCGGTGCAATATCCAAAGCCCCTTCAACAAATGCCATTGCCTTATCTAAATCGTATTTACGCCTGTCCACTAGATCTCCGGTTATCACAATAGCGTTAGGGGCAATACCTTCGAATTTAGTTAAAATATACTTCTGATTTTTCCCAAACTGTTTGTTATGTAAATCCGATATGTGGACTATTATAAAGTCATTGAATTCATCGGGTATTTTGGAATTGATATAGTCCGATTCTGAAATAGTTATACTATTGTTCTGCCATATACAAAAAATGATGCAGGCTATTATTAGCACGGCAAATATATAGAATTTATGGAGCGACCTCTTCATCACACACCTTCTTCCAACTACAGAAATATCAGGAGAGGGCTAATGTCAAACATCACAATAGAATTGAAAGATTGATCATATCTATTTATTCGGCTGCATTTGTGTCCTCTCTATATTCTAAAATATCTCCGGGCTGGCAGTCCAAGGCCTTACAGATAGCATCCAGGGTAGATAGACGTATCGCTTTTGCCTTTCCATTTTTCAGTATGGAGATGTTAGCTATAGTTATACCGACCCTCTCTGAAAGCTCCGTGACGCTCATCTTCCTCTTAGCCAGCATTACATCAATATTTATAATAATAGCCATGTTGTTCACCTCATATAGTTAAGTCATTTTCTGCTTTTATATCTATAGCGTTCTTTAATAGCTTCTGAAGCACGGCAGCAAATACTGCGATTATCACCGAGGTAAAAGGAGGTATCATTCCAATAACAATCAGACCCTGAGCATCGTCCATTTTGGCTACCTGATAAACAAATGGCATTATTAAGGCATATAAAGTGCTTATTGTGATTGCACAGTATTTGATTACCCTTAAAGCCCCTACAGATAATTCTGAGAAAGCTATATTTTTATCTATAAAGTTTAAGAGCCTAATAGCCTTATACAAGGCTATATAATAGGGTATGGATGATGCATATTAGGCGATAATTATAGGATACAAAATGTGAGCATAATTTGGATTTACCGGATTCTTAATTAACCAAGGTAACCCAAATATCCATAAAGCTAGAACCGGGAGCCCAATAATAAATACAGCTATCCTTAAAATGAGCGTTTCTCGTTTCACTAAAAAGCACCTCGCTTATTTATTGCTGAATTTATTCTAGCATATATTTTATTGTAATTCAATAAATATTTGCTCTATTTCAGCTAATACTTATTGATTCACTACCACTCTCTTTGATTAAGATCCCTTGATAATCAAAAATTAAAGGGCTTCCCTATTACGAGGAAAGCCCTTTAATCCATGCTTATCTTAAAAAAGATGAACAACTAAAAAACTTACTACTCTCATAGATTATTCTCAATCCTCCGATGGAGTGTATACAAATGAAATCTCATTTCCGTCGGAGGTGACTCCTGTTACGTCATCACCCTCTATCGCATACCACTCCTGGCATTGCTTGGGAAAGTCCAGTGCTTCGCTACCGGTTAATTCCGATGGTGCTGCCGATGCTTCGGATATACCGAGCACACCATCCTTACCACTTACTGTCAGCTGATAAAGATAGGTTGATCCGTCATCATTGATAGAATAGAATTGGCTGACATATCCATAGGAAGTTTTGCGATATTCCGAAGACAAACTCTCCTTACCATCCTTTAAGGATGTGCATTTCAGTGAGTCCACAGCCTTGTCATACACGCCTTGCAGCTCAAACTGTTCACCTTTTTCATTCCGGTACTTAACAATGTATTGGTTCTCATTTTCACTATATTCAATATCCTCTGCACCCAAGAATCCCAATGCCAAACTGGCTGCCTCCTGTCCAAGACCGAAACCGCTTGCGGGCATTAGAGCAATATCCAGCAAAATTACACTGAGTAAATTCATTGAGTACAACTCGGTACCGGGATTATTTGACAAGGCATCAGAAAGTCTAGTGACCATCTCACCTTTTGCCTGGATATAAGCACCGAATGATTCTGCTGCATTAGCGGGCGAACCAGATGTATCTGAGTCCACATCCTGCGTCTGTTCCGGTTCCGTTTCTTCTTGTCCATCCGGATCCGCATCTTGCTGTTCATCCGGTTCAACTGCCTCATTTGGTTTCTCCTGGTCAACAGCCTCTTCTGGTTTCTCCTGGTCAACAGCCTTATCCCCACCCGCAGGAGCTTTCCCACCGCAGCTGACCAGCAGCAAGACAACCAAAACCATGGCTATGATTTGGCTTACAATCTGCATAGAGAACCTGTTTTTTGTTATAAACATAAATTAACCTTCCTTTCTCAACCTACTATTGGTGTCTCTCAAGTATCTCTTGCGATTTACCGGAATTATAGTACTTCTCCAGATCGTCGGGGTAACCGGGCAATCTATGCCATACACCGTCAAGAGTAGTTGATGAGCCGTCCGATAGTATTATGTGAATTTTTACATCGCGCCGAGTCGCTTCCATATTGGGGTCAGGAGCTACATGTATGATATAACTTACTTCCGTATCTGAAGCACCGCTTTGCTGGTGGTCCATCACAATGCCCTTTTGGGTGTCCTGGGCATGGGCTGCAAGATTCCCTTTAGTAGCGTTAACAACAAAACTTCCCTTACCAGCCAGTCCGTTGTGGTCGGGCTTCAAATAGCCATCCTGTCCATCGGGGATATCAAAATTCGCGGTGGGGTCCCTCGTATACCCATCGCGTAGGTAGAAGGAAACATCGTCTCGTATACCCTCGGCTTCCGCATCCAATGAGATGTCAACAAATGGAACACTATCGAGAAACTCTGAAAAGTATTCTTCAGTATCCAGTGCCAACTTCAACCAAAATACGCCGGTATAAGCACCCATATAATCATGCATATTGTGGGGCTCGATCTTATCCAGATAAAGTTCACATTCATAGTTGACCTTTAAACCAGCATCAAGTTCATGCTGCCAGGATCCGGAAGCTTCTATGACAAAGATACTGGGCTCGTATGTTGTGCTTCTTTTATCGGGCTCTTCCGGCTCCGACTCATCCGGCGGGTTCTCCTCCTGTTCCCTCATTACAGGCACGCCGAGACTGCCTTCTGAATCATCCGCTTCTTCTTCCCGCTCACTGTCGGATGTGGGTGCGGGTGTAGTCATTGGCGTCTTACCACAGGCAGTGGATGTAAAAATAATAACTGCCAGAAGGACGGGTAGCAACAGCATTACTTTCTTCATGACTTCACATCCTCTTTTCATTCAGATTTGATTATGAGATGGTGGTAAATGTCGGATAATAATATCTGTATAGTAATATTTTATTTCCCGGATAGTACTATGAATAGTTAAAATATGCTCATATCTAGTAAGAATAATACTATTTTTTTCCCTAAATCAGCCAGGATATTTACCTAATACCCTTTACCAGTATTCCATATAAATAAAAGCAGCCAGGCTTTATCATAGCCTGGCTGCTTTTTGTAACTATTATTGATAAATCTGTTTATTTACTATTTTCCGGTATTCTGAAGGGGTTACTCCCACCCTCTCCTTAAACAGCCTTGCCGAATGACCGTTATAGTTCATGTTGCAGGCTGCAAAAGCCTGAGAAATAGAGAGGTTGGTATCCAGCAGTACTTCCTTCAACTTGCTGATCTTGTAATTGATGTAATACTCATATGGGGTTACACCTGTTTCACTCTTAAACAGCTTTGTGAAATGTGATTTACTTAGGTAGACGCCCTTTGCTATTTTTTCAGCGCTAAAGGGCTCCTTCCAATGGGCTTTTATATATTCTTTGCCCCGCCTGACTTCCTCTTTCCCCATGTATATATTTTTGAATACAAAGACTGCTGCAAAATACTTTACTTTCCCATCCGCATTTACCAAAGGAAAGCATGTGATATCAGAACTTATTGAATTTATGTCCCTTTCTTCAACATCAAAATATCTCATCATAGCCTGGTAAGGAGCATTGAAATCCCTAAGATATACTGTTCTGCCTCTTAGTACCTGTCTGATCTCATCCAAAAAGCCCAGCTCACGAACTATTGGATCCTCAAAAACATTATAGTGCCCTATGTGGGATTCCCTGCTTTTTATGCCTATCATCTCCAGGGCTGCATCGTTAATCATACTTGCCGTCCCATCAAGGGAGAATATCTGAATTGGATAGGGAAAACGCTCAAATAATCTCCCGTAGAATTCGTCATCCTCAAACTGCTGCATCAAGCAATTGGGTATTCCCTTCTGAGCTTTTCCGGCATAATAACTCATGGTTATACCTCTTTTCAATCAATACATTTTTCAAATGTACAAGAAGTATCCAATAAGATGTGATCCTGAATGCCATATGATACTAACATTATATATGCATTATGAATTATTTTCCATATAAAACTTATGAAACTCCGTATTGACTGAAACCAGTGAATGAATTGTTCAGTATGCTTTACATATCTTTAGCTTTGTTATCCTCTTATCACATACCTCTTCTATTTTAAATATGAGATCGTTGAACTCTATCTCAAACCTTTCCCCTTCCTCGGGAATCCTGCCCAGTTGCCCTATAATAAAACCGCTCAGGGTTTCATATTCATCCACAGGCAATTTAACATCAAAATACTCTTCCACAAGATCCAGATCGATAATCCCATTTACTATATAGGTGTGTTCGTCCTGCTTCACAAAATAAACTTCTTCTTCATCATACTCATCAAATATATTGCCCACTATCTCTTCTATAAGATCCTCCATTGTTACGATACCCGCTGTTCCACCGTATTCATCAATAATAATTGCCATATGCACCTTGTTTTTCTGTAATTCGGCAAACAGTTCATCCGTCATTTTTGAAGAAGGTATAAAATATGGGTCTCTAATAATT
>JAAYRX010000011.1 GCA_012518535.1 Clostridiales bacterium | reverse complement strand
TCCTCATGGGCAGGACCATCCAGAGGGATTATGGACAGGAGAGCCAGGTAGCCCTTATGATGCCTCTGTTGGAGGGTACCGATGGAGTAGAAAAGATGAGCAAGAGCCTGGGCAACTATATCGGTATTTACGAGGAACCCAACGAAATGTACGGCAAGGTTATGTCCATACCCGATGAGCTGATGCTAAAATACTACGAATTGGCTACGGATATTCATCCCGACGAAATCAGCAAAATAAAGATGGGGTTAGAGGACGGCTCATACCACCCAAGAGATGCCAAAATGAGATTGGCAAGAGAGATCACCGCCTTGTACCATAGCCAAGAAGCAGCACAAAAGGCAGAGAAGCAATTCAAGGCCGTCTTCCAAAAGGGTGGAATGCCTGATGAAATTCCAACCTTCGATGTTCCCCAGGACATTATATCCCAGGAAGGCGTAGATATGACACGTTTGATCGTTGAAGCCGGACTTGCTCCCAGCACCAGCCAGGCGAGAAGGCTTATCGGCCAGGGAGCTGTAAGGGTGAACGGAGAAAAAACGAATGAGCTTAAAAATCCATCCTTAAAGGATCAGGATGTGGTACAGGTAGGTAAAAGAAATTTCATCAGGATCAGACTGTAGTGCGGACAATAACTAATTGTATGGGGGAGATAGGTTGTATAAGGAATTAAAGGAAGAAGTATGGAAGGCCAATATGGATCTGCCCAGGTACGGACTCATCACCTTTACATGGGGTAATGTTAGCGGCATCCATAGGGCGAGGGGTATTATTGTGATAAAGCCCAGCGGAGTTCCCTACTCAGAGCTAAAACCTGAACATATGGTAGTCCTGGACCTTGACGGGAATAAGGTGGAGGGGGATCTTAAGCCCTCCTCTGATACCCCAACCCATTTAGTCCTTTACAATAATTTTAAGGATATAGGTGGGGTTGTCCATACCCATTCATCATGGGCTACCAGCTTTGCTCAAGCCGGTAAAGGGATTATGCCCCTTGGGACCACCCACGGAGATTACTTTTATGGTGAGATTCCCTGTACCAGGAAGATGACCACCGAGGAGATACAGGGGCAATACGAAGAGGAAACCGGGAACGTTATAGTAGAGACCTTTAAAGGGATAAATCCTATGGATATACCTGGCGTATTAGTAAACACGCATGGCCCCTTTACCTGGGGTAGAGATGCCCATGAGGCGGTTCATAACGCCGTTGTGCTGGAGGAAGTAGCCAGGATGGCATATAGAACCCTTGCCTTGAATGCCAATATTGGGCCTATGGATCAGGCTCTACTTGATAAGCATTTTTTAAGGAAGCATGGGGTAAACGCCTACTATGGACAGTAGAGGAATGATCCTGGGTTTATATTGCTCCTTAAGAGAGTCCTGGAATCAAGATTATATACCGTATGATTATGATAGTTGAATTTATGGGAACCATGGTATATAATGTATTCGGATACAATTTAAGATAAAGATTTTCGTTAGGTGAGGCTACTATATAGAAATATGCCACTATCCAGAAACGTCGAGAGACGCCAATGGGTCAACAGGCTTTATCGGAGCAAGGTATAGCTTAATGTGGCTGGTTCTTGGAACCTAAGCTTTATAGTGCTAAAACTCAACGAGTGAAACCATCGACAGATAATTTGGGTCTTTCGCTTGTTGAGGGACCCATTTTTAATGCCAAAAGGCTGATTCCCTGGAGAAGAAGATAGAATGTTTATCATCAATCAGATAGACAGCAAAAATAAGGTGTGTATAAATTCCCATGGGAATCCTATCAAAATATTGTAAAGAGGATGGTGACGGAAAGTGGACCCTGGGCCTTTGCCTGGATTATATCAATGGGAAAAAGTAAATAATATGGACAGGGTCTCGGCCATCAAACCATAGATGGCAGGACCCTGTTAAGGAGGGTTATGCCATGACAAAAGAATTCATTCTAGGCCTCATTCATCAAGGCAGGCTGGCTGATGCCAGAAATTGGATTACCCAAAAAAACGTTGTGGACATTGCAAGTTGGCTGGAAGAATTGGATGAGAACAACCTGCTGGTGGTATTTAGGTTGCTGCCCAAGGATTTGGCAGCAGAAGTCTTTTCCTATGTATCAAAGGAGCAGCAGGAGTTTATCATCGAATCCATAACGGACAGGGAAATTAAGAGCATCATAGACGAGTTGTTTTTAGATGACACAGTGGATTTGATTGAAGAAATGCCTGCCAATGTAGTAAAAAAGGTGCTTAAAAACACCAGCGAGGAACGTAGAAAGCTAATAAACCAGTTTTTAAAGTATCCGGAAAATTCAGCAGGCAGCCTGATGACAATAGAAGTTGTCGACCTGAAAAAGGAGATGAGGGTAGATCAGGCCCTGAACTATATAAGAAGGATCGGCCTGGACAAGGAAACCATAAATGTATGCTATGTAATGGATAAGAATAGGAAGTTAGAGGGGATAATTCCTATCAGAAAGCTTATCCTTAGCGAACCTGATGAGACAATAGAGAACATAATGGAGACCAATATCATCTCCGTACACACTCTGGATGACCAGGAGGATATAGCTAATATATTCAGGAAATATGATCTGTTGGCGATTCCGGTAGTAGATAAGGAAGACCGTCTGGTAGGTATCATAACCATCGATGATATTGTCGATATCATCGAACAGGAAAACACCGAGGACTTTCAAAGGATGGCGGCAATGCAACCGTCCGATGAGGAATACCTAAAGACCAGCGTGGTA
>JAAYRX010000060.1 GCA_012518535.1 Clostridiales bacterium | reverse complement strand
TTGTTATGGATGTCTTTCATAGCTTGTATCCTCCTGTTAGAGCAATGATTTTCCATAAAGCTCATTTAAATTTAGTGTTTTTCGGTTTTATCCCAGTAAAGGCAGGCCTTAAAGCCCATATACAACGTCTATATTGGGGAGAACTTCCCAGTATAGACGTTGTATACACTTATATTCACATTTACTGAGCAAAAACCGTTAAATCTAAGGATATAATTGCCATAAACCAGGGGTAACAAATCCATTAACAAACCTGGATTCATTACTTATAGTATGTTCAAAAAAGACTTTATAAGTCTAAACAACTGCAGCGATCCCTATGGCAATTTAAAACCTGGGTCATAAACCGCTGTTACAGCCTGATATCAGCCCTTGGCTCCTTACCCTGGATTTCACGGGCATGCTCTAATTCCTTCTCCCATGTGAGATGCTGATAGTCTTTGGCTTCGGGAGCGGTCTCAAACCAGCTAAGGAAGTCTTCCCACATATCGAGGGTCCAGCCTGCGTCGATCTGGGCTGTGGAGTATTTTCCTATATCAAGCATCTGGAATCCCCAGACGTCCCTGATGTTGGATTTTTCAGCGTTGGTTGCACATTCTTCGGCCAGGTGGGCGGGTATGAACAGTACACCGGCGGGGGTACCGAGAACAACGTCACCCGGTAAGCAGATTGCTTTACCTACACGGCAGGGGCCGTTGAAGTTTACCAGGGTAACATCGCCAATACCAGTAGGATCGTTGCCGCGATGATAGGTTTTGACGTTCTTTATAGCCATCATCTGTTCGGTATCCCTTACTCCACCCCAAATTACGGCTCCACCCCTCTTGGTGCGGGCAGCTATTGCTGTTGTAAGGTTACCACCTACAAAGGTTCCCTGATAGATTTTATCAAACATATCGATTACAACTACGTCGTCCTCAACCAGAGAGTCGATAATCCATTGGTTGAAATAGCCGGAACGGCCTTCTTCTTTGTGTCCGTAGTTCAGAAGTGTGTCGTTCAGATCGGGACGATAAGGAACCATAACGCCTGTTACAGCTCGGCCAACCAGCACCATATCTGGGTTGATTACTTTAAAATCACCTTCAAACTGATATCTATAACCATGGCGCCACAAAGTTCCCCAAGCTTCTTCCAGCGTGACCTTACGTAGTCTCTCAAGTACGGATGACGGCACCTTGGGCCTTCCATCTTCCATACGCTCACCTTTCCATAAGGGCGTTATCTGGATAATGTCTTCGCGGTGATTGAATCTCATCTTCGCACTCCTCCTATTACATTGGATTGTTTATTTTTCACAAGCACCATAATATTGTCTTTTATGGAGCTGTATGAATTCACATAAAAGGTGGACATAAAAATTATAAACCTAATATTTCGTTATGGGAATACTGAACTTTAATTTCTAGAAAATTTTTTATGAAAAGGCTGCTTATAATTATTACAAGGGGTCTGTCTACCCTCCAAAGCGTAAACAGTGATAGATTCTATGTATTTCTTGCCATATATTATTGTTGTAGTTTTAAGCAAAAAAAATTACATGGCCTACATATTACAAAAAATTAACAAACTATTACAAATAAATTTCATTTTTAACACACATTCATAATTATAGACTAGCACCTATAAAAAGTCAAGCTGACATATTTAACATCAAGGCAGGAGAAAGCTAATAAAAAACGGCAGTTGAAGAAGATTAATGGAGGTTTATTGGAGTATAATCCTAAGAAAAATGCAACAAAATAACAGGGAGGTGGTGAAACCTTTGTTGAGAGTTCAAAGATATGTAAACGATATAAGGAAGATAATAGAGAAAACCGAGGTTTACGGCAGGGAAATGGGCATTATAGGTAAATATCTCAAGATGAATATTGGGGCCAATATACGGAACTATCTGGATATGATATATGACAGGAGGGGCTTTACCCGGGAGGAACTTATCATCGTCATCAGAGAATTCAGCGAATATCTGGATGACAGCCTGATGGATGAATATGGTGAGCACATAGATACCTATACGGAAGAAGATGAAATCCCGATCAGGGACATGGGAGAGGATACAGACGGGATATAGCTGGGTTATGTTAACTGGAAATGCAAATAATTTTTCGGGCTTATAAAAACATTTCCCGGGTAAATATATGATATTACTACAGGTAAAACACCTATTGCCTGCCATCTTGTAAAATGTTATCATATAGTGAATATTAACCAAAGATGTAATAATTGGGGGGAATCATATGGGAACTTTGTCCAAGGGCGGACTGATAGGCAGAATTCTCAATAGTAAAGCGCTCGGAGTCATTCTTGCAATCATCCAAACAGTAATAACCCTTATCTTTTTGGCCATAGTTATTAAACTGGGTGTAATCCCGAGTAAGTATTTTATCCCTATGGCGGTTATTCTTCTGCTTTTACTTGGTTTTACCTTCTTCAGCCAAATATCCTTCAGGAATAGGATATTTGGAAAGTTCCTTTCCATATTTATGTGTTTGATACTTGCTCCCGGATGTTATTATCTAAATATGACCCAGTCCCTCTTGACGGGTATTTCACGTGAGTATACCAAGGTAGACGATGTGTCCGTAATTGTCCTGAAGGAGGATCCCGCACAGAGTATAAGCGATACGGCGGGTTATCTTTTCGGCATACAGGAGGTTTTGGACAGGGAGAACACCGACAAAACCATTGAAAGGTTGAATGAGGATCTGGGTATAGAGGTGAAGACCCAAGCCTACGACGATCTTAGCTTGCAGGTTGATGCCTTGTACGGCGGTGAGGTAGATGCTATCATATTGAATGAGGCATATAGGGATACCGTTAAGGAAACCTTTAAGGATTTTGACGAAAGGACGAGACTTCTTACCAGCCATCAATTCGAAATGCCGGTGGAAATAGAGGCCAGTGACAAGGATGTAACCTTAGAGCCCTTCAACGTCTATATAAGCGGCATTGACACCTATGGACCCATCAGGAGGACCAGCAGAAGCGATGTCAATATTATTGCGACTGTCAATCCCGAGACCAAACGAATACTGTTGACCACTACTCCCAGAGATTATTATGTGCCTTTTCCTATATCCGGCGGCCTAAGGGATAAGCTGACCCATGCCGGAGTCTATGGGATTGACGTCTCCATTGGGACACTGGAAGACTTATATGATATTGAGATAGATTATTATGTAAGGGTAAACTTTGATTCCCTGATAAAAATGGTAGATGCCCTGGGAGGTATTGATGTGGATTCAGAATATGCCTTTAAGTCGGGGGGCTACAGCTTTAACAAGGGTATAAACCAACTGAACGGAGCCCAGGCCCTGGCTTTTTCCAGGGAACGTTACGCCTTTGCCTCAGGGGACAACCAGCGGGGAAAAAACCAAATGGCTGTGATAAAAGGTATGATCGAAAAGGCCATGTCACCTGCAATAATAACCAATTACAGCAAAATTCTGGATGGTTTATCGGAAAGCTTTGAAACCAATATGAGCCCCAACGATATGACCAGCCTTATAAGGATGCAGATAGATGACATGTCTCCATGGGATATCAAGAGCAACAATGTTACTGGAAAAGGGGCAATGAAGACAACATATACCTATAGGAAGCGAAATCTTTATGTTGCCATACCCGATGAATCTTCCCTAGAGGCGGCCAGGGATATGATAAAAGGGGTTTTCGAGGGGGAGTGAGGAGGCTCCCGGCCGGATGGACGGCCTTAAGGAGGTTGGCTTATGGACAGGGCCAAGGTGGCAGAGGTATTAAATGAGATAGCCCTTTTACTTCGTCTGAAGGGCGAAAGCCCATTCAGGATCAGGGCCTATGAAAATGGGGCCCGCGCCATAGAGCTCCTGGAAGAGGATCTGTATACCCTGGTGCAGGAAAACCGCCTGGGCCAAATAAAAGGGATTGGTAAAACCCTGGCCCAGGGCATAGAGGAATTGGTAACCACAGGCAGCCTGGCCTATCATGAGGAGCTGAAGGGGGAATTCCCGGAGGCCCTCTTTGATCTCTTTAGGGTGCCTGGCCTGGGGCCTAAAAGGGTACAGACCCTCTATGAGAAGCTGGGAATCACCAGTCTGGGAGAATTGGAATATGCATGCCGCGAAAATCGGCTCCTGATTCTGCCTGGCTTTGGGGAAAAGACCCAACAGAATATATTGAGAGGTATTGACCACCTGAAGCATTATCAAAGCAGATTTCTCTATTCCGAAGCTCACCCCATAGCTGAGGCCATAGTAAGGGAAATGTTGGAGCAGCCCGGGGTTATAGAAGTTCATGCTGCCGGCAGCCTCAGAAGGTGTAAGGAGATTGTAGGGGATATAGACATTTTGGCCAGCAGCCTATGGCCCGTCAGCCTGATGGATTGGTTTACATCCATGGATTATGTGGATACAATCACAGGTAAGGGGGACACCAAATCCAGTGTTAAACTAAAAAATGGTATGAACGCGGATTTAAGGGTGGTATCCCCGGAGCAGTATCCCTATGCACTGCACCACTTTACCGGAAGCAAGGAACACAATACAGCTATGCGGCACATAGCCCGGAGCCGGGGTATAAAGATGAACGAATATGGTCTCTTACGGGGCGAAGAAGAAACCCCGATATCCTGCAGGAACGAAGAGGAGATATTTAAATTCTTCGGCATGGATTATATCCCGCCGGAGCTGCGGGAGGGTGGGGGCGAGATCCAAGCCGCCATGGAGGGTAATCTTCCAAAGCTGATAGAAATGGAGGATATAAAGGGCATCCTACACGTTCACACCACCTATAGTGACGGTCGGGCCAGCCTGAGGGAAATGGTGGATGAAGCCCTAAGATTGGGGTATCATTATATAGGAATATCCGACCACAGCCAATCAGCCTACTATGCCAACGGTCTTACCCCGGAGGATATCAAAAGGCAGCATGAAGAGATCGATGAGCTAAACCAATTATATAACGGAAGGATTAGGATCCTAAAGGGAATAGAGAGCGACATCCAGCCTGACGGCAGTCTCGACTATCCCGATGAAATCCTGGCATCATTCGATTTTGTGATAGCCTCTGTTCATTCGGGGTTTTCCATGGATAAGGAAACCATGACCCGAAGACTGCTAAAGGCTATGGACAATCCCCATACAACCATTTTGGGGCATCCAACCGGACGGCTGCTTTTGTCCAGGGAAGGTTATCCCCTGGACATGGAGGCTGTACTGGAAGGGGCCGCCAAACGGGGTGTTGCTATCGAAATCAACGCAAATCCCTATAGGTTGGATCTGGATTGGAGATGGTGCCGCAGAGCCAGGGAGCTGGCGGTTTTGCTGGCTATATGCCCGGATGCCCATGATAGTGAAGGCTTAAGTCATGTATCCTATGGCGTTAACATAGCCAGAAAGGGATGGCTGACAGCCGATGATATATTTACATACCCGTTTCCAGAGAGGTAGTGACCGAGTATAAATGACGGTACTAATGCATTTTCGTATCAAACGGATCATAGGATATGTTTTAGCTGTATGCTTAACAGTGTATATGATATGATACGGCTTGTACGACTGGACATGAGGTTATAAAATAAAAAGATCAGGAGGAACAGATTATGAAATTTTCAGTTGCTTTACAGATTTATTCAGTAAGGGATTATGCAGAAAAGGATCTAAGGGGCACATTAAAAAAGATAAAGGATATGGGATACGATGGAGTCGAATTCGCCGGACTCTATGGATATAAACCTTCAGAAATTAAGGATATGTTGGACGAGATTGGCCTGATACCCGTTTCCGCCCATGTGGCCATAGAGGAAATGCTTGAGAATCCTCAAAAGACCATAGGAGCATATGCCACCATCGGGTGCAAGTATATAGCGGTTCCATACCTGGTAGAGGATCG
>JAAYRX010000059.1 GCA_012518535.1 Clostridiales bacterium | reverse complement strand
CTATAACAACTATTTCCTGATCAAAGTCCAAATCATTTCCATTTTGCACCATGGGTTTGCAATCATTGATGAGATATGCTTCCATCCCATAAATTATTTTTATACCATGCTTTTTGCCAGCTGCATAGGCGTTGGGAAAAGCCTGCAAAACCCCATGATCGGTAATAGCTATGGCTGGATGTCCCCATTTAGCAGCCCTGGATACCAAGGATTCTACAGAGGAAACACCGTCCATAGCGCTCATTTGAGTATGTAAATGCAATTCCACTCTTTTTTTCGACGCATCATCTGTTCTGCCCATAGATTGGGAAAGCATCAAATCATCAAAAATTATGGTTATATCTCTTTGGTATTTATCATATGAACACTCACCACGGACCGTCACCCAATCTCCTTTATCAATCAGATTATTTATCTTTTCGCCTTGCTCCTTGTCGCAAAAAGTCTTCACGGTTATCGAACCCTGATAATCAGTTATATCCATTGTATATATTAATTTTCCACTTCTGGTCTCCCTGGATTCTATATCGAATACTTGTCCCTTAACGATTACTCTCCCGCTATCCTCTGTCAGTGTATCAATTGATACAGGCTCGCCTTTAATAGGCCTCCCTATAATAACTGTTTGACCAGTACTGGATTTTCCTTCTCCTTTTTTTGTGGATGTCGAATTGCATTTTGTGTTAAGAGCATTCTTGATAAATCTGGAATCTTCCAGCTGCTTCTTTGTGTTGTATTCAATTTGATCTGCTTCTAAATAGGTTGTGTCTACCTCCAACAATACTTCAAAGGATAAATTATACCTATCGGCTATCCATTTTTTTATATATTTATCGATGCCTTTATTACCCAATAGTTGTAAAATCATTGGATTCCTACATACCAATTCCAAAACATTTGTTCCAAGCCTAGTATCGCAATTGGATAGCCATTTAGCACAATCGCTTATATCCCTACCGATACTATATACAATATCAGCCCAAACCTTATCGAAGTAATTGTAAAACCATTCTGGACTTTTGGCGTATTTAATAATAATTATAAGATCATCTATACACCCTATTTTATCCTTTATTAATCCTTCAATCTTTGACAGGGTAGGAGCATCTATATAATTTGTGGCTTCAATTATGATTTCCCAACGTTTATCCTTTAAATAAACCTTTGTTTTTTTTAACTTCCAATCCTGAACCAATTCCTCATAATCCGCGTCTAAAAAGTTACGAAAAAGCAACTTACTAAGTTCCCCCCAACCAATATCATTAGTTCAACTGCTTTATAATCTCCCAGTACATTCTTGCTCTGGCAGCAACTCCCCTTACAAATCCCATTTTTTCTTCTTTCATAGTATGGGTAGTGTTGACTAAGGGTACTTCCATAACCCTTATATTGGAAGTTTTGGCTAGGCGGGTGATTTTTATTTCAATTCCAAATCCAGCCTGCCAATCCCCTTTATCAAGATTATCCAATACCCACCTTTTCATAGCCCTCTGCCCTGTTAAATATGGGGCAATTCTCTGAGCTAAATCTGTCATGGGCCGTCCTTGACAAAATATCCCTAAAGTCATATCAGCATAACCATTTATAATGGGGGATATCATATCCCTTACCTGCTGTTTAGTCAGTCCTATTAGGTCCGCATCCAAAAAAATTACTACTGGCGAATTGGTATGCATCACTCCAACCCACATGGCTAAACCTTTCCCGCGGTTTTCAGGAAAATCTATGACTTTCACTCCATATGAACGGGCTATTTCGCTGGTTTTATCCGTGGAGCCGTCATTTATTACCAAAATCTCAACTATCTCTTCAATTTGTACTAATACAGAAATAACCCTGCCAATATTTTTTTCCTCATTGTATGCTGGTATTATAGCAGATACTTTCATCTCTCGTCATCCCCGAATCTCATTAAAATGGAAATACGTTCTTTTCGAGGTTAATTAATATTATTCGTCCCTTTGATAATAAATTTATCCCTAATTGTCTATAATCCTTAATTAAAACCATTGCCTGGCTACATCCTTGAAAGTTATAACTATCATCAATAACATGAGAATAATAAAACCCGTAAAATGGATATACTCTTCCTTTTCGGGGTCGATTGGGTTCCCTCTGATACCCTCCACCAACAATAGGGTTAATCTTCCTCCATCCAAGGCAGGAAAGGGTATCAGGTTCATAATGCCCAAGTTTAATGTTATCACCACTGCAAGGTTTAAAACGTCCTTAACACCGGATTTAACGGCCTTACCTATTTCTCCAATGATCCCAATAGGTCCCACAACTTCATTTATTCCACGACCTTGAAAAATCAGACTACCCAGTAATTGAATCATAAGGATAATAAGCCTGCCTGCCTGAACAATAGCCAAGCCTATAGCAGATAATGGCCTCATTCTTTCTAATCTACCAAAGTAAATACCTATCTCATAGGTATTTTTCTCTGGAGAATAATCCGGTGTGATATCTATTTCATGTGCTTTATCATCTCTTAAGACAGTGAGTTTTAAGGTTTTGTCTCCTTCCTCCTTTAGTACCTTCCTAAAGTGTTCGATACCTTTTTCCTGATCCTCAACATCTACCTGGATACCATTAACCGAAACTATCTTGTCACCTGCCTGTAAACCAGCATACTCTGCAGGGGAACCTTCAACTATCTCGAATATATGAGTGGAGTTTTCGTATACTCCAAAAAAAGCAAAAAAAGCCGCCAGAAGTAAAATCGCCAACAGGAAATTCATAATGGGCCCAGCAGCAATAACCGAGATTCTTTTCCATACCTTTGCGTTGGCAAAAGCCCTGGGATCGTCGCTATTTCCTTCATCTCCATAAAATTTGACATACCCACCAATTGGTAGGGCTCTCAGAGAAAAGATTGTTTTTTTGCCTTTCAGTTGGGTAATTTTGGGCCCCATCCCAATAGAAAATTCTTCAGCAGGTATTCCTACCCAGCCTGCTACTAAAAAATGCCCCAATTCATGGGCTAATACTATTATCCCAAATAGTATCAGAGCAGTAATAATCGTTGTCATCGTGCACCTTCCTTTTGTAGGGTAATCTTATTATATAGTAATATTGCACCGGTGTGGAAGGGATTTTTTAATACCTTATCTAGTTATATAACATCATTGATCACTTCTTATTCAACAACAAGAAAAATCCAGGTTGCGTCGTATAACTTTATCCACATACAATACATCATCGATTTGAGGATCTTTAATAATTTTGTGGGATGCCATAGACCTTTCTATTATTATGGGTATTTGGCTAAAAGCCAATCTTCCTTCCAGGAATAAATTAACTGCCACTTCATTTGCTGCATTTAGGGCGGTAGGCATAGTACCGCCTATTCTTAAAGCTTCATAAGCCAGAGATAGACATGGAAAGGTATCCAGATCCGGCTCTTCAAAGGTTAGGCTACCAATCCTGGTAAGGTTCAAGGACTCCAGTTTGGTTCTAAATCTATTGGGATATGTCAAGGCATATAAGATGGGAACTCGCATGTCAGGAACTCCCATTTGTGCTATAATCGTACCATCTACAAATTCAACCATAGAATGTATTACACTCTGGGGATGTATCACCACTTCTATATTATTTGAATCTACATTAAACATCCATTTTGCCTCTATAACTTCTAAACCCTTGTTCATTAGGGTCGCAGAATCTATCGTTATCTTGCTCCCCATTTTCCAATTGGGATGTCTTAATGCATCTTCCGGAGTTATGTCTTTCAACATAGCCCTATCATATCCTCTAAAAGGTCCTCCGGAAGCAGTAAGAATAATCTTGCCTATCTCATCAGGATTCCTGCATCCCTGTATAGCCTGAAAAACAGCCGAGTGTTCGCTGTCAACGGGTATAATCCTGCCATTGTATTGCCTGACTAAATCATTAATAATGTGCCCACCCACTACCATTACTTCTTTATTGGCAAGTGCTATGGTTTTACCGGACCGTAATGCTGCAATCGTTGGTCTTAAACCCGCAATACCGACAATGGCCATAAGAATCACATCGATATCTTCTCTTGTTACCATTTCCATTACAGCTTCCATACCGGCCTTAATTACAAATTCCTTACCAGACAACCTTTGGGACAGTTTATCCGCCTTATTTCTGTCAACTACAACAGCTGTATCCGGCCGGTATTTTTCAATCTGCGACCGAAGTAAGTCAATGTTTTGATTAGCGACAAGTACCTTTATTTCAAATTGATCAGGATATTCGCTTAATATATCTAAGGCCTGTGTACCAATAGAGCCAGTTGACCCAATAACGGCTATACGCTTTATCAATTAAATACATCCTCCCACCGTCTACCAATCTAATTCCGAACTACCATATTTGAACTAGATGTGAAGTTATAATTCAGCAAAGAATTCTACAAAACGTAGTTCAACCAAACTTTAGTATGGTAATCGGACATGGTGTCACGAAGACAAAAAGATTAGGTAGTATGTATAAATAGTTGGTAATGTAAAGAGCAGGCTGTCAAATCGGTCTAATAGTCCCCCATGTCCTGGGAGTATCTTGCCAAAATCCTTAACACCACAAAACCTTTTAATGGAAGATGCTGATAAATCTCCCAATTGGGAAAGTATCCCTCCTAAAAGGCCCATAAAACCAAAGTGATACAAAGGTATCCCAAATTTATGGTTCTGATTTAATATAAGCCCATATAGAATACCTATTATTATACCCCCAAACAGCCCTCCTAAACTGCCTTCAACTGTTTTGTTAGGGCTTACAGATGGACATAGCTTTTTTTTGCCAAACGCCATCCCCAAAAAATATGCGAATGTGTCCGTGGACCAAGTTATTAGGAAAGCCAATATAAGCAGATTCATACCGTAGGGATATGACTTAAATGCCAAAGGTATGAGAAAAAAAATCAGCATACCTGGGTATAAGGTGGCAAAGACCGTGGTCAATATATCCATTATGGAAACCCCTTTTATAAAAACCGGCAGGGTCAACCCGATTAAAACAAATAAGGTTATTAATACTACTAAATATTTATAACTAACAAGATAAGAACAAAACAATATAATAATAAATAAATAACCCAACCAAGTTAGGGGCTTGTATCCCTTTTTTATGAATGCATGATAGAACTCATGCATCATAATGAGAGACATAATCAAAACCGAAACCCTAAAAAACCAACCCCCTATATAGAGCATAAAAAAAATAAAGATAATACCAAGAGCAGCGCTAAGGATTCTTTTCATCAACACTTCTAGTTTTCCCCCTTTTCTATCACACCTCCATACCGGCGTTGACGGTTTTGAAAATCATAGATCGCATTCAGATAGTGATTAGTATCAAAATCAGGCCAATAGAGAGTGGCATCGGAAAACCAGAGTTCAGTGTATGCAATCTGATATAACAAAAAATTGCTGACCCTATTGTCTCCACCAGTCCTAATCAACAGATCAGGGTCTGGAATACCTCCTGTGTATAGATGATTTGAAACCAGATCCTCATCAATATCATCGAAATCTAATTCTTTATAGACTACCTTACGCGATATTTCCCGAATGGCTGTAACAATCTCAAGTCTACCTCCATAATTCAACGCAACATTAACCTGTAAACCGGTATTGCCAGATGTAGTGCTTATGGCTTTTCGTATCTCTTCATAGGCAGTCTTTGGGAGAGAAGCTATATCACCAATGGTCACAATTTTTACATTGTTCTTGTGTAGCTCATCCAATTCCCGGCGTAGATACTCCACCAGTAAAGACATAATTGCTTTGATTTCCTCTTTCGGTCTCTTCCAGTTTTCAGTTGAGAAGGCATAGAGAGT
>JAAYRX010000058.1 GCA_012518535.1 Clostridiales bacterium | reverse complement strand
TCATCCAGTTCAACCCCGAGCGATTGACCGAGATCCCCGGTATAGGGGAAAAGAAGGCCGAGGCCATAGCGGCTTCCTTCTACGAGCAGAAGGAAGTCAGGGAGGTTATGCTCTTTCTTCAGACCTATGGCATATCCACCGGCTTTGCCGTTAAGATCTACAACATCTACGGTGACCAGACCATTTCAATTATTAAGGAAAACCCCTATCGCCTGGCCCAGGATATAGTGGGCATCGGCTTCAAAACCGCCGACAGGATAGCCCGAAATATGGGCGTCCTCTTCGATTCCCCCTACAGGGTTATGGCCGGCACCAGATATGTCCTGGCCCGGGCAGCCAACAACGGGCACACCTACCTTCCCCGGGAGGAGCTTACGGAAAAGGCGGCCAAGCTTCTGGGGGTGGATTTTCAGCTGGTTGACAATGCCATCGTATCCCTGGTTATGGAGGGAGATATAGTTTTAGAGGAACGCAGCGACCACACCGCTGTATACCTCCAGCCCTTTTACGTGGCGGAGAACAACATTTCAAAAAGGCTTATAGAGCTTTCCATGATGGAGATGAACAATCCCATAGACAATGTGGACAAGGTTCTCCATGACCTTCAAAAACAGGAGGGTATAGTCCTGGCGGAAAACCAAAAGGAAGCGGTTGTAGAGTCCCTCAGAAATGGCGTCATGATCATGACAGGTGGCCCGGGTACCGGCAAGACCACTACTGTCAACTGCATCATAAAGGTCTTTCAGATGCTGGGGACAGAGGTAAAGCTGGCGGCGCCCACTGGCAGGGCTGCAAAGAGACTCTCGGAGACCACCGGCCAGGAGGCCAAAACCATCCACCGGCTCCTGGAATACGGATATTTGGGGGAAGGTGAACCTGACCTCTTTCAGAGGGACGAGGACAACCCTCTGTCGGCGGACGCTGTCATCATCGACGAGATGTCCATGGTGGACGTCCTTCTTATGAACCATCTCTTAAAGGCCATCGTTCCCGGCACCAGACTTATCCTGGTGGGGGATGTGGACCAACTCCCCTCTGTAGGCCCCGGAAATGTCCTGCGGGACATAATCAATTCCGGCCTGGTAAAGGTAATTCGCCTGACGGAGATCTTCCGGCAGGCCCAGGAGAGCATGATCGTGGTCAACGCCCACAGGATCAACCACGGTGAATCTCCCCAACTCAATCTGCCTGACAAGGATTTCTTCCTGGACAGGCGGGAATCCCCCAATGAAATCCTGGAAACCCTCATCGATCTGCTTGTCAGGCGGATTCCCGGATTTGGGAAGTATCATCCCGTTCGGGACATCCAGGTTCTCTCCCCCATGAGGAAGGGTGTAATCGGGGTAAACAATCTAAACACCCGGCTCCAGCAGGTCCTCAATCCCCCCGGCAGGAACAAGGCGGAAAAGGTCTTTGGCGACATGGTCTTCCGGGAGGGAGACAAGGTGATGCAGATAAAGAACAACTACAACATCCATTGGGAGCGGTATGAGGACGGAAGCCTGGTGGAGGACGGAGACGGGGTTTTCAACGGTGATGTGGGCTATGTGGATGCCATAGACGAGGTCGGCAGGGAGATGAGGGTGATTTTCGACGACGATCGCCTGGTCACCTATGACTTTACCCATCTGGATGAACTGGAATTGGCCTATGCCGTTTCCGTTCACAAGAGTCAGGGCAGCGAATTTCCCGTGGTGGTCATACCCCTGGCCTGGGGACCTCCCATGCTGATGACCAGGAACCTCCTCTATACGGCCGTTACCAGGGCCAGAAAGATGGTGGTCCTGGTGGGCAGGGAAAGGGCTATCGACGCCATGGTGAAGAACAACCATATAAGCAGCAGGTATTCGGGTCTGGAGGAGCGCTTGCGGGGCTACCTCCTATCCTTAAGGGATATGCAGAGATTCGATATCTTCGGCGGCGGGGAGTAAGGATATGGATCTTTGGGGCATTTGGGAATCGTTTTTGGATATAGTCTATCCCATGGATGTAAGGTGCCTGGTATGCAAGGAAAAGAGGCAGGACACCTTGTCCCATGGGGTGTGCCGGATGTGCGAGGAATCCCTCCCCTTTATTGAGCCACCCAGCTGTCCCAAGTGCGGGAAGATGATGCTGGCGGATGATACCCTGTGCTCCGACTGCGCCCGGGCGGATCATGCCTTCCATAAAGGGCTGTCCGTTTTTGAATATGGGACTGAAGTTAAGGACCTGATCTACCGATATAAATATAGAGGGGAAAAATACCTGTCAAATCCCATGATCCACTGGATGACCAGGTGCCTGGAATCCTGCGACTGGGATTTTGATGTCATTGTACCGGTGCCCCTCCACCCCATCAGGGAAAGACAGCGGGGGTTCAACCAGGCGGATCTGCTGGCCAGAGGTCTTAGCAGAAACACCGGGATCCCCCTGATGGACAAGAGTCTTATAAGGATCAGGAACACTCCCCAGCAGGCCAGGCTCAGCGGCCATGAGAGGCGCAGAAACCTGATGGGGGCCTTCAGGATCCGGGAATCAGGCAAGGGGCCGGGGAAGAGGCCAAGGGCCTTTGAAGGCAGGACCGTCCTCCTGGTGGACGACGTCTACACCACCGGGAACACCGCGGACCAGTGCAGCAGGGTATTGTTAGGGGCCGGCGCCGGGAGGGTATATATTATTACCCTGGCAATAGGTTCAAGTCTCTAAGGGGGAAAACCCCCTTTCAATTATAGAAGCGGGCCACATATGGCCTGGGAATTCATTTGATCATTAAAGGAGCGATCAAGGATGGATATTAGAAATTGTCGAAGATGTGATAGAATTTATCAACATAGGGGCAGCAAGTATTGTCCCAACTGCATGCTGGAATTGGACGAAATCTTTGTAAAGGTGAGGGACTATATCTACGACAATCCCAATGCTACGGTTCTGGAAGTATCCGAAGCCCTGGATGTGGAGGAGAACATAATCCTGGAATTCTTAAAGGAGGGCAGGCTGGAGCTGTCATCCCCCGGTCTGGATTACCTCTGTGAAAGGTGCGAAAAGCCTATTACCACGGGACGATACTGCAACGATTGCATCCAGGAGCTGGATCGCGGGATGAGAGAAGGCCTGGAAGCACCAGGTGGGAGCCCCAGGGGACTGGGTAAGGACAGCAACAGGATGTATACCGCCGATCTTCGAAGAAGAAGAGGTTTTAAGTAAATTAACCCTAAACCTTTCTATGCTTTATGCCGATATAGTATTTGAAGACCTATTTAGGAGGGAATAATGTGAAGATAAATCCATCCCAATTCTCAAAGGCCATGGAAATCTATAAGTCCCAAAAGGCATCAACCACACGTTCCGAGCGAAAGGGACAGGAGGCCAGGGACGAAGTGGTTCTGTCGGATAAGGCCAAGGCCTTTCAGCTGGCTTTAAAGGCCCTGCAGGAAGACGATGGCGTGGACATGGCCAAGGTAGAGATGATAAGAAAACAGATGGAAGAGGGACAATATAAGGTTAATCCCCAGGAGCTGGCCAATAAAATAGTGGATGATCTATTATCCAGGAAAAGGGTATGAGGGGTAAGGCTATGGAAGACATACTTAGGGGCATTTTGTCCAGTATGGAAAAGGAAAGGGATTACTACGAAGAGCTTAACGAACTGTCCAACCGCAAGACCGATATTATAATAGACAAGAAAATCAAGGACCTGGAAACAATCGTTGACCTTGAGGAGAGGATTATAGTAAATATCGGGAAATTGGAAGCGGACAGGCAGGAGCTGGTGGACAAGCTGGCCGGGATCAGGGATGTTGACTCGGAATCCATAACCCTTTCATCCCTTATAGAATTCAGCGACGGGGATTTAAAGGATAGATTTCAAACCCTCCAGAATGATTTTATCAGGATTATCGACAGGCAAAGGCACTTGAACGAGATAAACGAAAAGCTCATAAGAACCAACCTGGAATATGTAAATATTGCTATTAACCTGATGGTCGGAGACGGAGCATCGGGACAGGTATACGAAAGAGAGGGACGGACCAAACAGGGCGGTCAGAACAGAAACCTCTTTGATTCAAAGGCTTAAAGTCATGATGATGTTTGGGAGTGAAGCTAGATGCGATCAACTTTTTACGGTTTGGAAATAGTCCGCAAGGGATTATTCGCAAGTCAAAAGGGCCTGGATGTAACGGGCCACAATATAGCCAATGCCAATACCCCGGGCTATACCCGGCAGCGGCTGGTTACGTCCTCTGTAGAGCCGGCGGCATCCGGCTACGGACAGTTTACCTATACCTCCAAGGGCCAGGTGGGCAATGGGGTCACCATCCAGGAGCTGTCCCAGATCAGGGACAAGTTCATCGACCTGCAGTACCGGAAGGAGAATACTTCCCTGGGGGAATGGATGACCAAAACCGACGCCCTTCAATACATAGAATCCATTTTCCGGGAGCCTTCGGAGGCCGGACTCAACGCAGTTCTGGCGGATTTCTTTACGGATATACAGGAGATGGCCAAAAACCCCGAGAGCAAGGAAATACGGGCCCTGGTCAGACAGGACGCCATCAAGCTCACGGAAACCCTGCACCACTATCATGACCAGCTCATTCAGCTTCAGAGGGAGCAGGATACCGCCATAGAAATAGTTGTCGGCGAGGTCAACGATATCATCAGGAATATCAAGGATCTCAACGAACAGATCTTCAGGTTCGAACTGGGCGGGGACAAGGCCAACGACCTGAGGGATAAGAGAAACCTGCTGGTAGACGAGCTGTCAAGCCTTATTAAAATCGAATACTATGAAACCATTGACAATAAGTTCAGGATTGATATAAACGGGATGGTCCTGGTGGATCACAACAAATACAATGAACTGAAGGCCGTGAAGGATGTGCAAAACCCTGCTGGTGAAGGCTTTGATTACCTGAATTCAATCAAGTGGGCAGGGAGCAACATAGATGTGGCCGTAACCGGGGGCAGGCTGAAGGGGTATCTGGACATAAGAGACGGCAGTGACCCCGACAGGATGGGAATCCCCTATTTCATACAGCAGCTTGATACCTTTGCCAGAGCCCTGGCAGAGGAGTTCAACAGGGTACACAGGGATGGATGGACCCTGCCGGAGGGGGATAATGAGTCTCGTACGGGTATTGACTTCTTTACCCATGTAAAAGGCGAGGCCTTTGATCCTTCAAAAATAACGGCTAAAAACATCACCCTGACCCAGGATATTTTAGACAGCGTCTACAATATCGCCGCATCGGGCCAGGAAGTGGACAAGACCCAGCCGGATAAGCAGGGGGATAACTCCATAGCCCTGGAACTGGCGAAACTAAGGGATGTCAAGAACCTTCCCAACATAGGAAACTTCGAGGACTTTACCAAAAAGCTTATAGCGGATCTGGCAGTTGAATCCTCTCACAGCCAAAAGATGCTGGAGGGACAGCAGATAATGACCGACAGCCTGAATACGGACAGGCTTTCCATATCCGGGGTGTCCCTGGATGAGGAGATGACCATGATGATCCAGTACCAGCACGCCTATGCAGCTGCAGCCAGGGCCATATCGGCCATGGACGAGGCTCTTGAAATACTTATAAACCGAACAGGGCTTGTTGGAAGATAGAAACTTTTTATTCGGTGAGGAGGAATAACCTGTGCGCGTAACCAATTCAATGATGATAAGCCAGCTCATGAACAATATAAACAGGAACCTTAAGAGGATGGAAAACCACCAGTACCAGCTGGCAACGGGAAAGAAGCTTCAGCGTCCATCTCAGGATCCGGTGGGGATTACCAGAAGCCTTCAGGCAAGGACGGAGCTGTCCAAGCTTCAACAATACAAGAGAAACGCAGACGATGCCCAGGCCTGGCTCACCCAGACGGAGACCGCCCTGACGGAGATGAATTCCCTTGTGGTCAGGGCCTATGAGCTGGCCGTGGATGGTGCCAGCGGGGGCAAGACTCCGGAGGACAGGCAGGCTATCGCCAGGGAAGTGGAACAGCTGATGAATCAGCTGCTGGAAGCATCCAACTCCTCCTATGCAGGCCGGCAGATCTTCGGTGGCTACAATACCACGGAAAAACCCTTTCAGGTAAGGATGGACGAGGGCCAATCCTTCCTATGGTATAACGGTATAAAGATCGCCAATCTGACGGACCCAACCTCCCAGCCCGCCGTACCCGACGGTGTCGGCAGCGAGAGGATTGAATATGAAATAGGGTCGGGGCTTTTCATGGACATATCCATGTCCGGTGAGGATGTTTTAGGGGTAGGCAATGACAATGTCTATGCGGTATTTCATGAGCTCTATGAGGCTCTGATGGATGGAACCGATAGCGATAGAATAGATGAGTCCATCGGCAAGCTCCAGTTTCAGCAGCAGGAGATCCTCTCCCATCTGGCGGAGGTTGGGGGAAAGACCAACCGTCTGACCTTAATCAAGACCCGGTTGGAGATGGACGAGATGAACTACACCGAAATCAAATCCCATGTGGAAGACGTTGATCATGAGCAGGTTATAATGGAGTTTTTGATGGCCGAGATGGTGTATCGCTCCTCCCTATCCGTAGGGGCCAGGATTATACAGCCAACCTTGTTGGATTTCTTGAGATAGAATTATGGACTATTGGATTTCTTGCGTTAAGAAAATATATAGCCTTATAGATATGCAAATATACTTGGCGTCTAATCTCACCCTTACCAGACAGACAGGTGATAAATATGGATTTGCGCATTACCCAAACCTACGGGCAGATCGGAATTGATACCTATAGATCCCATATGGAAATAAAGCAGACTCCGCCCAAGGCCCATATAGAGCAAAGGCCGCCGGAGTTGATCATAGATAAGGAATTGCCCAAGGTGTACATAGACCAAACCCAATGCTTTGCAGAATCCGGTCTTAAACCGGCCCTGCAGCTGGCCAGCGACTTCTATAGGGAAGGGCTTCAGGCTGTCCTGGAGGGCATAGGAAGAATTGCCAGAGAGGGGACCAGGCTGGTGCAGATAGAAAAGGGCGGGAACCCCATTGCAGAAATAGCCTATGAAAAATCCCAAAGGAACTATGAATTCAACATGGTTCAAATGCCAAAATCCAGGCCGGAAATACAATGGGATCCGGGGCATCTGAATATAGAATGGAAACCCAACCCCCCAAAGATAGAGTGGGAGACCCATACCACCGCTCAGATAAGTGCGACCCGACACAGGGTGGACATATATATGAGGCAATGGCCGGATATTAAGATCGAGTATGTGGGAAACAATGTCGATAACAGGATATGATTAACACGCAGTGCAGACAGGATGTTTCTTTAAATAAGAAAGGATATGAATAAGCTATGATTGTAGAGACTAGCCGATTTGGCTCAGTTGAAGTAGACGATGATAAGATTATTCACTTTGAGGACGGGCTGCCCGGCTTGGAAAACCTGACAAAGTACATAATATTATCCCCACCTGAGCTGGACCCCTTTCATATTCTCCAATCCATAGAGGACCAGGATATAGCCTTAACCATTGCTGATCCTTTTTTATTTAAGAAGGACTATTCTCCCCTTATAAAAGACAAGGTATTTGACGAGCTGAAGATAGAGGATAACAAGGATACAGCATTATTTACTATCATAGTCATCCCCCAGGATTACAGGAAGATGACGGCCAACCTAATGGCCCCAATCCTTATAAATCCGGACAGGATGCTGGGCAAACAGGTTATCCTGGACGAAGGGGATTATCCCGTAAGATATCCCATATTCAAAAATCCAGACGGGAAGGTGGGGTAGGATATGCTGGTGCTTACAAGAAGAAAAGATGAGTCCATAATGATAGGTAACGGCATTGAAATAGTAGTCCTTGGCATAGATGGGGACAGGGTAAGAATCGGTATTGAAGCCCCCAAGGATATCACCATCCTGAGAAAGGAAGTATATCTGGATGTAGCGGATACCAACAGGCAGGCCTTATCCAGTGCCCTACCCAAGGATCTTCCTCTATCCGATATCTTTCCCCAAG
>JAAYRX010000057.1 GCA_012518535.1 Clostridiales bacterium | reverse complement strand
CATCCCTGGCAAGATCAACTTCGGGGCTGACTCCGATAGCCATAACCACTGCCCCTGCCTCAACCCTTTTACCCGATTGTAACTCAACAAAATCATCATGCACGGCTTTCAATCCATCATTCAGGATCAGATGAATACCGTTATCCACAATCTCCTTATGTAATATCTGTGCCATCTCGTAATCAAAGGGTGCCATTACCTGGTCAAGGGCTTCAATCAGGGTTACCTTCCTCCCTGCCATCTTCAGATTTTCAGCGACTTCTATTCCTATAAAGCCGCCCCCTATGACCGCTACCTGTTCAGTGTCCTTGCTAACTATATAACCATTTAGCCTTCTGATATCTACCACATTTCTTATGCTGAATACATTTGGCCTATCTATTCCCTGAATGCTCTTTGGGAGTATTGGCCTGGCACCGGGGGACAAGATCAGTTTGTCGTATGATTCTTCATATTCATTGCCTTTTACAAGATCCCTTACCACTACCTTCTTTTCCGCTCGGTTTATACCGATGACCTCACTGTTGATCCGGGCCTCAATATTATACTTGGTTATAAAATCTTCAGGGTCCACTAAAATCAGGCTGTCGGCATCCTCGATCATTCCGCTTAGGTGATAGGGCAGGGCGCAATTGGAAAAGGAAACATCCGGTCCCCTTTCAAACATGATTACCTCTGCCGATTCGTCCAGTCTTCTTATCCTTGCCGCAGCTGAAGCACCTCCGGCTACTCCGCCTACGATCAAAACTTTCTTTCCCATTATCCGATACTCCTTTTTTTAATTCACAAAAGCGTAGTATATAGCCTCTATTGCCCTTTCAAAGTCGTCATTTTCCACGCCAATTATGATGTTCATTTCCCCAGACCCCTGGGCAATCATTCTAACGTTGATATCCTCACTGCCCAAGGCAGAAAAGAGCCTGCCCGAAATTCCGGGAGTTCTGGCCATACCCTGACCTACTGTAGCTATAAGGGCCATGTTATCATGTACATCTACAGCGTCGGGTTTGAGCTGCTGATTAATCTCCTCGATTATACCGTCCAGTTTTTCATTCAGTTGGTTGTCGGAGATGACCAATGAAATGCTGTCTATCCCGGATGGCATATGCTCAAAGGATATACCCCGAGATTCTATTATGGATAGGAGCCTCCGCCCAAAACCCAGCTCGGTATTCATCATGGCTTTTTCTATGGTGATTACGGTAAAACCCTTTTTACCTGCTATCCCGGTTATCATACCGCTTCTGGAAAAATCTCCGCCATTGGGTACGATCAGGGTTCCCTCAGCCTCGGGTTCATTGGTGTTTTTTATATTGATGGGGATACCAGCCTGTCTCACGGGAAAAACCGAATCCTCGTGGAGGACATTCGCCCCCATGTATGCCAGCTCCCTCAACTCCCTGTATGTTATCTCCTTTATTGGCTTGGGGTTTTTTACAACTCTGGGATCTGCCATCATAAATCCGGAAACATCGGTCCAATTCTCATATAGATCCGCCTTTATCCCTTGGGCAATAATAGCGCCGGTAATATCGGAGCCACCCCTGGAAAAGGTCTGAATGCCTCCATCAGGTCTTGATCCATAGAAGCCCGGAATAACCGCATTTTCAATCTTAGCCAGAGTCTTTTCCACCGCCTCCAGGGTCCTTTTTGAGTCATATACCCCGGACTCGGTGAAAAGAATCATTTCTGCAGGATCCACAAATTCGTAGCCCAAAAATTCAGACAGAATCAGTCCGTTTAAATACTCTCCTCTACTGGCAGTGTACTCAACTGAATATCCTCCCAGTACCTTTTCTCTTATATCCTCAAGGATCGGTCTTAGATCCAGAGACAATCCCAATTCCTCCACAATCTTTAGATATCTCGTGGAAATCAGTTCAAAAATTTCGCCAAAGGGGATACCCTTCTGGGCATGTTCATGGCAAAGGTATAGCAGATCCGTTATCTTGTGATCGCTGGAATGCCTTTTCCCTGGAGCAGAAGGAATTATGTACCTGCGGTCTTCGTCCATCATAACGATGGAACGAACCCGTCGAAACTGTTCTGCGTCTGCCAGGGAAGACCCCCCAAATTTGGCAACCTTGATACCCATATAAAAACCTCCATTATTAGATTCATAGTCCTGTATTTATTGTTCCGTATCGAAACCCATGGGAGCAAACTACTTTATGCTATATAAAATCTAAGGTAAAATGTCTAGCACAAAACAGGTAGAAAATATAGTTAATTGATAGCAGCTGTCGCAGGCATAGGTACCCGGGTTTAACGGTAGGGTATTTATTGACGATAATCATTATATAGACCTGAAGAAAATTGTCAATAAGCAATCAGGATCACAACCTGAAAAGCGCTTCCTCTACGGTGTCACCTTCTACCACATAGGTTCTTCCATCGATAATGGTCATATAGGGTTTGGAATAAGGCAGTGGAAGTACTCCCCTTTCGGTCATCTCTACCCTTAACCTTATGGGCTTTGAAAAGACCAAAGGCTCCTGCCTGTCCATAGAGCTGACAGCTTCCCTGGCTTTTTCCCTTATAAGTGCGTAAGATTTCTCTGGTGGAAGCAGCATCCCACCCCTCCAGGTTATACCCCTTTTCACTTCAGCAGTAACCACATTGGGAAGTAGCCTTTTGGCCTCCAGGCATACCTTGTCGTCTCCGGAAACCATAATTACGGGCTTTCCCCTGTCCCCGACTATGCCGGCATCTATGGCTAATTCTCCCACTTTCATGCCATTTATCCAATAGTTTTGTACTGAAGCAGAGCTCATGGTATGTTCCAAAATCGCACCGGGCGTTCCCGCCATGGCGTGATATCCCAGAAGTATTACCCCCTGACACTCGTCAAGACCGGGAAAGCGGTCCTGGCCGGTATTCCCTAATATATAGTAATCGGCCAAACTGGAAAGCTGGCTCCATATAACGTTTGAGCCGCTACCGTGACAATCCCTTACATATATCTTATCTGCGCCCGCCTCCTTGCATCCCTCGATACAGGCATTGATATCAGCCACCATCAGTACCCTGCCCTCCTGATATCTGGTGCCCGTTGACATAACCTGCTGGCTATGATAGATACCGCTGATGCCTTCTGCATCTACCATAATATAGATATTCATACAGCAGACCCCACTTCTCCATTATTCCAGAAGTACAAAACCTATTCTGGCCACATGAATTTTACCAAAATATTGTTCTGCTGTCAAAAGACATCTAGCCATGACGTAATGCCTTTTAGATCTGAAGCTGTCTTGCTGCATGGACCATAGCAATTACATGCATCAGACAGATTTCATGACGGACATCATTCCCTCCCATCATAAACCAAGGCTGCGTTAAGCTCTCCCCCAATCAATATAATGACAGCACTGAAGTAGAGCCAAATAAGGAGGATCACCACCCCACCTATACTCCCGTAGAAGGTAGAATAATGGCCGAAATTGTCCACATAGTAAGCAAAGCCCAGAGAGGTGACAAGCCAGCCGGCGGTTGAGAAAATCGCCCCCGGGACAACTTCCCGCCATCTCATACGCCTACTGGGGGTATACCTATATAGAAATATGAATATGAGCAATATTACAGAGACAATGAATACATAGCGTCCAATATCCCATAAAGCCCGATAAAAGGGTGTAAGGCTCAGTCCATCTATTAAACTTCTCTTTATGACCCCACCAAATATCAAAAGGGTAAATGAAAACACGATGGCTATGGAAAGAAGCAGGGTAAAAAAGAGGGAGATCATTTTTACCCTTATAAATGATCTTTTTTCCCTTTCGTCATACGCCTTGTTGAGACCCGTTATAATAGCTCCAATCCCATTTGAAGCAAACCATAGGGACAAGACTCCGCTTATGGATGCCAGACCACCGTTCCTTCTCCCCCCTATCTCTTCAAGGGTATCCCTGACCAGGACATAGGCCTCCTCAGGCAGTATGCCCAACAGCCCCTCCAATACCTGTCTACTGGAAACCGGGCTGTAGCTTATGAGAGCTATTAGAAATACTAAAAAGGGAAAGAAGGATAATACCAAATAATAGGCCATCTGGGCTCCCAGAGCTAGGATATCGTCATCTGTAAATCGGCGATACAAATTACCTAAAAACCTGTAAAACCGGGTAAACAAGCCCTATGCCTCCTCCCTTATCCCTATCTTTCCCCATCCCCATATAGCTAAAACAAAGTTTTCCCTTTTCTTTGCAAGCTATTCTCTGCTATAATGGGAACAAATTCGAGTAACGTCATCGTTGAAGTTTCAAAAAATCAATTTTAGTTTTTAAATGGCAAGGGTTAATGATAATGTTTTTTAAAACTTCATAACTGATGCTATTATTATGTAAGGAGTACTGCCTATGTTTAGAGTATGGGGAATCATCAGAAAAAATAACAAGATCCTTCAGGACATGGTTGCAGAATATCCAGGGGATGACAGAAGTGAAATTGATATGCTCCACCATTGCATTCAGGAGATATGCTATGACTTTGATCTGCAACGGCCAATGTGGCTTCCTAAAAACCAAAGGGAATATGAGGAATACAGAAGAATCCTGTTGACCCAGGATAATTTTATTGAGCCAATTGACTTCGATGCCTTGGAATTGGAGATATTGGATGATTAGATTGGACTGAAAGATGCCATACAAAAAATCCACCATAGATTGCATTAATTCTTTGGCAATCTTATGGTGGATTTTTAATTACACAGGATAAGGTAAGGGCAGCCTACTTCACAAGAGCCCTTGCTCTTTTCACAACATTATCCACTGTAAATCCGAACTTCTCGAACAAGATCCCACCCGGAGCAGAGGCACCAAAGCGATCCAGAGCTATTATGTCCCCGTCCAGACCGACATACTTGTGCCATCCAAATGAGGCCCCTGCCTCTACGGCCAGACGTGCCCTTACTCCATCCGGCAGTACACTTTCCTTATATTCTGCGGATTGCTCCTCGAATATCGCAAAGGAAGGCATGCTTACAACCCTGGCATCTATACCTTCTTCCTTTAATATGCCATGGGCCTTGTATATAAGTTCGACCTCTGATCCGGAAGCCATTAAGATGATATCCGGTGTTTCCTTCTCTGAATCCAAGAGGACATATCCTCCCCTTAGAGCCTCCTTGCCGGTCCCATCATACAGGGGTAAGTTTTGCCGGCTAAGGATTAAAGCCGTAGGGCTGTCCTTTCTGGTAAGGGCTGCATACCATCCGGCTGCCGTTTCCCTGGAGTCTGCTGGACGAAAATCGGTAAAGCCCGGCATGCTCCTGAGGGCCGCCAAATGCTCTATGGGTTCATGGGTAGGTCCGTCCTCACCCACCCCTATGCTGTCGTGGGTCAATACGTATATGAGGGGTAGCTTCATCAGTGCAGACAGCCTCATGGCCGGTTTCATATAATCGGTGAACACAAAGAAAGTGGCAACATAAGCTCTAAGCCCGCCGTGAAGCATCATCCCGTTGCCCATAGCGGCCATAGCGTGTTCACGTACACCAAAGTGCAGATTGGATCCGGCATGGTTTTCTGCCGAGAAACTGCCTCTATCCTCCATAAAGGTTTTGTTGGAAGGCCCCAGATCCGCAGAACCACCTATCAGGTTGGGCAGAATCTTTGCCAGGCGATTGAGTACCTTCCCTGAAGATGAGCGGGTGGCTTCCTTGCCCTCGAACTTCCAAAAATCCTCATCGTTCAAAAGGTCTACCGGTAAATCCTCGCTATGCCACAGGGCCCACTCTTCCGCCAATTCCGGATATTCCTTTGAGTAAGCATCCCATTTTTCCTTCCATACCCTTTCAGCTTCCATGCCCTTGTTTTTTATAGATGTCATATGCTCTCTCACATCCTGGGGCACAAAGAATTCCTCCTGGTAGGGCCATCCAAGGAATTCCTTTGCAGACTTAAGATTCTCATCACCCAGGGGCTCACCGTGGGCAGAAGCCTTACCCTGTTTTGCAGGAGAGCCGTAGCCTATTTGGGTGGTTATAATTATCAAAGATGGCTTATTCTTTTCCGCCTTTGCGTCTTCTATTGCATTGGCAATAGCCTCTACGTCATTTCCTTCCTCCACCTTCAAGACCTGCCAGTTATAGGCTTCGAAACGTTTGCCCACATCCTCCTTAAAGGCTAAATCGGTACCCCCTTCGATGGTGATGGCGTTGGAGTCATAGAGCACAATCAGCTTGTCCAGTCCCAAAGTACCTGCCAGGGAGGCTGCTTCTGAGGTTATCCCCTCCATCATGCATCCATCCCCGGACATGATATAGGTGTAGTGGTCCACAATATCATAACCCGGTCTATTGAACTTGGCGGCCAGATGAGCCTCCGCCATAGCCATACCCACGCCGGTTGCAAAACCCTGGCCCAGTGGACCGGTGGTAGTCTCTACTCCAACCGTATGGCCATATTCCGGATGTCCCGGTGTCTTACTGTCCCATTGACGGAAATTTTTCAATTCCTCCATGGGTAGTCCATATTCAAACAGATGGAGCAGGGAATAGATAAGTGCCGATGCATGACCGGCGGACAAAACGAATCTATCCCTGTCCACCCAATCGGGGTTTTCAGGATTGTGCTTCATCTGCCTGGCCCAAAGGGTATAGGCCATGGGAGCAGCCCCCATGGGCATCCCGGGATGTCCGGACTTTGCCCTTTCTACCATCTCTGCCGAAAGAATACGTATGGTATTGATGCTCTTTTCCTCAATATTCTTCATATTTCTCCTCCCATATATCTAAAGTTTTGATTAACCTCTATTGTCGGTCAATAATATATTATGCAAACATATCAAGCCAATCATATCTATTTATCAATACAGCTTACGCCTCATAAACTCCATAAAGCCCTGCCAATCATATCGGCTGAGGTAATGAGTACCTCCCCTTAGGTGGTATCCAATATGCCCCTCATGCAGCTTTGTCCCCACCTCTGGCAGCCTGTCTTCCGTGACCAGACCTTTTGCCCCAAACAACTCATATACATCGCTGGCGGCGACACAGCTTAAGAATTCCGATTCAGGGTCCGCCCACTCATCGCCTATGGCACTGCTGACGTATACATATCTGGGTGCTATAGCGGAAATCAGGAAGTGCTGATCAAAGGGCATCTTATCTTCCCTGTCGACATATTCCCTATAGTTCTCACAAAACCAATAAGGGAAGGTAGTAACAATATCCCTTATCCTCTCTCCCTTTTTCCCCCGACTGATAGCCGCTCCGGAGCAGCCCGATTCATTGGATATACCCATTACAAATCTTTCATCCTGAACAGCACACCAGAGAGCCGTCTTGCCTAGTCTGGAATGTCCAACTACCGCTATCCTGGCCTTGTCTACTTCCTCAAGGGTCTGAATAAAATCCATAACCCTTTGGGCAGACCATGCCCACATGGATATTTTCCCCCATTCATCGGGTTTACGATTCGCTCCACTATACATCCCCGCCAGGCCGGATTCAAATTCGTCCTTGTCCTTCGTAATATCCTCATAATAGAAGGAGGCCATTGCAAATCCGCCGTCTATTATCTCTTCCACCGGAAAGTATTTATCGGGGACATTCGGACTAAATGCTATATGCAAAAAGAGGGGTGTCTTTGACACAGCCTTAGGCATAACCAGGTTGACAGGGAAGGAAAATTCACCCCTTGGCGTATCGAAGCTTAAATCTATGACGGAATGCACGGCCTTACCCGCAAAGGCATCCTTATCCTCCTTTACCAATTTCGAAGAAACCTTCGAGGGTGCAGGAGGCGAATAGCCATACACCTGGCTCCCAAAGATTTCGACTATCTCCCGTATCCGACTTGACCAGGTTTTGTCATCCTTGATGACCGTAGAGTTTTGATCCTTCAGGACATTGGGAACATTTCGCATCTTCAGTATACTTCTTAACTCCTCCATTTATATATCGCTCCTTCCGGCTGTATTCATGTTCATTTAACTGCATCTGCCCAATAAATTACCTCTTATCCAATATCTCTTCTTATATAGTATATATATGTCCGATTATTATCAACAGATTTATTGGGACGAAAACTTTTTTTATTTTCTATGTTTATTTTTCGGAAAATAGGTTACTATAATAACGTAAGTTACCCAAACCCCCAAACCCCTTACATAAAGAGCCGCGAATTCGTTCCGCGGCTCTTTGTTTTCCCCTTCTTACTTAGAATTGTTCAGGGGCAACCACTCCAGCACTCTCTGGATCTTTTTATCCCAGTAACCCCATTCATGAGTCCCGGGTTCCTCTTCGTAGGTTAAATCCAATCCCAGTTCATTAGCCCAATCCCTAAACACGATATTGTCCTCATACAGGAAGTCCTCAGTACCACAGCATTGATAGAGCATGGGGTTTGGCCCGTTGGATTTAGCTACCTTTTCAGCTAGATACAGTAGATCGTTATCACTTCCCTTGATCTTGTCCAAGTCTCCAAATACGTACTCCCATGCCCTTTGGGGATGCCTGTTTTTTGCTAAATCGGCCATATTGAGGGCACCGGAAAGACTGGCCCCTGCTATAAACTTGTCGGGGCAGCGCAATGCTAATTTAAAAGCTCCGTATCCACCCATGGACAGGCCGGCCACAAAATTATCCTCCCTGGCCGCAGATATGGGAAAGAAAGATCTCACTATTTGGGGCAGTTCCTCGCTTACAAAGGTCCAATACCTATCCCCTTTGGCCATATCGGTATAGAAGCTCTTATGTACAGCGGGCATTACTACAGCCAATCCCAGGGATGCCACGTAGCGCTCAACAGAAGTGCGACGTGCCCATATGGTATGGTCATCAGACAATCCATGGAGCAGATATAGGACCGGATACTTATCCGAAGCCTTGCTTCCTTCCATACCGATCTGACCCGAAGCGGGTTGGGGCAAAATTACGTTCATGGAGGTGGATAAGCCCAACACCTCCGAAAAGAAATCACATTGGATAAATGCCATTATTACCACTCCTTTATTTATGACCTATAGGTTTTTACAGACATTTCACTATGTCTACAAGCCTTTCCACTATAATGTCCGGCTGTGTTTTAGATTCTTTAAGATCTTCTTCTGTGGTCTCACCGGTCAATACAAGTATGCTGGTTACACCATGATTTACACCGATGGCAATATCGGTGTAGAGCCTGTCCCCAACAAAGGCTATATCATCGGCCCCACATTCCAGGTAGTCCAGGATGAACTCCAGGGTTTCGGTATGGGGTTTGCCTAAATATTTGGGTACTACCCCTGTCGACGCAGTGATAAAGGCACAGATGGCGCCGCAGTCGGGAATAAATCCGTCTTCAGTAGGACAGTTAAAATCCGGGTGGGTGGCTATAAAGGTTGCTCCCTGCCGTATAAAGGTGCAGGCACGGCTCAACCTATCATAGGTTATGGTGGTATCGAATCCCACCACTACCAGATCCGGATCTTTTTCCACCAGGTCTATTCCTTCCTTAATAAACTGTTCCTCAAGCTCCGGCGTACCCAACAGATAGACCTTTTGGTTTTTATAGTATTTTTTCAGGTGATGGATCGTAACCATCCCGGATGTGACTACCTTATTCCTCTCCAGGTTACAACCCATCCCCTTTAGCTTGTTTATATAAACGTCTGGGTTTTTGGACGAATTGTTGGTGAAGAAAAGAAAATCATGCCCGGTCTTACCCAAAGCGTCTATAAATTCCAGTGAGCCATCCAATAACCTGTCCCCTAAGTAAAAGGTCCCGTCCATATCCAGAATAAAGTATTTTATATCCCTTAGGGCTTCCTTATTATCAGCCAAGTCTAATCCTCCTAAGTAACAATACTAATACATCCATTTGGAGAAAACTAAGACTTATTCCATAAGCAAAGTTTTCTTATCCAAATCAATGAAGTCATCCGCTTGTCAATAACCCATTTTTTAAGATAATGAACTAGCGCAAAGTAAGTATATAATAGTTCTTTAACTGCAGTAGGTTTATGCCCTGGCCAGCCTGATAACATTCCAGGAGAGTTTATTCAGGGTGGTTATAAGCTGCCCGTCTTCAACCTTGGTATCTTGCCTGGAGCCGGGAACAACATTGAATGGGTTGTCCTTGGTATTTACGGCCTTAACATCATCATGTTCCAGGGTAATGTGTTCCACAACCCTATATCCAGGGAAGTTTCTAAGGTCACATTCCAGGACCATGGGATCCTCCATATCCCTGTTTACGGCAAATATGGTCAGCTCCTCATTTTCTTCATTGAATACCGACGTTGAATCCAGATAAGGTACATCTGAGTATTCTTTGGTATCATACATAGGTGAAGAAATAACCGGATCAAGGACGACTCCCCTTCCGTATACTGACGCATGCATATAGGGATAGAAGATGGTCTGGCGCCATGCCGCTCCTCCGTTTTCCGTCATAATGGGTGCGATTACGTTTACCAGCTGGGCCATACAGGCGATTTTCACCCTATCACAATGCTTAAGCAGGGTAATGAGCATGGAACCTACCAAGAGGGCATCCTCAAAGGTGTAGACATCCTCCAGTTGGGGGGGCGCTATTGACCAGGGCTCGATCTTCTTGTCCGCTTCATTGGAATGGAACCATACGTTCCACTCGTCAAAGGATAGGTCGATGGTCTTTTTGCTTCTCTTTTTGGCCTTAATATAATCACATATGGAAATCACCGACTTAATGAACAGGTCCATATCCATAGTCCTGGCTAAAAAGTTGGGAGTATCGTTATCCTGGTTACCATAGTATCGATGAAGTGAAATATAGTCTACCAGATCGTATGTATGGTCAAGTACCGTGGCTTCCCATTGGGCAAAGGTAGGCATATCCGTGTTAGAACTTCCACAGGCTACCAGTTCAATGGTGGGATCCACCAGTTTCATCACCTTGCCCGCCTCCAGGGCTATCCTACCGTATTCTTCAGCTGTCTTGTGTCCGATTTGCCAAGGCCCATCCATTTCATTGCCAAGACACCAGATCTTGATGTTATGAGGTTCTTCATAGCCATGGGATCTTCTTAGATCGCTCCAATAGGTTCCACCCGGATGATTGCAGTACTCCACGAAATTACGGGCGGCATCAATACCCCGTGAGCCAAGGTTTATCGCCATCATCACCTCAGCATCCACTT
>JAAYRX010000010.1 GCA_012518535.1 Clostridiales bacterium | reverse complement strand
ACCTGTTCTGCCCTGGTCTTTCTGATGAGCAATAGGAGCTGGTACAATACGAAGGCTACGACCGCAATATCTACTATATGACGAATAATATCTGGAAATTGTAAATAGGGCTCTAAACGCTGCAGTAAATCAGATATAAACGGCCACATATTTTCACCCCCGCCTTTGGTATTAAGAAAGAAGAACCGAACAAAAAGTAATATCCTGGAATATTATGTAGATAAACCGTCCTCTAGAGCATCATTTGAAGTCCCATTGTTATATTCAGATAGACAAGATAGAACCGCCCCTATAATTATAACATCATTCTATAACAATTTTCTATAGCAAGTATAAAAAATGTAGAACTTGTCCCATGGCGGCTATGGTTTATTGTTTAGTTTATATATCATATGGACAAAAGCCATCCACAACATTCCATTTACCCCATATCCATCGAATTGAAAACTAAAATATATAATAATTAATAATACCTGATTACCTGCCCCAATCCCCGACAATCCTTCTCGTAGTCTCTCCACAATTGCTGCAGCTCCCTTCCCGGGTTCGGGTTATGCCCACAGCACGGGCTCTGTAGTAACCCCTTTCAATCAGGATTCTGCCGCAATTATAACAATAGGTATTATTATCCGGTTCTGGCATGTTGCCCAGATAGACATGGTTTAGATACCTATCACCCAAGGCTTTCAATGAGGTCATGGTTTCCCTTGGGGTAGGGGGCAGATCCATTTGGTAGTTTGGAAAATACCGGGAGAGATGTAGGGGGATATCCTGATCTATCTCCATTATCCATTTAAACAGGCCTTCCATCTCCTTAATCCCATCATTGACCCCGCCGACTACCAGGGTGGTTAGCTCCACATGGCAATGCCCGGCTGCTAATTCTACTGTCTTTTTAACCGGTAACAGGCTTCCACCGCAGACCTCCCTGTAGTATTGATCGGTAAACCCTTTGACATCAATATTCATGGCGTCTATATAGGGTAATAACTCACCAAGGGGTTTAGGTAAGATATAACCGTTGCTAACCAGGACGATCTTCAGGCTATGTTCTCGCGCCAGAGTGCTGACATCAAGAATATATTCATAGTTTATAAGGGGCTCATTATAGGTAAAGGCAATGCCAACGCTATTCCTTTCTTTGGCCAGTGTCACCAGGTCCTCCGGAGCAATGTAGTGAGTTTCAGCCTTATTATGGGCAATATGCCAGTTCTGGCAGAATGAACACTTTAAATTGCACCATAGACTGCCGACGGACAAGATGTTCGAGCCAGGGTAGAAATGATAGAGGGGCTTTTTTTCTATGGGGTCCATGGCAATGGCGGATATATTACCATAGCCCTTGGCCATCAGCCTGCCATCCACATTCATTCTCACATGGCAGTCTCCACTTTTCCCCTCCTCTATGATACAGGTATTGGGGCATAGAAGACACTGTACTTTTCCCTGTCCTGTTTTTGTATAGAATAGAGCCTCCCTCATGAGTGCCTGATCACCTCAAATCTCTGCATAACATAATCTTCATCCTCATCTATACCGGCTTTTTGCAGGGCTATTTTAACCTGTTCCCGGGGGGTATCTATCCCCTCCAGGTTTGGAAGAAGGAGTCCCGACCTGGAGCCATGGCTGACTATTACCCCAAATCTTTTCACGTCCAGTTCATCCAGGGTTTCAATAGGTTCTGCTTCCTTTAGGACATCTACGGAATAGACCAGACTCTCCAATTCCTCTTCCTCCACCGGGAAAAATCTGGGGTCCCTTGTACCGGCACTGATTGCGTTCTTCACTATTTCCCCGGCAATGTTCTCCTGGGTTGACTCAATTGTTCCTATACATCCCCGCAGCTGACCATGTTGCTTGATGGTTACAAATACGCCTGCCCGGCTATTTAGCATGGAATCCGGTATCCCATCAGCCAAATCCATAATCTTTCCGGTCCGTACATAGGTTTCCAGGGCTTCTCTGGCCAAGCGTACATAGGCATCCTCCTTTTCCCTTATCCTCCTTATGCTAAGCTGATTTTTTCTTATCAACCTATCCATAAGCCGGCGGGAGCTGTCGTCATCTTCAGGCTCAATGGAGGCTACACAATAACCTACACCAAATGGCCCTTCATAGGACAGGACCTTTGGCTTGAAGCCTTGTCCGTCCAAGGCCCCCATAGCCATGATAATGGAGCGCAGGCCACATTCCCCGCCCTCCCTTATGAGTGCCGGGTCTATGGTAAATAGCCCCTCAACGTCGCCCTTGGCTATCAGGGTTGTTATGGTTTTATCCAGCTCCGGCCCTGAAGGGTGGTAACCATAGGGGCCGTCCGCCTTTAAGCGGTGGGAAAGATCTCCACTGGCAATTATAACAACATCCTTTTCCTGGGATTCTATCGCCCTCTGCATAGCAATTCCAAAAGCATACAGTTCATGGAAGGGAAGATGTGAAACGCCCATGGTAACCAACCTGTATCCGGTGAAATACTTGTTGACAAAGTACAGGGGGACCAAAACGCCCCAATCCAGGGAAGCTGGTATATTGTACGATGAACACATGGCTCCATCCAGGTCTATAGCCAGGATTCCAACCCTTTGGGCTTCATGGATTATCCTTTCTATGAGTTCTATGTTGCTTTGAAGGGTTATGGAGACCCCAGGAGCGCCAAATCGGGAAAAATCCCCTTCTAATACATCCTCTGACATTATTCCGATACCGTCGGTAAAAACCGGTCCATGGGGGCTTATCACAATAATGGTATCAGGGTTTTTGTCAGCGATCTCCTGTCCCAATAAAGTCATGGAATCTATGGTCCTCCGGGCACCTTCCCTGTCCCTTCTCCCTACCTCTTCTACAATTATAGGCGGATGGGGAGATAAATACACTCCTAAGACCCTTCCCATTCCGATTCTCCTTTCTTTTTTTATTCCTTCAGCATTCTTATCCTAATTCTTACCTGTGCTTGGTTGCTATTGGGCCAACAAGGTGTAAACACAGCCTTTTACGCATCGGATAGATAGCTTATGATCCCACAGTATATAGCCCATGCTACCTCTTCCTGGTACTCGTCCGTTGCAAGCAATTGCTCTTCCTGAGGATTGGATAAAAAGCCGCACTCAACCAATACCGATGGGCTATCTACCGCCTTCAGGATCAAATAGCTGTCAGATGCCTTAATCTCCCGTCTATTTCCCCGGTCCAATATGCGTATCAATTGCTGTTGAATGGATTCGGCCAGGCGTTTTCCCTCCTCGCTGTCCTTCATATAGAAAGTCTGGGCCCCATAATACTGGGACTGTCCGAACTTATTTAAATGAATGCTGATTACCAGATCCGGTTGGGATTTCTGGAGGATCTCTACCCTCCTTGTCATATCCTGACGCTTCCTGGAGCCGGTATAATCCTGGTCATATAGGCCATCATGGGTCTTTCGCGTCATTACGACCTTTGCACCTTCATTCTCCAGATAGGATTGAAGTTTTTTTGCGATCTTTAAATTGATCTCGTCCTCACGGGTCCCCGTCGGGCTTACAGCCCCCGGATCAATTCCCCCATGGCCGGCATCGATGGCTATGGTTACACCGTATGCCGGAGAGCCGAATACAGATAAGGCCCGCCGTTCACGTATTTTTACAACATAAGTTATAGCAATAATGATACCCAGAATAATCCAAAACACCAGTAAGGTTTTCCTGCTAAAGTAATAGACCTTCATATGCAAACCCCCAAGATCCTAAGACGGATCGTATTATTATTAGGATATTCTTCAGGGAGCTTGCCTTATGAATCTTTTCTTATTAGATACATTAGGGATTTGTACAGGGTATCAAGGTATGTTTTATTTTATCATAGATTAATCCATGTATCCAACAAAGGAGAGAACCACCGGCATCAGGTGGCTCCCATTATTACTCTTACCCTGTGTTTGCCGTCCCCCTCCCCCAGGGGAATGACCTTTTCCTCAAGCTTCAGGTCGTCCAGCCACATTTCCCTGACCCCTTGATTCACCCTATCAGGGTTCTCTACCTTTATATCATAGATGGTACCCTTGTACCTGTAGGTAATATTGAAGCCTTCCCAGCTTGCAGGTATGCAAGGGTCGATATGGAGTCTGTCCCCACGAAGCTTCAGGCCGAGAATCCACTCTATGCCCACCCTGTACATCCAGGATGAAGAGCCGGTGTACCAGGTCCAGCCACCACGTCCTACATGGGGCTCTACGGTATATACATCGGCAGCCATAACATAGGGTTCCGTCTTGTACCGGCTGATCTCGTACCGTGTCCGTCCATGGTTTATGGGATTGATCATATTGAAAAACTCCCAGGCCTTGTCCCCGTCCCCCTGTATCGCCTTGGCCATAATGGTCCAGATTACGCCATGGGTATATTGGCCACCATTTTCCCTGACCCCGGGTACGTATCCCTTGATATAGCCCGGTTCCAGAGGAGATCTGTCAAAGGGTGGTGACAAAAGCTGTATCAACCCCTCCTCCCTTCTTACAAGATGCCTCTCCAAAGAGTCCATGGCGATCTTTGCCCTTCCCGGATCGGCAGCTCCCGAGATTACGGACCAGGATTGGGATATGGCATCTATTTGGCATTCCTGATTTTGCTCGGAGCCAAGGGGCGTACCGTCGTCAAAATATGCCCTTCTGTACCATCCCCCATCCCATCCGTTTCTATCTATGGCCTCTTTCAGGGATTGTGCTACCTCCTTATACCTTTTGGCCCTTTCCATGTCATTCCGCCGCTGGCATATTGGGATAAACCTATCAAGAACGGTATACAGGAACCATCCCAACCAGACGCTTTCGCCCTGGCCTCCGATACCGACCTTGTCCATGCCATCGTTCCAGTCCCCGCCTCCCATCAGAGGCAATCCATGCCGGCCAAAGGCCAGGGATCTTTCTATAGCCTTTACACAATGGTCATAGATGCTCTCCTTGTAATGGGAAACCTCCGGTAAATTGTATCTATCCCATTCCCCCTCCTTCAGGGGTTCGTCCACCAAGTAATGGGTCGTTTCATCCAGTATATCCCAATCCCCTGTGCCCTGTATGTAATCCGCCGTAACAAAGGGCAGGAACAACAGATCATCGGTGATTCTGGTCCTGATTCCTCTATGGGGCGGATGCCACCAATGCTGGACATCCCCTTCTTCGTACTGATGTTCACTGTGAAGAAGGATTTGTTTCTTCATCCTATCCGGATCGCTGTACACCAGGGCCAAAACATCCTGAAGCTGATCCCTAAATCCAAATGCACCCCCGGCCTGATAAAAACCGGTTCTGGCCATAATTCTACAGCTCAGAGTCTGGTATACCAGCCACCTGTTAAGTATAATATCCATAGACATATCAGGGGTACTAACCGTAATGGCGCTGAGCCTTTCATCCCAGATCCGTTCTGTCTCCTCCAGCGCTTCTTGTGCAGCATTGGTATTGGCAAAATTCCCGATAATCCGTCTTGCCTGGGCTTCATCGTCCCCCTGGCCCAATACAAAGACCAGCTCTTCTCCTTCTCCGGGTCCTATCTCCAATGCCACCTGAATAACACCGCAGGGGTCAAATCCAGGCCCAACACGGTTGGACAGACCTATCCGTCCCAGGGCTGCAGGATCAGCCAAAGTTCCGTTTCTTCCAATGAACTCCGTTCTATCCCCGGTAAAGCCTATATAAGGCTTATCACTGGCTATAAAGGCTACCCTATTACCAAATTCTCCATTATAGGGGTTACTGGCAAATAGGGCGTTAACACTTTTATCCTCCCTGGTCATAATGAATTGGTTATTGGGGATGGGATTGACTCCGCAAACCCATTCTACATAGAAGGTTATGGTCAGGCTCCTGGTCCTGTCGGAATCGTTTACAAGCCCTATATGGTAATACTTAACCGGCTGGTGGGGTGCTACAAACATGGTCTGCTTTTGCCTCAATTTATTTCTGTCATACTCAAAGACGGTATAGCCCTGACCGTGCCGTACGGTATAATCGCCATCGGTTCGAATCGGAGCCGGAGCAATGGACCAGACAGCTCCGGAATCCTCATCCCTTATATATATTGCCTCACCCACAGGATCAACAACAGGGTCATTGGACCAGGGGGTCAGTTTGTTCTCCCGGCTGTTACCGTACCAGGTATATCCGGCCCCGGATTCCGTTACCAGGAAACCCAAAACTTCATTGGCTATTACATTGCTCCAGGGTAAGGGGGTGGCGTTGTCCTTGTTAATCCTTATTTCATATTCCTTTCCACCCGGCCTAAACCCGCCAATATCGTTAAAGTATATAAGCTCTACGTTCTCTTTTATTTCGCCCTTGTACTCCTGTTCGGTACCAGAATACTCCTTTGTATCCGGCAGCTTGTCATCTGTATAATTACCCTCTATTTGAGAAGCCAGAGAACCCAGCTCGCCGTCGATAACTATCCTCGATGCATAGGCCAACAGGTTTTTGTCCACATCGGGCATGAGATTGCCCTGGAGCAGGTATACCCCTCCCGGTTTATCCTGCAGCTCCCTTAGATGACTGGTGGTCAGCATCTCCCTCAAGCGATCCTGAACGGGCTGTTCATAGCTGTTACCATAATCATTCAGTATCACCAGGTCAACCAGTATCCCTTTCAACCTCCAATATTCATGGATGGATAGCATCTGCCTGACCATTTCCAGTTGCTCGGTATTGGTTATCCTAATGGTCGCTATGGGGAGATCCCCGGAAATACCGTAGGTCCACAGCCTGGTCTGGTCTTCTTCATTTACAATATCCTTCAGGAGAGTTCTCCTGGATGGGTTTGTATATATTATGGAAGAGAGCATCTTTTGATAGAGGTTCACTTCCGCGGATGAAATGTTCAGATACCTCATCTCAACCTGACTATGGGTCCAGGCCAGTTCAAAGGCCCTGGTTATAACCGCTGCACTTCGATATTCTCTGGCCAGATTTATTACCTCTTCCCTGGTATCGGCAACGACAACCATATAGGATAGTTTGGCTGCCTGACCGGGGCTTATGCCAACCCGCTGTCTCAGGCTCATAATGGGGTCCAATACGGCCCCCACGGTATTGCTAAGGGGCTGATCGGGATCCATAGCCTTTGGATTCCCAAGTTCACGATTGCGGCCGATAAACTTTGACCTGTCGGATTCGAACTGCACGACCCCTATTGGATCGCCCTCCACTATCATGGCGTGGGCCATCCACATCTGTTTCTGGTCCTTGCTCCTGGGTCGCCGGGTCATGACCAATATCTCATGTTCCGGGATATATTCGGTCTTAACGAATAGGTTGGTAAAAGCCGGGTGGGCAGTATCGTCCCCTTGTCGTGCCAGGATCGGTTCAAAATAGCTGGTAACCTCCATTACCCTTTCGTGTTCGCTATGATTGTTCAAGGTAATCCTTCGAATCTCAACACTGTGCTCGGGGGATACCACTATCTCCGTCCTTGTTTCAATATTGCCGTCCTGTCGCTGGAATACTGCCTTGTCGCCTTCGAAGACCACCTCGTACTTATCTCCGGAATCCAAACAAGGCTGGTATGCCGATGACCAAAAATGTCCGGAGTTAAGATTCTTAATATAGAAGAACATACCCCAATTATCCCTGGTTACATCCTCTCGCCAACGGTTGATGGCCAACCCCTGGTATTGACTGAAGCCCCCACCGCTATTAGTGACGATGGTCGTATAGTGGTTATTGGATAAAACGCATACCTCAGGGGTGGGAGTGTGGGGCGTGTCTATTATATTTCTCGCATGGATTTCCTGGAAGGATTTCATATCCTTATCCATATCCGGGATATCTGAAGCTTCACTATGCTCCTTGATAATGATTTCCCTTTGCGGGATCCTCTCCTGCAGCAATAGTTCCGTAGCCCGGATCATGGGTACGGCATGGAAGCGCTCCTGTATAATACCGTTGTTTAAATAGTTATTGAAGGCCAGGAGTATCATCCCCTGATGGTGGGCCATATAGGTCTTGACCAGCATGCTCTTTTTCCTGCTGGGAACCCTTTCAGGTGTATAATCGATGGATTCATACATTCCATAGCTGCCACTGGCCCCTTCCGATTCCAGATACTCGATGTTCTTCATAACGGCCTGGGGGTCGATGATCAGCCCCATTATGGAGGCATAAGGTGACACCACCATATCCTTTATCAGCCCCTTCTTCAGGCCCAGCTTTGGTACTCCAAAGGCTTTATACTGATAGTTTAGTTGGAGATCGAAGGCATAGAAGGCGGATTCAGAAACCCCCCAGGGTAAATGCCTCTGATCGCTGTACTGCCTCTGCCCCATTAAGACGGCCTGGTATGTTTCGTCCCAAAGGGTGTTCCTGTAGTTTTTCATTATAAGCAGGGGCATCAGATATTCAAACATGGTTCCGCCCCAGGACAAAAGGCTACGGGAGTCGCCCACCAGGGTTAAGGATCTGGCCAGCTTAAACCAGTGTTTCTGTGGAACATCTCCCTTCGCGATGGCTACAAAGCTGGTTTGTCTGGCTTCAGAAGCCAGCAGATCGTAGTAGACATCCTGCAGTTCTCCGGCTTCGATATCGTATCCGATAGAAAATAGCTCCTTCTTCTTATCATAGAGGGTACCAAAGTCCATATTCTGAAATATTTCATCTATACTGTCCATTAGCTTCCTGCACCGGCTGGCTATTTTTCTCGCAGCCATATGGGATTCTCCCAGGGCGATCTCCAGCTGCTTTAGCCAGGCAGCTACTCCATTGGATTGCCTGTCTGAGTTTTTGGTTCGCCTTAGGGAGAGGATCATATTGGATAGCTGATCCAAGATATGGGGATAATCATCCAGGATTTTATTGAGAGAGAATTCCTTGTTCAGTTTGTCCATCAGGATGCCAAAGCTTTCCTTGGCCTCAATAGGTAGCCCATTTTCACCCAGAATGCTCTTTGGAACATCCAACAAAAGCTCAACCCAGGGAACCACTGCAGCCATTTCTTCCCTGAACTGGTCTATCTGCCTGTCAGTATAATCCCCGATGTTTCCCAGCTGATTCAAGGTCAGTTTCCATTCTGTCAAGGTAATGTTTTCGCTGACCTCCAACATATTTATGATGGATGGTATGGATCTCCCGGTATTTTCGAAGTCCAGGCCTATGGTATCCCTGATCCCAAGAGCCATTTCCCTCCCTAGCAAGGGTCTTGATAGGAGTTCACCTATCCCCTGCTTGAGCAGGATAAGATAGCAGGCCAAATTCCCGCTGTCCACTGAGGAGACATACCTGGGCTTTAGGGGTTCCAATGTGCGGGTATTATACCAGTTATAGTAGTGTCCGTTCCATTTTTCCATGCGCTTTAAGGTGCTTATAGTGTTTTCGAATCTTTCAATGGCCTGGGTAGTGCTTATATAGCCCAAATCTCTGGCTGTCAATGCAGACATCAAGGCCAGGCCTATATTGGTAGGTGATGTTCTATGGGCTATACCTACATGGGGTTCTTCCTGGTAGTTGTCGGGGGGCAGCCAATTATCCTCGGCGTTCACAAATTCATCGAAGTATTTCCAGGTCTTTCTGGCTATCATTCGCAGCTTGTAGACCTGTTCCTTCGACAGGTCGGACTCTTTCCTATACTTGGGCTGGCTTATCCTGTAGGCTATTAGGGGTGACAAGAGCCAAACAAGGGATATTACCAAGGGTATAAACAAAAGGGATTGTCTAAAGGTTACCACCCAGATGAAAAAGGCAACTGAGATCAGCATGGCTGGGAACATTTTTTTCCAATAGTCTTCCAGGGTTCCCTTGAACCTTCTATCGGTATCTGCGGCGGTAACCCATTCCAACAAATTCTTCCTGGTAAAAAACACCCTGACTATGGACCTTATTATGGCATCGGTCATGAGGTATGCCTGATGGGCTAAAAAAACAAAGGTCAGGATGATCTGCGAGGCCAGATTCTTTGTTCCGTACAGAATATCTCCCAGGAATCGATTGGAAGAACCCATCCCTCCTAAAAAGGAGACTACAACATTCATCAATAAGGGCATGGTTAGTGTTATGGTGAATAAGCCCAGCCAAAACCAATCTATCCTTGGAAGAACGGTCAAACCCAGGGTTAATAGAAGAAAAAGGGATGGGGACAATAGACTTCTACGCAGATTGTCGAATATCTTCCACTTTGAAATTGCCGAAAGGGGATTTTTTACACTCTCCCCCTTTGCATTTCGGACCATTCCAAAGAGCCAGGGGACCAGCTGCCAATCGCCCCTTACCCATCTATGGGACCGCATGGCATAGGAGATATAGTTGGCCGGATAGCCGTCGATTAGCTCAATATCCGTAACAAGCCCCGCTCTTATATAGGATCCTTCCAACAGGTCGTGACTCAGTATGCTGTTTTCAGGTATTTGAGAGCCTAATACATCATTGAACACATCTACATCAAAGGCTCCTTTGCCTGTGAAGATTCCCTCACAGAAAAGATCCTGGTATACATCAGATACGGCAGTGGTATATGGATCTACCCCCGTCTGTCCCGAAAAGGTCAGTGCAAAAGAGGAACGGCTGGCGCTGTCCACGGAAACACCGATCCTGGGCTGCAGGACTCCATAGCCCTTGACTACTGTGTTGAGGGTTTCATCGACAATGGGTCGATTAAGAGGATGAGCCAGAGTCCCAACCAAGCGTTTAGCCACATCCCTTGGGAGGCTGGTATCAGCATCCAAAGTTATTAGGTACTTTATCTTGGGGAGAACAGATAGATCTCCTACCTGTGTTGAAAAGCTGGTGTTCTGATTCCCTCTAAGAAGGCTGGTGAATTCCATCAGTGCTCCTCTCTTCCGGTCCCAGCCCATCCATGATTCCTGTGAAGGGGTCCATTGCCTGTGTCGATGGAAGAAAAAGAAAATCCCCCCACCTTCACGGCCATATCTTTGGTTTAGCTCCCCCACCGCTCTGGTGGCTGCTTCAATGATAGCTTCATCATCCGGCTCCTTTTCATTCCTGGAATCCTTAAAATCCCCTACCAAGGCGAAATGGATATAGTCCCCCTGATTTGCTAAATAGAATACCTCCATCTGTTCGATAAGTTCCCAGACCCTTTTTTCACTGGTTAAAAGGGTGGGAATAATCACCATGGTGCGATATTCCTCGGGTATTCCTTCCTCCAGTTCCAGCTTGGGCAGATAACAAGGTCGGAGGATCCTGGGGATGATCCAGTGCATCAGGCCGACAGCCAGAGTAATCACAGGGATAAAAATAACTATCCCGGACAGCACAAGAAGTAGCGGATTTTGTCCCGGGTCTAAACCTTTCAGATAATTTAGCATCAAAAACATTGTAACTACCACAATAATCCCGATGGATCCTAAATAAAAGCCGGTGGGATGGTCCTTGATCCAGTTACCTTTCAATTTCTTTCTTCCCAGCCTGGCTTCCAGATCCTTCCTTCCCTCATCAACAAGATAATACCCAACATGACCCGACCTGATGTCTTCTCCATTGGATTCCATTGCATCCTTTGCAATATCGACAGCCAGTCTGGCTACTTCCAATTCGCTTACCCCATATTTTCTGGCTATCTTCACCAGTCCGGCCCTGTAGTAGTTGCGGGAAGTGAATTCCATTTTGGAATAAAAACCAGAGGGATCCTGGTTTAAGATATGGTCTAGACTACTTAATTCCTCAAAAATCTCTTCCCATCTTATGGATAATAAGAATTTCAAACTAATTATGTAATTCCCTATGGAAACCTGATAATCGCTCTGCTGCTCTCTTACCGTCTGTATCAACTCATCGGCATTGGTCCCCTGAAGCGCTAATTTTCCATCCAACCACATCAAAAGGGATGTACCCTTGCTTCCGCTGTCCCGAAAAACCCGTAGCATTCCCTCTGCGTATGAGGGCAGCATATACCCAACTTCCCTGTCGTGTTCCATGATAAAGGTCTGGAGTTCCTCTCCCGGAGCGTCGACCTTTTCAACCAATAGGGCCCCCCACTTGCGTCCATGGTTCTTCTGTTTTTGGTATTCAACTATATCAGCTGCCCTTTCCCTGATTTTCTTTATCAGGGATACCTTGATCATCAGAGGCAGTATCCATAATTCACCGTTGTTTAGCGGGGTGACGGATTGATATTCCTTGAGGTAGCCAATTATAGGCTCCTCCTCCAATTGCCCCGATCTATATGACACGATACCCTCGGCTATTTCATAGACTCTGGGAATCCCCGACTCCAATATGGGTAATTCCCTAAAGTTTCTGGGTAGTTCGTGTTGTATCTGTTTGGATTGTTCTTCCACCATATAGAAATTGTCCAAAAGCCATTCTGCCGCAGGTATAATTTCCTGTTT
>JAAYRX010000056.1 GCA_012518535.1 Clostridiales bacterium | reverse complement strand
TTCGGGCGGCTATGACTATTATAGCAACGGTACCTATACTATTCTCTTACCCCTTCCTACAGAAATATTTCGTTCAGGGCTTAACCTTGGGTGGAGTTAAAGGATAAATGGGGTCACCTGTTATGAAGGAATTAATTACGAATCCCGAACCTGTCCAGTAAGCCATCATCCCAGACCATAATGGGATTGCTGGCACACAGGCTTCGGGAGTTTTATTTTTTGTAGATTTAAATCTCATTATACCCAATAATAATGCCACTCCCGACAAACTCCAATCCTTGAATGTTTAAGGCTTTAGTGTTAGAATTAGATATCAAAATATGAGACGGCCAAATTCCTCCAGCGTCTGTGGTTTGGGGCGAAATCCGGCTGGGGAATATTTAAAATGGAGTGTATATTATGGGTTTTTTTAAAAAGATATTCGGTGATAGTAACTCTAGAGAAATAAAGCGAATAGAAAAAACAGTTGATGAAATAGAGGCATTGGAACCTACCATAAAGGCCCTGTCCGATGAACAGCTACGGGGTAAGACCGACGAATTCAAGGCGAGGTTAAAACAAGGTGAGACCCTTGACGATATCCTTGTTGAGGCTTTTGCAGTGGTAAGGGAGGCCTCGGTTAGAACCTTGGGTATGAGGCACTTTAGGGTTCAGCTTATTGGCGGTATAGTGCTTCATCAGGGGCGGATAGCCGAGATGAAGACCGGTGAGGGTAAAACCCTGGTGGCCACCCTGCCCGCTTATCTAAATGCTCTTACGGGCAAAGGGGTGCATATCGTTACCGTAAACGATTATCTGGCCCAGAGGGATAGTGAGTGGATGGGGAAGATCTATAAGTTTCTGGGTCTGTCGGTGGGGCTCATAATCCACGATATGAAGTCGAGTAAACGAAGGGAAAACTACAATGCGGACATAACATACGGGACCAACAACGAGTTTGGATTTGATTACCTCCGTGACAATATGGTGATATATAAGGAAGAGATGGTTCAGAGGGAGCTGAACTTTGCCATAGTGGACGAGGTTGACTCCATCCTTGTGGACGAGGCCCGGACCCCACTAATCATATCCGGCGCCGGAGAAAAGTCCACCGATATGTATCATAAAGCTGATCGTTTTGTAATCAGACTAAAGAACGAGATAGACTTTGAAATAGATGAAAAGGCGAAAACCATCAATTTAACTGAGGAAGGGGTAGCCAAAGCTGAAGCTCATTTTAATGTGGAGGATTGGTCAAACCTGGACCCGACCGGAGAAAATCCGGAATTGGCATACTTGCCCCACCATGTAAATCAAGCCTTAAAAGCCCGATACCTTATGAAAAGGGATACGGATTATGTAGTTAAGGACGATCAGGTCATCATAGTCGATGAGTTTACCGGAAGACTTATGACAGGCAGGAGGTATAGCGACGGACTGCACCAGGCCATAGAGGCTAAGGAAGGAGTCAATGTCAGGCGGGAGAGTAAGACCCTGGCTACCATCACATTCCAGAATTATTTCAGGATGTATAAAAAGCTGTCGGGAATGACGGGGACAGCCAAAACCGAAGAGGATGAGTTTAAAACTATATATGGATTAGACGTCGTAGTCATACCCACCAATGAGGAGATGATCCGAAATGACAACAACGACGTAATCTATCTTAACCAGAAGGCGAAATTCAGTGCAGTAGTAGAGGAGATAGTACAGCGTCACGCCCTGGGACAGCCAGTATTGGTAGGAACGGTGACAATAGAAAACTCTGAAATTCTAAGCGTCATGCTAAAACGCAGGGGTATACCCCATGAGGTCTTAAATGCCAAGTACCATGAGAAGGAAGCAGAGATAGTTGCCCAGGCAGGAAGGTACAAGGCGGTTACCATTGCCACCAATATGGCAGGTAGAGGGACGGATATACTCCTGGGCGGTAATCCTGAATTCATGGCAAAGAAGGAAATGAAGAAGCAGGGATACTCCGATGAACTGATAAACCAGGTGACCGGTACCCAAAAAACCGATGATCCGGATGAGCTGGCTGCCCGCAAGGTTTATAGGGGACTGTTCAGCAAGTTTGCAAAGGAGGCAGAACTGGAACGTCAAAAGGTTATAGAGCTGGGTGGACTCCACATAATAGGCACCGAGCGCCACGAGAGCAGGCGTATAGATAACCAGTTGAGAGGTCGGGCCGGTCGACAGGGGGATCCCGGATCCTCCAGGTTCTATATTTCCTTAGAGGACGATCTTATGAGACTCTTTGGTTCCGACAGGATCCAGGGAATTGTAAATAGACTAGGATTGGAAGACGATCAGGCCATAGAATATGGTCTTTTATCCAAGCAGATTGAAGCAGCTCAAAAGAGGGTAGAGGGCAACAACTTTAACATACGAAAACACGTCCTACAATACGATGATGTCATGAATACCCAGAGGGAGGTAATATACTCCCAGCGTCGCAAAGTGCTGGAGGGAGAGGATCTTAAGGAGTCCATAATGGATATGGTGACATCGGTAGTAGATGGCGCAATTGAGATGTATATAGGTGAGCTTCCAAATCCCGAGGATTGGGATCTTAAGGGGCTTATTGGGCATCTGGAAAGGCTCTTTCTGCCAAGGGATTCTTTATATATACCGGATGAAGAGATATACGATCTTGATAAAGAAGTATTAAAGAATAAGATATTAGAAGCCGCTCATAAGGCCTATGCCCTTAAGGAAGAGGAAAATGGCGTGGAGAATATGAGAGAGGCAGAGAGGGTTATCCTCCTAAGGGTTGTAGACCAGAAGTGGATGGACCATATCGATGCTATGGATCAGCTGCGTCAGGGAATTGGGCTTAGGGCTTATGGCCAAAGGGATCCGGTTATTGAGTACCAGATGGAAGGCTTTGAGATGTTTGAGGAAATGATCCGAAGCATTCAGGAGGAGACGGTACGCATTTTATATAATATCAGGATAGAGGCCAGGGTACCCCAACGGGAAAGAGTGGCGAAGCCGACTGGGGCAAGCCATGGTAACAGCGGGCCTAAAAAACCTGTAGTAAAGGGTAGTAAGGTGGGCAGAAATGACCCCTGTCCCTGTGGAAGTGGACTGAAATACAAAAGATGTTGTGGTGCTTGATCGTGTACCGTGGATTAGTTTAAGTAAAGGAGTGTAATAAAAATATTATTACTTGGAAACGAAAGGCGTGATTTATGTGTTTGAACTTGAAAACCTCCAGGAAACTCTGGACAAAATAAACTCAGTTTTCACTCAGGTTGGTGATTCACTTTGACATCCCAGGATGTCTTGAAAAAGTTAAGGAGTACGAGGAACAGATGAACGACCCCTCATTTTGGGAGGATTTAGAGAACTCCCAAAGGGTGAACAAGGAAATAAAATACCTTAAAAATAAAATAACCAGATACGAGACCTTAAGGTCCAGGATTGAGGATGTTGACATTTTAATTCAGCTGGGTATTGAGGAAGGAGACTCATCCGTTGCGGAGGAGGCTCAAATTGAGATAGATAAGCTTGAAAAGAGTGTCGAGGCCTTAAGGTTAGAGACCCTGTTAAGCGGTCCCTATGATCGAAACAACGCTATAATATCCATACATGCGGGGGCGGGTGGTACAGAGGCTATGGATTGGGCATCTATGCTGCTTCGCATGTATACCAGGTGGTCTGAAAGCAAGGGCTACCAGGTGGAGACACTGGATTTACTTTCCGGTGAGGAGGCCGGAGTAAAAAGTGTAACCCTTGGGATAACCGGGGAAAATGCCTATGGTTATCTAAAGGCTGAAAAAGGGGTCCACAGACTGGTGCGGATTTCCCCCTTTGATTCTTCGGGACGAAGACACACCTCATTTGCATCCCTGGATGTGATGCCGGAACTGGACAATGATGTGGAACTGGATATAAAACCAGAGGATCTAAAGATCGACACCTATAGATCCGGCGGTGCCGGAGGACAGCATGTTAATAAGACAGAGTCGGCCGTTAGGATTACCCATTTGCCCACTGGTATTGTAGCCCAATGCCAGAATGAGCGCTCCCAAATACAGAATAGGGAAACGGCGATGAAGGTTCTAAAGGCCAGGCTATTAGAACTAAAGGAGGCCGAAGCCCAGGCAAAGATAGAGCAAATGAAAGGCGAGATGAAGAGGATAGAATGGGGAAGTCAAATAAGATCCTATGTCTTTCATCCATATAGTATGGTTAAGGATCATCGGACCAACCAGGAAACGGGTAATATCCAGGCTGTCATGGATGGAGAATTGGATATATTCATAAATTCCTATCTCCAGATGATGGCATAGAATTACGGTAAACGGAACTATCCATGTAACCTATCATAGAGCAAAAGAGTAGATTGGATTTGGTGGACATGGATTTAGGGGGATACAATTGAAAAAGACATACAGATACGAGACTCATTTGCATACCAGGGAAGGAAGTGCCTGTGCTTCTGCTACGGGTAGGGAGATGGTCAGGGCGCATATAGAGGCGGGATATTCGGGTATGATTGTGACGGATCACTTTTTTAACGGGAATACTGCCGTTCCAAGGAATATTCCCTGGAAGGAAAGTGTAGAACTTTTTTTGATGGGATATGAAAATGCGGTGGATGAAGCCAAAAATACCGATTTTAGCGTTTTTTTAGGCTGGGAATATGCCTATCGTGGAACAGAATTTTTAACCTTTGGACTGGATAAGAAGTTCCTATTAGACCATCCGGATATCCTTGACTGGAGTATAGAGAAGTATTTTGATAAGGTACATGAGCACGGGGGTTTTTTGTCTCATGCTCATCCTTTCAGGGAGGCCTTTTATATAGATACCATAAGGCTATACCCGGATCATGTGGATGCGGTGGAGGTAATAAATTCCAGTCACCTGGATCCCAAATTCGATGAAAGGGCACTAGCCTATGCCAGGAAACACAACTTACTGATGACCGCCGGTTCTGATTCCCATCACCTTGATGGATTAGGCGGAGGGGGTATGAGCTTTTTTGAAAGGCTAAATTCCATCGAGGATTTTATCCAGGCCGTAAAGAATCAGGCCTATACCCTAACCTAAACATAATACCTGACAGGTGTTTTGTAGAGCCTGATTTTTTATCCTATTATCATGTTATCATGAAAAGATAAACCCATTGGCAATATATGTTCTATATGGTACAATTATCTTAAATCCAAGAAATTTGGGGAAAGAGGGGGTATTTTCATGGTTGAAACACAATATGTCATCTTTAGATTAGGGGAGGACCTATATGGAGCGACTATAAAAGATGTTCAGGAAATCATCCTTCCCCAAAAGCCCACCAGGGTACCTAATAATCCAAATTTTATCGAGGGGATTATAGATTACAGGGAAAGGGTTATACCCGTCCTGGATCTCAAGAAACGCTTTCAATTGGGAAACAGTAAGTATGAGGGTCAGTCCAGGTTTATAGTAGCCAGGGTAGATGACAAGGATATAGCATTTGCAGTTGACGAGGTTACTGAGATATTAAGAGCCCAAGGACAAGATATCGAAGAGGCCCCCGAGGCAACCCGCATTGGCAAGGAATATATTTACGGAGTAACCCGTATAGGCAACCAACTTATAGTTTTATTGGAGCTTTCCAAGGTCTTATCCGTTGACGAACGGGATATGTTGGAATCTATAAATACCGGCCAGATATAGTTTGTGAAATAGAGGAAATAAATACTTAAGAAATAGCATATATAAGGGCATTAAACACCGCTGCCAAAGGCGCGGTGTTTTTATGATATTATCCGACCCTGCCTATATCATATCTCTGGGGCAGTCCTTAAAAATATCATTATCCGGCCTATACTCCAATGCAGAAAATATGATATAATCCATAACAGTGTGCCCGGCTAAACAAGGGGGCAAAATGCCGTTATTGAATGTACGCCGGGTATTATTTATGGTTATAGGAGAATGTGTAGATGTCAACGAGAATAAAGGACATGACCAGGGGGAAACCCACAAAACTCATATTGACTTTTGCTTTGCCTCTAATGTTGGGGAGCCTATTCCAACAAGCATATACCATGGTTGATTCCATAGTAGTTGGTAGAGTAGTCGGTGTAGAGGCTCTGGCAGCTTTGGGGGTATCGGACTGGGTGAACTGGATGATGGTAGGACTGATAATGGGTTTTGCCCATGGTTTTACTATATTGATATCCCAGCGATTTGGAGCAGAGGATTATGTGGGGCTTAGGAAGACTGTTGCCATGTGTACAATTCTATCCGGTATAATAGGGGTCATATTGGCCGTGGTTGGTTTTGGATGTGCAAGACCAATACTTCAGGCAATTCAGACACCGGATAATATAATAGACTATACTCACCTCTATGTCAGTATATATTCCTTGGGTTATCCCATGGTCATGGCCTATAATATGGCCTCATCCATATTAAGGGGTATGGGGGATAGCAAAACACCCCTATGGGCTATGATAATTGCTTCTATCATTAATATTATACTGGATCTTATATTTATTTGGGTATTTCGCTGGGGAGTGGCAGGGGTAGCCATCGCCACCATTATGGCACAGACTTTTTCCTTCCTCTACTGCCTGAATACTATAAAAAAAGTTCCTGTTTTACGTATGGAAGCTAGTGATTGGAGACTTGACAAGGGTATAATTGGGAACCTATTAAGGCTGAGCATACCCATGGCCTCTCAGAACGGCATAATCGGTGCTGGAGGTATGGTAGTACAATATGTCATAAATGGGTACGGATTTGTAATTGTGGCGGGCTTTACAGCTACCAACAGATTATATGGGCTCCTTGAGATGGCGGCCACATCCTTTGGATTTGCCATTGCTACCTTTGCGGGACAGAATTTAGGGGCAAAGAAATACGGACGTATCAGAGAAGGTGTAAATTCCTTGGTAAAGATGGCTGTGGGCACTGCCTGTGCAATCTCCGTGATCATGATGGTATTTGGACGAAAAATCTTAATGCTCTATATTACCGGTGATTCGCAGGAGGTTGAAGCAGTACTAAATGTGGCTTACAAATATCTGGTTATCATGGTTCTGCTATTGTCTGTCCTATACTTGTTACACGTGTATCGTTCTGCCCTGCAGGGTATGGGTGATACCGTAATGCCCATGGTCTCGGGGATAGTCGAATTGGTTATGAGAATATCCACTGTAGCTTTCCTTCCCCTCTTGATTGGTGAGATTGGACTCTACTTTTCAGAAGTAGCCGCCTGGCTCGGTGCTGCAAGCCTTCTAATGACCGCATATTATATAAGAATAAAAAGATTGCAAAGCATAGGTAATCTTGAGAAAAACAGGACAATCCCTATAGAAATATAGTGAGTTATCTATATATGACAAACCGTAAAGAAGTATCCTGATAAACCTTAGGGTACTTCTTTTATTCTGTCAATACATTTCAAGTATAAAATAGGGGCTTGTCCATTTAGAAAACCATGAAGAATACATTTATAATATGCTGGTATAGGTCATTGTATGGCAATCTACCATCTGTTATAATGAAATGACACACATGATTTTTATATATCTATAGAGGTTTTCTATTCTTTTTTATTTATGCCTTGGAATTACTGGCCCTATTCACACTATTATATGAGAAAAACAACATAGAGGATCCGGGGTATTATCAGCCAGGAAAAACTGATGTTGGGGGATCAGGCCCCCAGAATCCAAAGGGAGAACGTAGTTTTTGAATCTCTCATTTTCAATAACACGAGAGCTCAACTATTATACATAAAAAGGAGTGGTTATCTTGTTAAAAGCTATAGGGCTAAGATGTGAGTATTTGGAAAACCCCATAGGAATTGGAGAAGCGAATCCACGATTCGGCTGGATATTGGATTCGGGCAAAAGAAATGTAGTTCAGGAGAGCTATCATCTGCAGGTGGGCATGGACCGGGATTTTACAGACGTAATTTGGGATACAGGTATAGTCAGGTCTTCAGAATCCGCCCATGTCGAGTATGCAGGGCCCGAACTACAATCATCTACCAGATATTTTTATAGGGTAAGGATAACCGATAACTACAAGAATGAAAGCCCCTGGAGCGATGCGGCATTCTTTGAAACCGGGATTTTAGATCCCAACATATGGAAGGCAAGGTTTATCAGTCCCGAGGGGGATGATGAAGGAGCTTCGTCTAAGGGAAAGCTTCTTAGAAAGGAATTTAAGCTGGAGGGCGAGATTGAGTTCGCCAGGGTCTACGCCACCGCTTTGGGAATGTACGAGCTCTACATTAACGGTAACCGGATAGGGGAAGGGCTTTTGACACCGGGCTGGACCGACTATAGAAAAAGGCTCCAATACCAAACCTATGATGTCACCGACCTGCTAAAGGATAGTGACAATGCCATAGGAGCATCCCTGGGTGTTGGTTGGTATAAAGGGAATATAGGATGGGCTGATCGTCGTAATGTATACGGCAATCGGGTGGGATTATTGCTTCAGTTATTGGTCAGGTATAAGGATGGACGGGAAGTTACAGTAGTTTCCGATGCTGATTGGAAGGCCTCGGACAGCCCAATTCTATATTCGGAACTATATCACGGTGAAACCTATGATGCACGGCAAGAACAAGATGGTTGGAACATGCCCGGATTTGATGATAAGGACTGGTCCGGCGTTTGGGTTATGGATAAGGATCTATCAATTCTTGTTCCCCAGGACGGGGTACTGACTGTGAGGCAGGAGACCTTAAAGCCTGTATCAATGTTCAGAACACCAAAAGATGAACTGGTTATAGACTTTGGACAAAATATGAGCGGCTGGGTCAGGTTTAAAGCAGAAGGTAAGGCCGGGGACAGGGTAGTTTTAAAGCATGCCGAAGTGCTGGATGCAGAAGGAAATTTCTATACAGAAAATCTACGGTCAGCAAAGAACAGGATAGAGTATATTTTAAAGGGTGAGGGTATGGAGACCTTTGAACCCCATTTTACATTCCAGGGATTTCGATATGTCTTGATAGAAGAGTATCCGGGAGATGTTGACATAGAGAACTTCGAAGCAGTGGTAATCCATTCGGATATGGAAAGGGTAGGGGATTTTTCCTGTTCCAATGAGCTGGTTAACCAGCTTCATCACAATATCCTATGGGGCCTTAAGGGTAACTTCGTGGATATACCCACCGATTGCCCCCAAAGGGATGAAAGGCTTGGTTGGACCGGAGATGCCCAGGTATTTATGAAGACTGCCTGCTATCTAAAGGATGTAAGGGTATTCTTTAAGAAGTGGTTTAGAGATATAAGAGCAGGGCAGTTGGAGGATGGTGGTATACCCTATGTTATACCCGATGTCCTGACGGAGACCGCTGAGGATGGTTCCGTGAGTGATAATCACTCTGCGACCGGATGGGGTGATGCAGCAGTAATCTGTCCCTGGACTCTATATTTAACCCATGGTGATAAGCGGATACTAGAGGAACAATACGATAGTATGAAAGCCTGGATAGAATACATCAGAGGAAAGGCACAGGACGGAGTTCTTTGGAATACCGGGTTTCATTATGGGGATTGGGTGGCCTTGGATGCAAAGGAGGGTAGCTATTTTGGTGCTACTCCCAACGATCTTACAGCGACAGCTTATTATGCCTTTTCTACAGGGATTCTGGCAAATACAGCCAGGATATTGGGAAAGGACGAGGATGCAGAGGAGTATTCAAGACTACGCGAGTCAATATTGAAAGCCTATAGGGATGAGTTCTTCACCCCCAACGGCAGACTGGCAGCTCCTACCCAGACCGCTCATATCCTTTCTCTGATGTTTGGGTTGGTACCAGAGGAATATAAGGAACGCACCATAAAGGGGCTTATAGAATTATTGGATGATAATGACGGCCATTTACAAACCGGATTTTTAGGCACACCGTATTTCTGCCATGTACTAAGCCGGAACGGCAGGCTTAAGGAGGCCTATGACCTATTGCTGAAGGAGGATTATCCATCCTGGCTATACCAGGTAAAGATGGGAGCTACTACAATATGGGAACATTGGGATGGTATCAAACCGGATGGAACCATGTGGAGCCCGGATATGAACTCCTTTAATCATTATGCTTACGGTTCCATAGGCGATTGGCTCTACGGGGTTGTTGCGGGCTTGGATACAGATCCTGATAATCCAGGATTTAAGCGCATCCTTATGAGGCCACAGCCCGGAGGAGGATTGACCCATGCAAGGGCCGAGTACAAGAGCCTATATGGAAAGATCGCAATTAAATGGGCTATAAAGGATGGGAATATGGTGGTGGATGTTATGGTACCTCATAATACTACCGCTCATCTGGTTTTGCCCTATGCTGATTCAGAGACAATTGTTGGGGACAATGTACAGTTTAGCCCCTGCCCTGGTGGTTGCCAGGCGGAGATCGGCTCAGGTACTTATAGTTTCACTTATCCTTATAATGTTGATAATCAATAGGTAGGTAATAAACGGATTGAATATCAGGGTGGAGGTTAGGACAGTTGACAATTTGGGGAATTTTTATCAGTGCATTTTTAATAGGGTTTTCTGGGGCCATGATGCCGGGTCCCTTACTGGGAGTTACCATTGAAGGCAGCCTCAAAAGGGGCTATATAGCGGGACCCTTGGTAGTATTAGGTCACGGGATTTTGGAGTTCACTCTTGTCTTTGCTATGGCCTTTGGGCTCAGGGACTTTTTTTCAAACCCTATCATAGCGGGTCTAATAGGCTTTTTGGGCGGAGGTTTTCTTGCATGGATGGGCTACGATATGATAAAGTCCAGCCTAAAAAAGACTATTTCCCTGGAGGATCAGAAGAATGGGGGCATGGGGCATAGGAATCTTGTCCTGGCGGGTATAGTCGTAAGCGCCACAAACCCCTATTTTATACTATGGTGGGCTTCTACGGGAATGGAATCTATCCGTCAGGCCTATACTATGGGAGTATTGGGTATCTTGGCCTTTTACTTTGGCCATATCCTATCAGATTTCACATGGTATGTGGCGATTTCCACCGCATTCTCCAAGGGAAAGAAACTGATGAATGATACAGTTTACAGATGGGTCATCCTATGTTTGGGAGCTTTTATCCTGATATTCTCAGTTAGATTCATAATAAGCGGATGGCAGATGCTTTTCTAATAATCGTTCAAAACCAAGGGGCTTCATTTTATATGTAGCCCCATTATATTAATCCGATTTATTAAAACTCATAGGTGGAGGTGTTACTAAGGTGGAATTATCACTAAAACCGGATTTTGATAATACAAAAAAGAGGATCAATGCATTTTGGCACTGTGAGATAGTGGACAGGCCCCCCGTTAGCATTATACTACCCAAAGAGAATCCCAGCCCCCTACCCGAAAAGGAATATAAGGATCATAGGGAGAGGTGGCTGGATATAGAGTTTAGGGCTGAACTGCTGGATAGGGAGCTGGAAAACAGTATCTATTTTGCAGACGGAGTACCTACGGTTTTCCCCAATATGGGTCCTGAGATCTTCAGCGTATGGTGTGGATGCCCGTACCAATTCGGTGAGACAACCACATGGAGTGAGCCCTGTATTATCGATTGGGAGACGGATAGCCAGGACATAGCTTTTAATCCTGAGCATCCCCTATTTAAGGCTACAGTAGAATTTACAAGGTTATTGATAGAGAGGGGCAAGGGAAAATTCATTGTGGGCCTGACAGACTTTCATCCCGGTGGCGACCATCTGGCAGCTTTGCGGGATCCGGCCAACCTGGCCATGGATTTGATTGAAAATCTGGACTATGTGGTCCAGAAGCTTGAGGAATCCTACAAGGAATATTTCCATGTATATGATATTTTTTACAATATGATAAGGGAGGCGGACATGCCCATCACTTCCTGGACGCCTTTATTTTATGAAGGCCGATACTACATACCATCCAATGACTTTTCCTGTATGATAAGCAAGGAAATGTTTGATGAGATTTTCCTGCCGGGCATAATTGAGGAATGCAGGTTCTACGACAGATCCATCTACCATTTGGACGGTCCCGATGCTCTAAGGCACCTGGACTCAATTTTGGATATTGAGGAACTAAATGCTGTACAATGGATTTGCGGAGCGGGCAACGAGGGTTATGCAAAATGGATAGATGTATACAGGAAAATCCAGGATAAGGGTAAGGGAATACAATTGCAAATAACCCTGGAGGAGTTACCCCTCGTTTTTGAGACTCTAAAACCCGAAGGGGTTTGGTTTTCCAGTATTTATGGTATTGACGATATGGATACAGCCGAAAGGGTTGTAAAGCGTATTGAAGCATGGAAATAAAACACAAAGGCAGAACCCCGGGACACCGACCTATTATTGTGACGCTGTTCCCATAAGAATGTAAGGTTTTGGTTTAGGGGGTTGATATAATGAAAATCTTACACATCGCAGATTTACATATTGGTAAGCGGGTCAATGGATTTAACATGATCGAGGATCAGGAGTACATACTGGATGAAATATTGAAGTTAACAGATAGTACAAAGCCCGGAGCTGTTCTAATGGCCGGGGATATCTACGACAAAAGTCAGCCTTCCACTGAAGCTGTAGAATTATTGGACGAATTTCTAACCAGGTTGGCTTCACTTGGTCAACCCGTGTTTATAATCAGCGGAAACCATGACTCCCCCGAAAGATTAAGCTTTGGAAGCCGAATTATGGAGAACAACGGACTCCATATAGCGGGCGTGTTTGATGGGTTTCTTCAAAAGGCGACCCTGGAGGACGACGATGGCAAGATCAACATATTTATGCTGCCCTTTATAAAGCCCGCCATGGTCAGGCCGTTTTTCAATGAACCAGTAGAATCCTATGAAGATGCAGTGAAAATGGTGATTTCTGCATCCGAGATCAATACGGATGAAAGAAATATTCTTGTGGCCCATCAATTCGTGGTAAGCGGTATGGCACAGCCCCAGCTATCTGATTCGGAGGCCATATCCATAGGAGGATTGGATCATGTAGATGTATCTATCTTTGATGATTTTGACTATGTTGCCTTGGGACACCTTCATAGGCATCAGCGGATGGGACGGGATTGTATCCGCTACTCCGGTTCACCCCTAAAATATTCCTTTTCAGAGACCCGCCATACCAAATCTGTCACCCTTGTTGAGATGGGTAAAAAGGGAGAGATCCTGATAGATCAAATACCACTTACTCCCCTACGGGATCTTCGGGAAGTCAGGGGACCTATCAAGGAGCTGATTCGTATTGGGAAGGAAGATTCGGAAGGTTCCAAGGATTATATCCATGCCATTATCACCGATGAGGAAGAAATCTATGATGCCCTTGGGCAGTTAAGGCAGGTCTACCCCAATCTAATGGCCTTGGAATTTGAAAACAGCCGTACCCAACAGGTCTATGATTCCGAAGCCCTGGCTGCCAGTGACGTAGCAGAAAAGGATCCCTTGGATTTATTCTCCGAGTTCTATCAGATACAGAATAACCAGGAGCTAACCGAGGATGAGATAAGGGTCATGAAGGAGATCTTTCAGCAGGCAGGAGGGGTCGGGATATGAAGCCAATAAAATTGGTAATGAGCGCCTTTTGTTCCTATGCGTATAGAATAGAATTGGATATGACCGCATTCAAAGGTAGGGGACTATTTCTGATTACCGGTGATACGGGATCCGGGAAAACCACTATCTTTGATGCCATAGCCTTTGCCCTATTCGGTGAGGCCAGCGGCTCTACCCGGGGAGTGGAGACCCTGCGCAGTGACTTTGCAAAGCCCGATACCGAAACCTTTGTGGAGTTTACCTTTTTGCACAGGGGCAAGCAATATACTGTAATCCGGAATCCCCGCTATGAAAGGCCAAAACGAAGCGGCCAGGGCCTGACTACCGAAAGTGCTAACGCTACCTTGGTGCTTCCAAGTGGGGATATCATCACCGGCTTAAACAATGTTACGGTAAAAATTGAGAGTATACTCGGTATCAATTATCGCCAGTTTAAGCAAATTGCCATGATTGCTCAAGGGGAATTCTTACAGTTATTACTGGCTAACACTAAGGATCGGGGTGAAATCTTCAGACGGGTATTCAATACAGACCTCTATCAAATGGCCCAGAGCCTGCTAAAGGAGAGAGAACGGGAGGCCAGGAAGCGTTGCGATAGCATTGAGCAGAGCATAATTCAGTATATTTCAGGGATTTCCACTTCTGAGAGTGAGATAGGGCAGAAACTGACAGATAGGATAAGCAATGTCACTATACACACAGCCGAAGATGTCCTTATTGAGTTGCGGGAGCTTATCTCAGAAGACACAAGCAAGAGGAATGATCTACAGAGGAAGGCTGATGAGCTGGAACAAAAGCTTGCAGATCAGATCGCCAGAATAACAACGGGCCAGTATATAAACCAGGCTTTTCAGAACCTAAAGGTGGCTGAAAAAAAGGAAAAAACCTTGGTCGCCAACCTGGAAAAACATAAGAAGGAA
>JAAYRX010000055.1 GCA_012518535.1 Clostridiales bacterium | reverse complement strand
CCCGATTCACCGTAGCGCATCCAATCCCTTTGAAGCTCCTTGTTTGGATGGCTACCAAAATTAAGTTGAAATTTTACCCTGTTTATAAAGCTCTTTAAATCCTGGGTACCCTGTATATAGCATTTGTTGTCCTTGATGGATCTTATGGCAAATACCCCCATGTCAGGTTTTATGGTCTTATATAATTCCTTAAGTTCTTTTCTCCTATCCATAATTAACACCTCGTTTCCCTCTTATCTCCGGTATACACAAGTCTCTTATGGGATATGTGCTTTGTACTAAATTTCAGTTATTTTGATAGTCAATTACCTCATATTTCCATTTGCTATTGCTTCATCCCTGTTCCGCTATTATGTCAGGTTTTATATAGTTCACCGTTCGCCAATAGGGCTATAATTCCTCTCATGCAAATATAATAACACAGACATAGTAGAGATAAAACACAATTGAAAGCACCATCCAGCAGCCCCGCTCCAATAATAGTTCAGCCTAAGAAAATCAGGTATTTACTTTAAGAGAAGTCAACGAAAAGTTGATGTGTCGGATGGATTGTACTGGGTAATTTAAATTATGAAGTATGGAGATTCCCTATTCGAACAAGCCCAGCAAGAAAATGCCCGCCATAACCAAGGCTATTATTAAGTATTGTTTTATGGATAACTTCTCCTTGAGAAAAATCCTACCCAAGATAACGGAGACAATGCTATAGGAGGCAATCATGGGTGCCACAACAACGGAGTTGGTGTCCAGGGCATAGACATAGAAGAATTGACCCGCTGTTTCGAATACCGCAGCCAGGGCCTTATCCTTCTCTCTTAGAATCATAAACTTTTCCTTTTTAATGCCTAGCAAATAGAATAAGGTCAGAATTCCACAGAAAAGAAAGGTCAGTTCATAGGAGATCAAGGCCTCCTCCGGGCTCATAAGCTTACTAAGATAGACATCGTCAAGGAAGGTACCCAGGGCATCCACTATTGCATATAGTATGGGGAAAACCAGGGCTAATGCACCTAACCTATATTTTCTGCTGTCCTCATCCTGATTCCTCTCCATTTCCTCTTCGGCCAGCTTCCTCTGGACCATTGAAATGGCAATAAGGCCGTATGTTATCATTGCTACCGCTATCAGCTGCCAGATGTTCATCGTTTTTCCCAGGACAATAAAAGCCAATATCCCGGCTATAGCACCCGAAGTGTTGCTGACAGGCGAATTGATGGAGACCTCAAGGTATCTGAGGCCTATATAGCCAATCGTCATGGATAGAATATACATGGAAGACACCGGGATATACTTTATTATATTGATGAAGTCGAACTGCCAGTTCATCTTGTTAAGCTCAAACATAGCCTGCGTACCCATAACCAATGCCACCATAACCACTATCTTCAGGTGGCTGTATCTATCCCCGGGATCAGTGCCCTTCTTATAAAACAAATCAGCTGTGCCCCAGAGAATAATCGTTATTATACCAGATATATACCATGAAAAAGACATATTCCCCTCCACGTCCTATTAGATCTACAATGCTTTTTTTCGCATACCAGTCTATTATAGAACAAAAAAGGTAATATGTCTTCTTTTTTATTTGGTTTGTGCTTCTAAAGCATTACCAATCCCTATATGGTTGTTATAACTTGGTTAACTTAGATTCTATGGTCTCCAAAGCCTGGGGATCAAAGCCTGTAATTTCTTTCTTTCAATGGCTCCGTTTTACCGATTATAGAGCTGCCCAAACATACCTCTCCCTGGTATAATACCGCTACTTGGCCCGGGGTTACAGCCTTCACCGGGTAATCGTAGACTATATGGAGATTGCCATCTTCCAGGATATCAACGGTTACTGGTATATCCTGCTGTCTATATCTAAACTTGGCTGTACACTTAAGTGGCATGCTTGGTGGATGTCCCACTATCCAGGCAGGAGATTCTCCTATTAGAGATATCGAATAGAGAGCCGGGTTTTTAGCTCCCTGAGCAACATAGAGAATATTGTTCTTAAGGTCCTTATCGACTACAAACCAGGGCTCTCCCGTCCCTATTCCGCCTATACCAATACCCTTTCTCTGTCCCAGAGTATAGTGAATAAGCCCGCTATGTCTCCCTATTTTCCCTCCGTCCACATCAACAATATCGCCCTCTTCGGCCAGGAGAAATCTATCCAAAAATTGGCTGAAGTTTCTCTCACCTATAAAGCAGATCCCTGTTGAATCCTTTTTATCGGCTACATGAAAACCATATTCATCAGCCAGTTTTCTAACTTCATCCTTTTTCAGATGTCCTATAGGGAATAAGGTCTTGGACAGGGCTTTTTGATCTATCCTGGACAAAAAATAGCTCTGATCCTTGTTCTTATCCGCACCCCTGAGGAGGTAGTAGTCTCCATCCCTTCCCTCTACCTGGGCATAGTGACCCATGGCTATATAATCCGCTTCCAGTTTTAGTGCGTAGTCCAAAAAGGCATTGAACTTGATTTCCTGGTTACACATAACGTCCGGATTGGGTGTTCTCCCTCTTTCATACTCCTCCAGAAAATAGGTGAATACCCTGTCCCAATATTCCTGTTCAAAATTCACGGTATAGCAGGGTATATCCAATCGATCAGCTACCCGTCTGGCATCCTCTGCATCAGCAGTGGCCATACACTCACCATTTTCATCCTTCTCATCCCAATTTTTCATGAATATCCCAATAACATCATAACCTGACTCTTTTAACAATAAGCCGGCCACTGATGAATCGACTCCACCGCTCATACCTAGAATAACTTTTTTCTTCATAGACACATCCTTTCCCTTCCAAGCTCCCTGGAACCTTATGATAGATTTGTATTAAGTTCCCGAAACCTACTTATTGCGATATAAACCCAAACTGCTAACTTTATGTCAAATCCGCTAAAGCACTGACCTCATAATTCTCATTTACTGTTTAAAAAGGATTATCAGGGCTTGTACATACAAAGCCACAGGTTCTATCCCCTCTCTTATTTCCTAAACATTATAGCAAAGATCACAGCTTACCACAACAAGAAGGAAATCATATAAGGTCTTGTCAAAATGGCTGGAACAACTGGAAACATTCAGTCCTGGCAGATAGGCTCCATCCTTGTTTAACATCCAAATTTAAGTTTATGAATAAGTTATCTATACCCATGCAAAATAAAGCTTAAGCGAAACAATCAGACCTGTTGATAACAGCCATCCTTGAATTCTATACTTAAACAGAGGTGATCTAATGAACATTAAGTCCGGTATAAACAGGAAAACCCTATCAGTAGACGGTAAAGACTATACATATTATGATATCACAAGTCTTCAAGAATTCGGTCTAGGGAATATTTCCAAGTTGCCCTGCTCCTTAAAAATTCTCCTGGAAGCCGCCCTGAGAAACTACGATGACAATCTGGTGACCATGGAACATATAAAGAGCATAGCATCCTGGTCCGGTCAAAGCACCAGTGATGAAATACCCTTCACACCTTCCAGAATCATACTGCAGGATTTCACAGGGGTCCCTGTAGTGGTGGATCTGGCGGCCATGAGAACTGCAATGCATGAAAGCGGCGCAGACGCAAGCAAGATCAACCCCATTGTTCCAGTGGATCTGGTGATTGACCATTCTGTAATCGTTGATTCCTATGGTAGCAGCGAATCATTAAGCTACAATGTACAAAAGGAATTTGAAAGGAACAGGGAAAGATACGAGCTGCTTAAATGGGCTCAGAACACCTTCTCCAACTTCCGGGTCTTTCCCCCCTCAATTGGTATCGTCCATCAGGTAAATCTGGAACTTTTGGCCAGTGTAGCCACTGTCAGGTCGGATGGGGAGGGAGAAGCAGTATTTCCTGACACCCTTGTAGGAACAGACTCCCATACCCCTATGATCAACGGAATTGGGGTACTGGGCTGGGGTGTTGGCGGGATTGAAGCTGAAGCTTGTATGCTGGGACAACCCCTGTATTTTTTGGTGCCTGAAGTAATTGGTCTGAGGCTTAGAGGCAGCCTTCCAATAGGGTCTACCGCTACGGATCTCGTCCTTACCATAACCGAACTCTTAAGGAAGGAAGGAGTAATCGGAAAATTCGTTGAATTTTTCGGTGAGGGTACCGGTAATATTAGCGTAGAAGACAGGGCTACCGTTGCCAATATGTGCCCTGAATATGGAGCAACTGCCGCCTACTTTCCGGTGGACAATAAAACATTGGACTACCTCAGAGCCACCGGTCGGGAGGAATCCCACATCTCCTTGATAGAAAAGTACTACAAGGCCCAGGGCATGTTTAGAACCGATGATTCACCCATACCCATATTTACTAAGGTATTGGAACTCGACCTTTCAACTGTTGAGCCCAGCCTGGCCGGACCCAAACGACCCCAGGACCGAATAAACCTTAAGGACATGAAAGATTCCTATCGCAAAGTGATAACTGCTCCCTTGGAAGAAGGTGGATACGGCATAGAAAAAGGCGATGCAAACAAAACAGTTAATATCAGATACAAGGATGGTGGAGAAGAAAATCTGAGTAATGGAGCTGTCGTAATCTCCGCCATAACCAGCTGCACCAACACGTCGAATCCGCATGTCATGATAGGGGCAGGGTTACTGGCAAAAAAGGCCGTAGAGAAGGGCCTAAAAAAACCCAGATACGTGAAGAGCAGTTTTGGACCCGGCTCATTGGTTGTTACAGAATATCTCAGGAATGCGGGACTTCTCCCCTACCTTGAGCAGTTGGGCTATAATGTTGTAGGCTATGGGTGCACCACCTGCATAGGCAACAGCGGCCCCCTATCCGAAGAGGTAAGTGAAGCTATAGATAAAAATGATATGACCGTTGCGGCAGTGCTGAGCGGAAATCGCAATTTCGAAGGCCGAATTCATCCCCAAACTAAAATGAATTACCTGGTTTCCCCCCCGCTGGTTATAGCCTATGGCTTGGCGGGTACAGTTGACATCGATCTGTATTCCGATCCCATCTCCTATAATGATAAGAACGAGCCTGTATATTTAAAGGATATATGGCCAAGTGACGAGGAGATTGAGGCCGCCATCAAGGCCCATGTAAAGCCCCATATCTACCGCGATAAATACGACGGTATTTTCCATACAAATGAACTATGGAACAGCCTCCCTGTACCCGATGGGAATATCTATGAATGGAGCGAGGCATCTACATATATAAGGAAGCCTACCTTCTTTGACAATATGGGAATCGATCCTAATAAGATCAATGACATTTTGGGTGCCCAGGTATTAGCCTTACTAGGGGACAGCGTTACTACCGATCATATCTCACCGGCAGGAAGCATCCCTGAGACCTCCGATGCAGGTATTCACCTGACATCACAGAATGTCAAAACGGATCATCTAAATACCTACGGTTCTCGCAGAGGGACCCATGAAGTGATGATGAGGGGAACATTTGCAAATATCAGGATCAGAAACAGGATGATTCCCGGAGTTGAGGGAGGCTATACAAGGTATCTTCCCACAGGGGAGATTGTATCAATATACGATGCGGCCATGAAATATAAGGAAACCGATACACCCCTTGTTGTTATAGCGGGTAAGGAATACGGAACAGGTAGTTCCAGGGATTGGGCTGCCAAGGGAACCGCCCTCTTAGGCGTTAAAGCGGTCTTGGCCCAGGGCTTTGAAAGAATCCACAGAAGTAACCTTATCGGCATGGGTGTTCTACCCATACAGTTCACGGAAGGTGTCAGCGCTGAATCCCTTGGTATTACAGGGACGGAAAGCTTTGATATTTTAGGCCTGTCCGAGAACCTTTACCCAAACAAGAGACTCCAGGTGCGTGCCATCCGTCAGGATGGAAGCACTTTGACCTTTGAAGCAATTGCCAGGATAGACAGCAAAATCGAGATGGAATATTATGAGCAGGGTGGCATATTGAATATGATTTTAAGAAACTTTTGGAAGACCGGCAATCATTAATATGAACAGGCAGAAATAACCAAATACACTGATGTTTAGAGGTTTACAACGGGACCTAATCGCATCATATGTGCCCTGGACTATCTTGCATATTTCCCTTTTATAATATACTATATTAGTATGGTAAAGGGTAATCCCATTACAACTATATTTCTTGATAGGGCTCTGCACCCAGGAATAACAGGTTCCGTGCATCATATCAAGAATTGAAAAGGAGTTGGAAGAGAAAATGGAAAATACAAGTAGTTGCAACACTTGTAATGAAAAGGGATTCAAACTAAACAAAGAATTGGGCTACTTCAAGAACATCGGCGTTGATGTTATGGCTTTTGATGATATTTACCCGGAGGGTCACCAATCCGGTGTGAGTATTATCATGCATGGAAATCGAGTTGCAACAAACGGTGATATACGTTTTGAGCAGACACCGGGACAATGGCAACCCGTTCCAAAACAGGGTGAACGCAAGCTGGATGAAACCGCCAACACCATTACAACTTCGTTGAGCTTCCCCGATAGATCCAGACATCTCAGGGGCTTTAATCCCATGATCTACCCGGATTTCGAATTCAATTACCAAGTTATCGTCAAAGGTGAAGGAGATTCCGTCAGGGTAACCGTTAATCTGGACAGGCCTATACCCGAGAAGTTTATGGGCAAACTGTGCTTCAATATGGAGTTGTTCCCCGGCGCATTATTCGGAAAGCCCTGGATAATGGACGATAAGCACGGTATCTTCCCTGAACAACCCAACGGCCCTGTACTAACTCTACCTCCTAACTATCTACATACCGGGGATTTCAGTGAACCCGACGCAAAAGCTGATATCAAACATCTTTCCGGCGATAACAAGGAATATAGCCCTATTATTGCCGACGATATTATAGCCGAACCCTATGCAGTCGGAAAGAGATTTGTGGTTAGACCGGACGATCCATACAACAGATTTGTGATTGAAAGCAAAGGCACGGACCTTAAACTGTATGATGGACGTATGAACCATAATAACGGTTGGTTTGTCGTTAGCAGTGAGGTACCCACCGGAGCAACAGAAAATGCCATCCAATGGGTCATAACCCCTAATGTGGTGGAAGACTGGATATACCCACCAATTGTCCAAACATCCCAGGTAGGATATCATCCCAATCAAACAAAAACGGCGATTATTGAACTGGACAGACGTGACAGCAATTGTGAGAAGCCAATGCTTGTGAAGATAACTGAAACCGGTGAGGAAGAGGTCTACACAAATGCCGGTGACAAATGGGGACAATTCCTCCGCTATAACTATTTGAAATTTGATTTTACCCAAATAAATGAAGAAGGATTGTATAAGGTCCGGTATGGGACTTCAGAATCATCCATCTTCCGTATCGCCAAGGACGTTTACGATCGCGGTGTATGGCAGCCGGTTCTGGAGTATTTCCTTCCAGTACAGATGTGCCATATGAGGGTAAATGAAAAATACCGGGTATGGCATGACCTCTGCCACGACGATGATGCCCGTATGGCTCCGGTTAATTTCAATCACATTGATGGATATGTGCAGGGACCTTCTACATTGACCAAATACAAACCAGGTGATGTGGTACCCGGCCTTAATGTCGGTGGTTGGCATGATGCCGGTGACTTTGACCTTCGCGTAGAATCACAGGCCGGTGAATTTTATATCCTCACCCTGGCTTATGAGTCCTTCAATGTAGACTATGATGTAACTACCATAGATCAGGAAAGACGAATAACCGAAATCCATCAGCCGGACGGCAAGAATGATATCCTCCAGCAGATCGAGCACGGTGTCTTGTCCGTGGTAGGTGCCTATCGCGCATTGGGACGACTCTATCGTGGTATTATCGCCAATGATCTAAGACAATATGTCCTCCTTGGCGACAGTGCAGCCATGACAGACGGTGTCAAAGGAAATGAGGATGATCGCTGGGTATTTACCGAAGACAATCCTCCCAGGGAATTGACAACAGCTGCCCATCTGGCGGCCGCCTCCCGTGCTTTGAAGGGCTTTAACGATACATTGAGTGAGCAATCACTGGAAGCAGCCCGTGAGCTCTTCGAGGTTACAGACGGATCCGATAAGGCAAGAACTGCAAAAATACACGCTGCGGTAGAACTGCTTCTAACTACCGGTGAAGAGAAATATAAGAACTTCCTGTTATCGGAAATCGATTTTATAGTCGATTCCATAGCTGATGTAGGTTGGTTCACAGCCCGTGCTGAAAAGGTAATGAACGATGCCGAATTCTCAGAAAAATTCCGAAGCGCATTGCCCGATTTAAAGGCGTATTTTGATAAGCAGAGCGCTGAAACCCCCTATGGAATTCCCTATCGTCCTCATATATGGGGAGCAGGCTGGGGTATCCAGAGTCTGGGCTACCGGTATTACTTCCTTCATAAGGCCTACCCTGAGATTTTCGATGCCGAGTTGATTTTCAACTCTCTAAACTTTGTTTTAGGTTGTCATCCGGGTTCTAATACCATGTCTTTTGCCTCAGGGATAGGAACAAAATCGGCAACAGTTGGCTACGGTCTCAACCGTGCTGACTGGTCCTATATCCCCGGCGGAGTAATTTCGGGTACGGCCCTTATAAGGCCCGATTTCCCCGAACTGCTGGTATTTCCATTCCTGTGGCAGCAGGTGGAATATGTAATGGGCGGGGGTTCCTCCCACTATATGTTCCTGGTCTTGGCAGCCCAACAGATCGCCAAGGAACAAAAATAAACTCCATGTAGCTATTCCATCATAATTGATGGTTGAAATCAAAAATTAGCCCTTGCGGACAAGTTATCGCAAGGGCTAATTTTGAAATTGAAATAATAAATATTAGGTTAAGGTCATCGCATAAAAATTATGAAATCCTTCTACTTATATTTAATCCAGAGATGGCATCAAGAGGAGAAAATATAATCAAAGAGGAATAGCTATATAACTATGTCCCTTGGACACAATTCAGAAACAATTGGTACAAATCAGGGGCCGTTTTCTTTATGTTTACTGGTTTTAAGTTGCTGTCTGTTATGGCATTAACGGTCTTACCCTTTGCCAATAGACTATTATCAACCTTTCTGACGACCTCATATTCCATAATAATCCTCGCACCAGTAAAACCTGTCATAGTCGTATGTATGATAAGCTGGTCATCATATAGGGCTCCTTGAATATACTTGCAGTAGGTTTCTCTCAGGGGTAGCAATATGCCCCTTTCCTCCACTTCCCTGTAGTTAAGGCCTTGTTGGCGCATATATTCGGTTCTTGCAACTTCAAACCAAACATAGTAATTGGAATGATGCACGATCCCCATCCGATCCGTTTCCTTGTATCTGACTCTAATCTCGGTATCCACCGTTACCAGTTTAACCATCTCCTCTACCAATACTGTATATCATGGATCCGACCTTATACCTATCCCTTTTGCTGTTTAATACCGAACATGTCCAATTTCAGATCATCTACATGGACAGTATCTTAGACATCTCGTAAAGGTCAGTATCAAAACCCTTTTGCATAGCCATGCCTTCTTCTATATCGCAATCTGTTATCTTGTTATTCCTGATAGACACTAATCTATTTACCCTGCCCTCTTTTAGGGAATTTACTGCATGATACCCCATCTTGCTTGCCAAAATTCTATCGGCTACCGTAGGATTGCCACCACGCTGTATATGCCCCAGTACCGTAGCCCTGGTTTCAATCCCGGTCTTTTCTTCGATCTGTGCACACAGTTCTTTCACATCGGTCATACCCTCCGCCAGCATGATGATGTGAGAGCTCTTCCCCCTATCCCTGCCTTGAATGAGCCGCTTACATATTTCATTGATATTTAAGGAGATCTCAGGTATAACAATATGCTCCGCTCCTCCGGCAACCCCGGTATAGAGAGCAATATCCCCTCGGCCCCGACCCATAACTTCAATCACATTAGCCCGCTGGTGGGACGTTACTGTATCCCTGATTTTATTTATAGCGTCAACAACTGTATTTGTTGCCGTATCGAAGCCTATGGTAAAATCAGTTGAGCTGACATCATTGTCTATGGTGGCAGGAATTCCAATAACCGGTATACCCATTCGGCATAGATCATAGGCCCCTCTGAATGTACCATCACCGCCGATGGCCACAATGGCCTCTATTTCAAATATCTCTGCCATGTTTCTGGCCTTTTTTTGACCATCGGGGGTCTTAAATTCTTCAGACCGATCTGTATGAAGTATGGTTCCACCCCTGTGTACTATATCCCCAACAGAGGTAATATCCATCTCCCGAAGATCCCCATAAATAAGACCATTGTATCCACTTCGGATGCCGATTACCCTCATATTATGGAAGACCGCAGTTCGGACCACAGCCCGTATTGCAGCATTCATCCCCGGAGCATCTCCACCACTTGTTAAGACCCCTATTGTTTTCATCTCCAAAGACCTCCTCAAATATTGTAGATCTAAAAACCATACTCCATAAGTATGTTGTGGACCTCCCCGACTTCCGACTGGGGGACCATTATCTCGAAACAGTTGACTTCAGGTGCTATGTTTTTGTAGACAGGTCTTATCTTGTAAGGTATGTTTTCATCCCCCAAAATACCTTCTATGGCATCAACATCCTTTTTATGATGTGCCATGTATACAACGACCCACATAACAAGCCCTCCTATGAGACATTG
>JAAYRX010000054.1 GCA_012518535.1 Clostridiales bacterium | reverse complement strand
GAGGTTCATGGTAGGACTTCTAAAGAGGTGTATATATGAAAGATACCATTTTAAAAGAAGAATTACGACAATTTCTAGTTAATTATCATAACTTAAATGACTATGAAAGCCTTGCAGGAAAAGATGGGGTTATGAAATATTTTAACAGAGTAGGCAGTATTCAGTACGATCCCTTAAACGTGGTCGGTCGTAATCCCGACCTTGTTTTACAATCCAAAGTACAAGGTTATAAACCGGAAATATTACAGAATCTTTTATATAATGAACGTGCACTGGTTGATGGTTACGATAAAGAAATGAATATATACAGAGTAGAGGACTACCCCCTATTTGCGAAGATACGGGAAGCACATACTCAAAGCGTAAAAAAGACCTTATCTTATCGTGGACAATTGGAGGCACTTGACATATTGGATGATATAAGAAGGTTTATAAGGGAAAACGGAATCACAGGATCAAGAGATATTTCCATAGGGGGGAGCAGGGAAAGCCGTTGGGGGCATATAAAATTATCAAGTGCCGCACTTGATTACCTTTACAGTAGCGGGGAGCTGTGTGTCGCAGAAAGAAGAGGGACACAGAAATACTATGATTTCACATCAAATGTCTTACCCGGAGAGTTCGCCTACAATTTTGACTTCCAAAATGAAGAAGATTTTTTAAGATGGTACATAAAAAGAAGGATTAGAAGCGTAGGCACATTATGGGAAAGGAGCGGTGGTGGATGGCTGGGACATTATATTTCTGACAGCCGTAAAAGAAAAGCTATTCTGGAAATGCTGTATGAAGAAGGCGAAATAATACGCTTTACCGTTTCAGGTATAAATGTTCCCTTCTATATTGCTAAAGGGGATGAGAAGTTCTTCAAATTCAAGGAGAAAAGCAAAAAGGTAAAGTTTCTCGCCCCACTTGACAATATGATATGGGACAGGGACATGATTTCGGAATTATTCGATTTTAACTACCGATGGGAAGTGTATACGCCGGCCGCTAAGAGAAAGTATGGTTATTATGTTTTACCGGTCATATATGGGAACCAATTTATAGCCAGATTTGAACCGGAAAAGACAGCATCCGATGAACCCTTTAGCATTAAAAGCTGGTACTGGGAACCTGGAATTGAAGTTACTGAAGAAATGCTAGAGGCAATTGATCTTGCCATAAGTAACTTTACAGAATATCTGGGAGTGCCTCGTTTTAAAAGCTATACTGATATACTGGTAAAAAATTAAGGGCAGATTATCCATGTTAGGTGAGGTAAAAATATGAATATTACCATCAGACTCGGTACCTATGCCGATAAACAGGCTATGGCGGACATACATTGATTACTACCGTCGTGGCATCGGAACAATAGCACTGGAATTTGCCATGGATAAAGCAAGGTCAGCTGATAAGACAAATATGGTCTTATGGGTATTTGAAGAAAACCTGAATGCTATAAAATTTTATGAAAAATGCGGTTTTGCTCCCGATGGTGCAAGCAAAATTTACAACTTCGGTAAGGAAATGAACTGTATCAGAATGAGAAGATCCCTAATATAGCCTCTTTTGTAAAAACAGGGCTACATTTATCCTGAAGAAACTTATTAAGGCTACTACAGATCAACCATAACAAGCAAGGCACTCCGCTACTATAAGAGTGCTTTGTTTTTTTTATCGCCCCAAATCCAAAGATATGATTTTAAATAAATTTTTAGGGGTATATGGATAATATTAGTATCTTTTTAGATAACTGACATCTAAAGACCATAGATTATGTCGAATATTTTACCTGGATTTAACATTAGCATGATTTTAGACTTTACATTCATTCCTTAATATATAGTCATACATAAGAAATAATAAATAGGAAAAGGACGAAAAGGAGATCTTGCATGAAAAGAATAAAAACAATAGCTCTTTTTCTGATAGGGCTTCTTGCCTTAACATATTTTACAGGCTGTGTCGAAAGAGGGTTTGATGAGAACAGCGACATAACGGTTATATCCAGGGAGGACGGCTCCGGAACCCGTGGTGCCTTTGTTGAGCTGTTCGGCGTCGAACAGAGAGATGAAAGCGAGAAAAAAATCGACGCTACCGTTCCAACTGCCGATATCACCCAAAGCACGGGCGTTATGATGACGAGTGTTTCCCTAAACACCAGCGCAATCGGCTATATTTCCCTGGGTTCAATGAACGAGAGAATTAAAGCCCTAAAGATAGACAATGCCGAGGCTTCAATCGAGAACATTAAAAACGGAAGCTACAAGATTTCCCGTCCCTTTAACATCGTAACAAAGGACAACCTATCAGAAGTCGCACAGGACTTTATAAAATTCATCCTATCATCGGAAGGGCAAAAGGTTGTCGAAGACAGTGGTTATATAGCTGCATCCGATAAAGCTGCTTATGACGGAACGAAACCATCAGGAAAAATCGCTATTGCAGGCTCCTCCTCCGTCTCACCTGTAATGGAAAAACTGAAAGAAGCATACCTGGCTATAAATACAAACGCTACAATCGAGATTAATCAAAGCGATTCCACCACCGGTGTAAACAGCGTTATAGAAGATATATGCGATATCGGATTGGCTAGTCGTGAGCTTAAAGAAAGCGAAATCTCAAGCGGGCTTACCGCTACTCCCATTGCAATAGACGGAATTGTGGTAATTGTAAACAACAAGAATACAGTGGACAACCTAAGTGTGGAGCAGGTAAGAAAGATATATATGGGTGAGATCACCAAGTGGTCTGAGATATCAAATAAATCAAAGGATGAATAACATAACCATTAGCTATTACGACATTATGGAGGATAACATATGATAAAAAACAAGTTAAAAGAGCAAGTCATGCATATTGTTTTCCTGTTATCGGCCTGTATATCCATACTTGCTGTTGCTCTCATCTGTATATTCATATTCATAAACGGTATACCCGCAATGGCCGAAATAGGTGTATTTAAGTTCCTGTCCGGGACTGTTTGGAAACCGTCCAGCAATATTTACGGGATTTTCCCCATGATACTGGGAAGCCTCTATGTCACAGCCGGCGCGATTGTTATTGGTGTACCTATCGGGATACTCACTGCAGTGTTTTTGGCCCATTTCT
>JAAYRX010000053.1 GCA_012518535.1 Clostridiales bacterium | reverse complement strand
CAATATCCTGCATGAAATGTATTATCCATGATGAAACAAAACCCTTTGTTTCATACATACTTCTACATAAATACCATCCAAGTAAAAAACTCATTATAACTCCTACAATACCACTGGGTGCTCCGTAATAGTGAGCTATGCCAAATATCATTGCAGCTATAATCATCAGCTGATTCTTGGGCAAAACGTTTTTTAGTGATCCTAATATAGCACTTCTATATACAATGCCTTCACAAAGTGAATTTAACAATGCGAAAATAACTACGAATGGAATGTACTTTATTAGATTATCAGTATTTATCCTTGCTGATGTTCCCGTCACTGTAAAGATTGTTAGCAGAACTGTGCCTGTAGAAATACATAAGGCAGATATGATGGCCAACTTTCTCCAACTTATCATATATTTTCTTATACCAAGCCACTTTATTTCATCTGCTTTTATAGATAAATCGCCCTTAGAAATATATACTTCTGCAGGTGATTTAAATAGGGCAATAAGTACAGCAAGTACAGGTATAATTCCAATAAGCTTTAATAATATGGATCCACCAAAGTTTCCTACAAATGAGTTCATATCAAATGTTTCCTGCCATATGGAAGATGATGTAGTGAGCTTTGTCAGTATCTCAACTAAAATAATAACACCTAAAACTATAGTATATTTTGAGATGTTGCTATTCTTCAGGTATCGAAATAAAATGTAAGCTAGAAATAATACGATTAGTTTTACGAAAGATAGGAAGGCTGGGACGGAACCTATCCACTCCCTGAATATAATTTCTGGCAGTATAGATACAATTAATGTCAATACGGCAATGATTATTAACTGTCCATAGTCTGAATTACTGCCTGTCAACTTACTGTCCATCACACCCCTCCTTATTCATACTTGAGTTAGTCTTCCTTGCTCTGACTATAAACTATGTCGATGATGATACTGGCGCTGCGGTGGGGACGGAAACCCCTGTCATTCGCTATGTTAGAGTATTTTACCAAGGGGATAGTCTGTTCCTTTTTATGATGGTACAAGCTCAAAGGGTGTTTGTCAAGATAGATGTCATTAATTGTCTAAAATAATACAATATCATCAAAAATTCTTTATATGACATTATATCATTTTGCATTATTCCGTAAAAAGAAGTATGATCAAATTACAAAATATTACGGCAGGGGGATAAATAATGGACTATATTACAGTCAGGGAGGCAGCCGAAAAATGGGGAGTGTCCCCACGCTCGATTACATATCATTTGGTGGCAGGGCGTATTGAAGGCGCCGTTAGAAAAGGCCATATGTGGCTAATACCGGCAACGGCTTCTAAACCCCGAGACAGGCGAAAAAAGAAAGAGACCCCCTCTTATTACACACTTTTAGAGCAGGAAGATTCCCTTTTTTCCATCCTTGATCTTTTTCCCATTCCAATGGCGGTATTTTCTCATGATGGCGAATGCTCGTTTATGAACAAGGCATTTATAGATTTTTTTTGCATACCAACCCCTTGGGATATTATCGGGAATTTTAACGTCCTGCAAGACCCCTTCATTAATGACAAGCTAGGCTTAACAGATTATTTAAAGCGTGTATTTTCCGGAGAAATTCTCTCGGTTTACGATGTAAAGGTACCCTTTGAGGAAATCGACAACCGTTATCGTTCTCGGCAGAGAAGCCCAATCGAGCAAGAGATGTACCAGGACATTACTAACTTTCCGCTATTGCGTGAGGATGGAACAGTGGCTTATGTTATTACGGTGTTCATGACAAAGCATATTTATCAGTCGAGGCTGGATACCATTAAGGCTAAGGAGTATATAGATACTCATTGGCTGGATGATTTTAATTTGGACAAAATCTCAAATCATGCGGGCTTGTCTCGTCACCATCTGACGAGATTGTTTAAGCAATTTATCGGCATCACTCCATATAGTTATTATCAGAAGGTCAAGATTGAAAAGATTAAAGAAGCACTGGGGGAT
>JAAYRX010000052.1 GCA_012518535.1 Clostridiales bacterium | reverse complement strand
GTAGGTTACAGAACCAGCACAAGGGCATAATCGTATAATATCTATTAGATTGTATTCAGCGGAAGGGGTATCTATGATTTAACGGGAATTTGAGATTCCCTCTTCATTTTTCAGGCTCTCTGCCTGGGCTGTGGTAATGAGAGCATCAATCATCTCATCTATGTCCCCGTCCAAAAAGTTTTCCAGTTTATATAAGGTAAGCCCGATCCTGTGATCCGTTATCCTGCCCTGGGGAAAGTTGTAGGTACGGATCCGTTCACTCCTGTCGCCGGTTCCCACCTGGTTCTTTCTGGTCTCTGCATATTTGGCCATTTCCTCCTGCTGGGCCATGTCCAAAAGCCTGGCGCTGAGGATCTTCATAGCCTTATCCCGGTTCTTATGCTGGGATTTCTCATCCTGGCAGGATACCACCAATCCGGTGGGCAAATGGGTTATCCTGACGGCGGAGTCAGTGGTGTTAACGCTCTGACCCCCATGGCCGGAGGATCTGAATACATCAATCCTCAGATCATTTGGGTTAATCTCTATGTCCACTTCCTCGGCCTCGGGCAAAACCGCCACCGTAGCAGTGGAGGTATGGATCCTGCCGCCGGATTCCGTTGTGGGAATTCTCTGGACCCGATGTACCCCACTCTCATACTTTAGGCGACTATAGGCTCCCTGGCCTTCTATGATAAAGAACAATTCCTTAACGCCACCTATATCCGTAAAGTTGGCGCTTAATACTTCACTCTTCCAGCCCTGCCGCTCCGCATAGCGGGTATACATCCTGTATAGATCTGCGGCAAACAGGGCTGCCTCTTCACCGCCTGCCCCTCCGCGTATCTCAACTACCACATTCTTCTTATCCCTGGGGTCGGTAGGTATAAGGAGTATCTTAAGTCTCTGCTCCAATTCTTCCCTCCTGGGGGACAGCTCTTCCAGCTCCAGTTCCAGTAACTCCCGAAATTCAGGATCCGGTTTATCCCGGAGCATCTCTTCTGCTTCCTCTATAGCCTCCAATACCCGGCGATACTCCCTGTATATGGTGACTATCTCCTCTATTTCGGAGTGTTCAATGACTAGCTTTTTCCATTCGTCTTGATTGCTGATGATTTCAGGATCGGATATGGCTCGGTTTAACTCTTCATATCTTTCCTCAATAAAATTAAGTTTATCTATCATAGTGATGCTCCTTTAAAATAAGCTTGTGAGAAGTCTCCCGCCGGTGAAATTGCAGGCAGGATATAAATTATTCATGATCAAGGATGGCTGCCACGACCCGCTTGTATCCACTTAAATCCTTAACATAACCTATATCCCTGTAACAGCCCGCTGCCCTTAGAACATGGGCCACGGAATGGGCCTGATTATACCCTACCTCCACGGCCCACAGGCCTTCGTTCTTTAAAATCCCGGGGCCCAACCCGGCTAAGGCCCTATAAAAGTCCAGCCCGTCCTCCCCGCCGTCCAGGGCTCTTCTGGGCTCGTATTCCCTAACCTGAATCTCCAGCCCTCCTATGTCCGATGTAGGTATATAGGGGGGGTTGGATACCATAATATCAAATCCAGATTCCTGCCATCCAGCCTCCGATTCTTCCAATAGGGAAAAGATGTCCACCTGGATAAGGTCCACCCTATCCTCCAGCCCATGGGCAAGGACGTTTCTCCTGGCTACCCCAAGGGCACAGCTGTCTATATCCACCGCCGTCACCCGGGAATCCTCCATATACTTTGCCAGGCTTATGGCTATGGCTCCGCTTCCGGTCCCAAGGTCTATTATCCTTGGAGCCTTGATACTTCTGCTCTTAACGTGCTCAATGATATGCTCTACCAGTACCTCTGTATCCGGCCGAGGGATTAAAACCCCTTCCTCTACATAAAAATCCAGACCCATAAACTCCCTATGCCCTATTATGTAATGGATGGGGACACCCTTAAGCCTTTTATCCACCAAGTTAAAGTATGATAAGGTTTCCTCGGGGTTTAGAATCCTGTCTCTATCAATATACAGGCGTTCTCTGGAACAATTCAGCAGATGACCCATCAACATTCCGGCCTCCAGTTGAGGGGAGTCTACACCTGCCTCATTCAGCAGTTCCCCGGCTTTCCTCATAGCCTTGAGTACATTCAAATCCAACACCTGCCTCCTGTTCCCCGGAGGTATCCATGGCCGCCAGAAACGAGCAAAGGGCCACTTCCAGTTGCTCATCGTCAGGCTCCTTGGTGGTCAGTTTTTGAAGCATCAATCCCGGATACATGACTATATTAACCAGGCCGGAATCGCTGGCTCCCGCCCATTTTATGATCTCGTAGGAAACCCCTGCCACAAAGGGGAGCAGTAGCAGCTTTATCAGGACCCTCAACATTATATTATCCCACTTCAGAAATGAAAAAGCAAGGATGCTGATTACCATGACTATCAACAGAAAGGCTGTTCCACAACGGGGATGAAGGGTAGTATATTTCCTTGCGTTTTCCACCGTCAATTCCTCCTCATGCTCATAACAGTGGATAACCTTATGCTCTGCGCCGTGGTATTCAAATACCCTTTTTATCTCCTTCATCCGGCTGATGATGACGATATATATAATAAAGGTGGTTAGGCGTATTAACCCCTCTATAAGGCTCTTGATCAGACTGCTTTTTATTATACCGCCCAGAAATCCCGTCAGTAATGCAGGCAGCAGCATAAACAAGAGGACGGCAAAGCCCAGAGCTGTTAACAGGGCAAAGAAAACCATAATATCGTCGACCTTTTTACCGGTTTTTTGGGAAACCCAGCTTTCAAACCTGGAAGGCTTATACTCCTCTTCTTCCCCGTAAAGTTCTGCGGAATCCATCAAGGCTTTTATGCCCATCACCATGGTCTCGCCAAAGGTAACTATGCCCCTCAAAACGGGCAGCTTTAGCAGGGGGTATTTATCCTTTATAGAAGAGGTATCCTTACTGGTGACCTCTATCCGGCCATCACTTCGCCTTACGGCTATGGCCATCCTGCTGGGGGCTTTCATCATTACCCCCTCCAATACGGCCTGACCCCCAATATTGCATTTTTTCATACAAACACCTTCAAACAGATTAATATATTATTCAGAATGGCTGATCAGCCCTTCAAACATCGCTCTTATATAGGATTCACAATCAAATATCCGCATCATTATAACAAAAAATACAGACCAGGGAAATCCCCAATCTGTATTCGGCTTTTGTATTATCCCTCGTTTTCACTCAAGCCGTATCTTCTCTTAAACCTCTCGACACGACCGCCGGTATCAACCAGTTTTTGCTTTCCGGTGAAGAAAGGATGGCACTTAGAACATATCTCAACCCGAAGTTCCTTCTTGGTGGAGCCGGTGACAAAGGTCTCACCACAGGCGCATCGGACCACTGCTTCGCCATACTGGGGATGTATATTTTCCTTCATGGATTTCACCTCTTTCCAAAGGATTAAAATTCTGCTTGTTCATTGTTTACTGTCTTACAATGGTAAGAGCTATTGATAGCTTCATATAACTTGTTTAGTATAACATAAAGGATTGATGGAATGCAAGACTGGATTTACACCACCGGAAGGCATATTCCTCATGCACAAAATCCTATGATGCCTTCAAGCCAGGGAAGACCCCTGCCT
>JAAYRX010000051.1 GCA_012518535.1 Clostridiales bacterium | reverse complement strand
TCACAGCCATAATGTAGGTCATTGCTATAGGTGTGATACCGTAGTTGAGCCGATCATATCCAAGCAATGGTTTGTAAAGATGAAGCCCCTGGCCAAACCGGCTATAGATGCCGTCAGGGATGGGCGGATAAGTTTCATTCCGGAAAGATACGATAAGACCTATTTCAACTGGATGGAAAACATCAGGGATTGGTGTATATCAAGGCAGCTTTGGTGGGGGCATCGGATACCCGCCTATTACTGTGATGACTGCGGAGAAACCATTGTAGCCCGGGAGACACCTAAGAGCTGTACAAAGTGTGGCAGCCGGAATATCAGACAGGATGAAGACGTTTTGGATACCTGGTTTAGCTCAGCTCTTTGGCCTTTTTCCACCCTGGGTTGGCCTGAAAAGACGGAGGAGTTGGACTACTTCTATCCCACCAGCGTTCTGGTAACGGCCTACGACATAATCTTTTTCTGGGTTGCCCGGATGATCTTTTCCGGCATAGAGCATATGGGGGAGATTCCCTTCCACCACGTGTTCATTCACGGCATCGTTAGGGATTCCCAGGGCAGGAAGATGAGTAAATCCCTGGGTAATGGGATAGACCCCCTGGAGATTATTGAGGAATATGGGGCTGATGCCCTGAGGTTCAGCCTGGTGACCGGAAACTCGCCGGGGAACGATATGAGGTTCTACAGGGAGCGGGTTGAGGCCTCCAGGAACTTTGCCAACAAGATATGGAACGCTTCCAGGTTTATAATGATGAACCTGAAGGATTCCGATCCCCAAAAGCCCAACAGGGATGAGCTGGAACTTCCCGACCGATGGATCATCAGCAAGTACAATCGCCTGATCGGGGAGGTAACGGAGAACCTGGAGAAGTATGAGCTGGGCATTGCGGTCCAGAAGCTCTATGACTTTATTTGGAGCGAATTCTGTGATTGGTATATTGAGCTTGCAAAGCCAAGGTTGTATGATGAGGGAGGAGGGCAGAAGGATACGGCACTGTATACCCTGACCTATGTCCTGTCCAACACCCTGAAACTGTTGCATCCCTTTATGCCCTTTATAACGGAGGAGATCTGGCAGCACCTGCCCCATGAGGGAGAGAGCATCATGATTTCCACATGGCCGGAACTTGACCGGGATGAAGTGGACCTGGAGGCCGAGGAGCAGATGGAGGCCATAATGGATGCCATCAGGAGCATAAGAAATGTAAGGGCGGAGATGGATGTTCCCCCTTCCCAAAAGGCTCAGGTAATAATTCTGCCTTCGGAAGGCTATGACGAGGTGTTTGGCAAGGAGAAAATCTACTTTGAAAGACTGGCCTACGCATCCAGGGTAGTCATAGGGGAAGATGAAGGAGATGTACCAAAGAACAGCGTTTCGGCAGTGGCGGATAAGGCCCAGCTCTTTATGCCCCTGGAAGACCTGGTTGACTTCAACAAGGAGATGGAAAGACTCCGGAAGGAAAGTGAAAACCTTAAAAAGGAGATAGCCAGGGCCAGTGGAAAACTTACCAACGAAAACTTCGTAAAAAAGGCACCTCCTGCAGTTGTGGAGGAGGAGAAGCAGAAGCTTGAAAGATATAATGGGATGATGGAAAAGGTAACGGAGAGAATGGAAGCTCTTAAGAAAATGATGGAATAAGGGTGGGTGGATTTATCTATATGAACTATAATGAGGCTTTAGACTATATACATGGGACTTATAAATTCGGTTCTAAGCTGGGACTTGAAAATATAAAGGATCTATTGGCCAGGCTGGGGAATCCCCAAAAGCAGTATAAGATTATCCACGTAGGGGGAACCAACGGCAAGGGTTCCGTTACCTCTATGATAACCAATATCCTCCATGAAGCCGGCTATAAGGTGGGGATGTATATATCCCCCTATCTGGAAAACTTTACAGAGAGAATCCAGGTAGATCTAAGGGAGATCCCCAGGGAGGACTTGGCTAAAACCACCCAACAGGTAAAGGAGAAGGTTGAAGAGATGGTTGCTTCTGGACGCAACCATCCTACTGAATTTGAGATAGTCACAGCCATCGGCTTCCTCTACTTTGCCCGGCAGGAAATTGATGTAGCGGTTGTGGAGGTAGGCCTTGGGGGGCGTTTTGATGCCACAAACGTGGTGGACAAGCCCTTGCTTTCGGTAATCACCTCCATTGGATTTGACCACATGGACATCCTGGGCAGCACCTTGGCTGAGATAGCCTTTGAGAAGGCAGGGATAATAAAGCAGGGTAGGCCGGTGGTAAGCTATCCTCAGCTCGGGGAGGCATCCGGCGTTATCCGTGATGCAGCAAGTGAAAGAAATTCTCCATACTATGAAGTAGATGGGCATCAGGTCGATGTGAAAGAATCATCCCTGTCTGAAAATGTATTCGATTTTAGATACGGGGATGAAATATATAAGGACTTAAGATTGAAGCTGGTTGGAGAACACCAGCTCCTAAATGCAGCTACTGCCCTTACGGCCATAGAAGTGGTGAAGGAGTTGGGAATGTCTGTTCCGAAAGAGGCAGTGGTAGAGGGTCTTCTAAGAACAAGGTGGCCCGGCCGCCTGGAAAAGATCCAGGATAACCCGACTATTCTGATAGACGGGGCCCATAATGCAGCCGGTGCCGATGCCCTGGCCCATACCATAAATACTTACTTTGCCCATGATGACCTTACCCTCATTTTGGGTGTATTAGAGGATAAAGAGGTAGATGCCATAATTAATAGACTATGTCCCCTGGCCCATACCATCATTACAACCAGGCCTGACAGCCCAAGGGCCATGGATCCTGCAGAGCTGAGTGAAAAAGTCCTGGTCTACAACGATAATGTTACTGTAGAGCCGGATATATTCAAGGCTGTTCATAAGGGTATTGACATAGCAGGAAAGCAGGGGGTAATCCTTATCTGCGGCTCCCTTTACCTGGTAGGGGCAGCCAGAAAATATATAAAGAGTGGCATGTCTTCAAAAAACAGCCTATAAAGTCGATTAAGGGTGGTCTTCATATCACTTCATCCGCATAGAATGTAATAGACCTTTGCGGCTAATACCTGATAGATGGGATGATGAAGTGATGGGATCCAAACCTGAAGTATATGATAATAAGGTATTGATTGAAAACTTACAGAGGGCATACCGGGATTGGAAGTGTATCGAAAGCATGTCCATAGAGCAGGGAAACGTTTATGTCAGACACAACAACATCTGTGGCAATGCGGAGAGCCTGAAGGATGCATATTTAGCTCTCTTAAGGAAGGCAAGGGAAAGGGGCTTATCCCTAACACGTGAAGAATTGCTAAGTTTTATTTTATATACAGAAACACCCATGAAGAGATAGAATACATTTATTTTATAGTACAGATTTAAAAGGTAAGGATGCAGGCCTGGTGGTTCCCAGCAAGGGCTTGCATCCTTATTTTCTTTATCTAGAACACATACCCAGCCCCCCCCATATAATGAAACTAGCCTGCTTTTAGGGGGATAGATTTATACATAGGGGGGTCATTATGGATTATAAACCCATGTTAGCAGTAGCCAATACGGATGATAGCAGCATATCTCTTGTAGATCCGAATGCTTGGGAAGAAACTGGTCGGATACAGCTTCCGGCAAAATCAGGACCCTATGATCTATTAACACTGGGGTCCGGACAAAGGATTCTGGTGACTTTAACCTACGCCGATGCCCTGGCCTATATCAATTTGGCAGATGGTAAGGTAGTGGAAATTATGACGATAGGGAGGCGGCCATGTCATATCGCATACGATGCAACAGAAAACCTGGCCTTTATAACCAATAGCGATACGGATACCGTATCCATGGTGTCCATAGCAAGGGCAGAAAAGATGAAACTAATTGGACAGATCCAGGTTGGTTCCATGCCCCAGGGTATAGATTTTGACCATTTTACAAGAGATATAGCCGTTGCTAATTTCAATACCGCCGATATAACTATAATAAATGCTGATGATCTTTCAATAAAGTCCCATATTGAGTTGGAACAAAACCCGGTTAGGGTAAAATATTCTCCCCGAGGGGATAAACTGTACATAACCTGTATATCATCCTATAATAACGATATTGGAAGCGTGGTGGTTGTTGATATGACTTGTTATGAGGTTTTGTGCAGGATAGCACTTATGGACCTTCCGGGACAGCTTTACATAACTTCAGATGAAAAATATGTACTGGTTACCTCTATGGGTAGGGGAGGTCTGGAGATAATCGATATATTCAATAGGAAATCTTTGATGAAGGTACCTACAAATGGGATGACTCAGGGAATTGCCTTGGATAACAGGGGAAAATACGCATATGTAACAAATCCGGATGACAATTCTATATCCAAAGTGGACTGGAGATTGGGGAAGAAGGTAGCGACCATAGGGGTAGGCAGGGAGCCAAATGGTATCGTCTATGTGTAAGATTTTTCAGATCAGGCGCTCTAGAATAGCTTTAAAGACTTCAGGGGCCTTACATCGCCAGTTCTCACATATCTCCTTTGCCTGGCTGCTACTGGGTACGTTAAGCTTAAGCTCCATGAGTAAGATATCTTTTTCCGTTACCTTACAGATGATCTCATATTGATTATGATCAACTTTTTTGTAGTCGGCGAATATCTGGCTTTCAGCCTTTAATATTTCCCGATTCTGTTCTGCATAGGATTCAATAGTATTGCGGAGGGTAAGGGGAACCCTCTTTCTAAAGAAGGAAAGAGTTTCGTTTCCCTTTGATGTTAAGGTAATAAACTGGGAATTTCCTGTTTCCATAATATCAATAAGACCATTGGATGTAAGGTCTATTATGTACTGTTGGAGATCAAAATAATTAATTATATTGTTTTCTATAAAGAAGCGGGTGATCTGCCCGTTGGTCAGGGGGATACCCAAACATCCCATAAAATACAAAACAGATAATTTATCTTCAGCTAAGACATTTGTATTATCGATCATAATTTCACCTCATAGAGACCGTAACCAACTAAGGAACAAAAATGTGGTTTACACTAACCTTAAATCGATTATAGCACAAATTCCGGGCAGCAGAAAGGGTATATTCTGCGCTGAATACATAATATTCCCTAAAGGAACATAAATCTGTCCCTTTTTCCTTTGATTTTAATGGCCTCAAGTCAGATCAGAACGGAATCCAACGATTAAAAAGGTATTTTATTCCTATAGAATTAATTATCCTTTTTTGATAAGATAATTGTTAGATTATGTGTAATTATGTATAACATAGAATTACAATATACATAAGTTGGTCTGTTGTGCTGGTTGTTAACTTAACGCCTTGTCTTAGTCAATCATATACTGGTAATGGCTATTGACCGCTCCGTAACATCGTAAGAATAACTGTATAGTTGAAGTTTCAAAAAGAATATTTTTCGAAACATCCTTCTATCAATATCAATAGCTCATTATGATCGTACTTACTCAAGCTATTTCAGTTAGATATGCATTATGTAATTTGATATACCAATATTGCTACCAGGAAGGATGGATATGGTGCTAGGGATAAAGAAATATACGGCCTTTATACTTATTATTGTACTAATGACCCTTACCGCTTGTGCCGGTGGGGACAGGGACATCTCGACTCCGACGGAAAATCAGGACCAACAAGACGAAACAGGGGTTACAACCCCTGAAGATGAAAGGGATGAAGATAGCCAAAGTGAGGAATCAGAGGAGGAACCTCTGGAAGAAGAGGAGGAAATGCAACCTCCGGTGGATCTAAAGGGGCTTAAGGTCAATGAGCTGGGTAAGATCATGGTCTTAATGTACCATGGTATCGGTGAGGAAGAGGATGTTTGGGTAAGAACGCCTGAAAATTTCCGCAAGGATCTGCAAATCCTGTATGACAAGGGATACCGGGCCATTGGTATGAAGGACTATATTCAAGGTAATATAGATACGCCTCCGGGTACGACTCCCGTTATTATAACCTTTGATGACGGACTACGGGGTCAGTTCAACGTTTTGGATGAGGGGGATGAATTCGTAGTAGACCCCGATTGCGCAGTGGGTATCCTGGAAGATTTCAATAAAGAGCATCCGGATTTTGGACTAAAGGCAACCTTCTATGTATTCTACCCAACACCCTTTAAACAGGAAAAATGGGTAAGCAAGAAATTTCAGTACTTGACAGAGAAGGGTATGGAGATAGGAAACCATGCCTACAACCATGAAAACCTGAGAATGGATATGAGCACAAAAGAACCCAGGGATGCACAGTTTGTACAGGAAGCCCTGGGCAGGAACGTAATGATGACCAGAGAGATTCTGCCGGGCTATGAGGTGGATAGTTTAGCCCTGCCCTACGGTGCTACACCAAAGGATGAGGATGTGTACCAGTATGTTATAAAGGGCAGCTTTGATGGGACCGAATATCACAACAAAGCCATACTGTTGGTTGGCGCCAACCCGGCCAAACCCTCCTACCACAAGGATACCAATATGGCCAGGACACCAAGAATTCGGGCCAGCGAGATGGATACCGAAGGCGTTGGGCTTTATGATTGGCTGGATTACTTTGATAGGAACCCGGAGGAGAGATATATAAGCGACGGGGATCCCAATACCATATCCTATCCAAAGGGGATGGAAGAGCATTTAGACAAGAGCAGGACAGGGGACAAGCTTATTCAGCCCTATGAGTAATCATTTACCGGATATTTTGTAATTGGTTTGATATATACCTGGTTTATATAATAGATAATGTTAAATTGAACCTAAAATTTAATATTATCTATTCTTTTGTGTATCTAAAGTATTATCGGCCTATCATACCTATCCTGGCAGTTATCATTAAATAGTGGTGCATATGAGGTTGACCGAGGGAGTTAGAAAGAAGGGAAATGTAGCTTGAGTGATTGTAAACTTCTACGATAGAAATAGTTGACAATAAGGAAGGACCTATGGTAGAATTGCGCAGAACGAAGAAGTATAAATTCATCGAATGGAGCAGTTTTCATGAACAAGACTAGAACCAAAGGTTTGATCCTGATATCATTATTCGCGGCCTTAACCGCTATAGGAGCCTTTATCAAGATACCCATTCCCTATGTACCAATTACTTTACAGCTTCTTTTTTGTGTATATTCCGGAATACTTCTGGGGGCAAGATGGGGTTTGTATTCTCAGTTGCTTTACCTGGCTATAGGCCTGATAGGCATTCCCATATTTACCAACGGAGGCGGGCCTTCCTATGTTCTACAGCCTACCTTCGGATACCTGGTGGGATTTGCTCTATGCTCCTATATTGTTGGCAGGCTGACAGAAAATCTAAGGGAATGCAAATTCCATAAGGTATTTGGCGCAGTCCTGGTCGGAATAATTGGCCTATACATATGCGGGCTTACCCATCTTTACACCATTCTGAACTTCTACCTGCATAAGCCTGCATCCATTCAAGCTGTCATCGGAACCGGACTTATTCCCTTTATACCTACCGACCTAATCTCTGCGGTAATTGCAACCCTTAGCTCGATACACATACTGCCTATCCTGAGAAGGTCCGGCCTACTAATTACTACTGAACAGTAAAATCATATTCAAAAAAAGTAAACCCTCGAGACATCGAGGGCTTTTTGTTAATCGAGTTTTTGCTAAATCACGAAGTCTTCAATTTCTTCTAAAAGATCATCGCAGTCGTCTGAATAGATTTCTACGACGATTGGTTTACTAAGGTCAAGACTAAAAATACCCAGTATAGATTTTGCATCTATAACGTGTCGTCCCGAGCGAAGGTCGATTTCATAGGGGTACTTGCTAACGATATTGACAAAGTTCTTTACATCTTCAGCCAGAGTCAGTTTTACGTTTACAGTTTTCATAAGCTCATTCCTCCTAAATAATAATTATTATGCAGGCATACATCTTCCAACAGCGGCGGAACAAGAGAATAGTACGTTAGAATGAAACCATATGTAACAAATTCCACCATTTTTAGTATATACCATCCGACTCAAAGTATCAATACTTTTCATGGGCCATTTTCCCGCTCTCCGCTTTAAAAATGCTTTTGTGCTATTTTCGGTTTAATAATCCAGCCATGAGTCAATAATAAAAAAGATTGATCCTCTTAAAGAGTACAGGAATCCTTTATATAGTTACCCGAATTACAAGGTTTCGAAACATACATAAAAGGAGGCAGGACTATTGAAAATTGGGATCCCCAGGGCCCTTTCCTATTTTGATTATTTCCCCCTATGGCAAACCTTTTTTAAGGGATTGGGATTTGAAGTAGTTGTATCGTCAACCACCAATAAAGAGATATTGAATAAGGGAGTATCCCTATGTGTGGATGATGCATGTCTGCCGGTAAAACTGTTTCATGGCCATGTGGCGGACTTAGTCGGAAGGGTTGATGCCATCTTTATCCCAAGGCTAATCAGCATTTCACCGGGGGAGTTCATCTGTCCAAAATTTATCGGCCTTCCCGAGATGATTAAAAACTCTATAAAGGATCTGCCCCCACTATTGATCCTCAACTATGACCTGCACAAGCACAAAAAAGATCATGCAAAGGCCTTTTATGAGCTGGGGCGGCAACTGGGGTTGGTTAAAGAGAGAATAATCCTGGCATATAGAGAAGCCCTTAGAAGGCAAGCTGCTTTAAAGATGGTCCTGGAGGCTGGGCATAATCCCTTGGCCATTCTTCATCCCAGGGATAGATGGGATGATATTCCCAACGCAAGGGGAACCATAGGGATTTTAGGGCATCCCTATCTCCTCTACGACAGGTACCTATCTATGGATATGATAAAAAGAATCTACGACTTTGGATACAATGTTAGGGTGCCAGCCAATGTTCCGGAAAAGAGGATTGAGGATGGGCTAAAGGGTATGCCTAAAAAGTTTTTTTGGACCTATGGAAAGAGGATCCTGGGTAGTGGAATGGACTGGC
>JAAYRX010000050.1 GCA_012518535.1 Clostridiales bacterium | reverse complement strand
CTGATGAATAATGGGGTTTAGAAATGAAAATCGGTCCAATATAAGCAAGAGGGTGAATTTATGACTTTTAGTATTTTGGCGGTTAGCACTTCGGAAACCCATCGTCATTTAATACTTAGTACTCTGAATGAACATCAGGTTTTACTGGCCTCCAGCAGTCATGAGGCTTTTCATTATTTGGATGTTAATCCGGATATAGATTTGATTATCCTTGATTTGAATATACATGACGGGGAGACTCTTTTGATCCTTGATGGATTAAATTCAAAGGGATACCTTGGAAAAAAGAAGACCATTGTCTTGACAGATCCCGAGGGGTTTAAACAAGGCATCGGGATAGCAGAGAATGATAATACAGACTGGATCGTAAAGCCCATTGATAGCGAGCTGTTAAAGATCAAAGTCGGAGCCCTTATTAAGTCCCTGGATAAAAATAAATATGCAGTACCCAAAGATCAAGATCAAATAGAGCTTATTCAAAGGGCCTTGGCAGAAAGTGAACGCAGTAAGACCGTACTTTTATCCCACCTTCCGGGTTGGCCTACAGGTGTAACTATGATTCCCATTGGACTATGCAATTCGTTTCCGCGGGCTGTTTTGAATTAACCGGATACCCATCCGAAAGCCTGTTACATAACAGGGATATATCCTATAATGGTATAATCGCATATGAATACCGTGATCATCTATGGAAAGAATGGGAGCGGGTTCTCGCTGATAGGTCATTATTTAAGTACGAATACGAGATAATCACTGCCGGTGGTGAAAGGAAATGGGTTCTGGAAAGAGGTCAGGGTGTTTATAATCAACAGGGAGAGGTGGAGGCTCTTGAAGGGGTCATCTTAGATATATCGGACCTAAAAGAGATGGAGTACGATCTAAGATTCAATTATGAACACGATACTTGGACGGGACTTTATAACCGCAGGTATCTGGTAGATCTGCTAAAACGCGATAGAAACGTATTGAAGTGGGGAAAAATCGCACTTGTAAATATAAACTTAAGTACTGTGCAGTCTTTAACCTTGACTTACGGCTTTCACTACAGTCAGGAGCTGATTAAGAATCTTGCCCATGCCCTAAGATTCCATTGCAGCGAAAATCGTATACTATTCAGGGTACAGGAAAACCAATTTCTCTTTTATATAAAGGATTATGAGGGCAGGGAGGAGCTGAAGAAGTTCTGTGGCGACATAGCTGATACCTTGGGATCAATATTGACCGCTGAAAGAATCGGCGGTGGTATTGGGGTTTTCCAGATAGAAGCTGATAGTAAGGCACATATAGAAGATCTTTTAAAGAATCTTCTTATCGCATCTGAGGCAGCTATAAATAATCTGGATAAGATGATAGGGATCCGATTTTTTGATAGGGGGATGGAGACCCAGGTGACTCGGGAAGAGACGATTAAGGATGAACTTACCAAGGCCGCAGCCGATAAGGAAGGCAATGGGCTATTTGTACAATACCAGCCTATATTGGATCTAAGAACAAACAAGGTATACGGCTTTGAGGCCCTGGCCAGGTTAAAGGTCGACAATCTGGGGCTTGTGTCCCCATTGGAGTTTATACCGGTTGCAGAAAAAACCAAGCTTATCATACCTGTGGGCGAAAGGATTATCATCCAAGCGCTTAACTTTCAAAAGGAGATGATGCAAAGAGGGTACAGAGATATTATCGTGTCTGTTAATATCTCTGCAATCCAGCTGTTCAGGGAGAATTTTGCTGAGTTTATGTGCGGTTGTATGAGCCGGGTGGGGGTAAATCCTAAAAACGTAATTCTGGAGATAACAGAATCGGTTTTTGCCTCCAACTATGAAAACATAAATGTTATAGTTGATGAATTGAAGAACTGTGGAGTAAGAATTGCCCTGGATGATTTTGGCACCGGATACTCCTCCCTCGTACGGAGCAGAGATATAAATGCCAATTATCTAAAGATCGATAAGTCCTTTGTAGATGAGCTTCTGTCATTGGCAGAGGGATCCATAACCGGTGATATTATATCAATGGCCCATAAAATGAATCATAATGTTGTTGCAGAGGGAATAGAGCATGAAAAGCAGAAGCAATACCTGCTGGAAAACGGATGTGACTTGATTCAAGGATACCTGATAAGCAGACCTCTTGACAGAGATTCAGCATTTGAGTTTTTGGGAAAGCACAATCAAATCCCTGGTTATTCTTTCTCATAGTACCTTTTCTGTGCATTTTCTTGACCATCCAGGCTGATGAAGTATATAATTGGCATATGGATAGCTGATACTACTGAAGGGGAGGGGATCTAGTGCCAGCCAAATATGATGGAAGAATAAATTTGGGGTCAGAATCTAAAGGAGAGAAACCAGGGTATCTTAGCCTTGGGATCGGTGCCTTTATTTTTATAATGATTTTCAGTACGGTGTTTATGCTCATGGGTGGTCAATACCATAAATCAGATCAAAATAATTCGATAAAAAATCAAGAACCCGAAGATAAAATAACCATTTCGGTCCAGGCTGGTGTTATGGAATCAAATGGGTCTGCCATAATGGCATGCAGTCCCAGGATATCAGGAAATGTAGCAAACCTGGCTGAAGCAGGCAATAACGTTGCTCTAGATGCCACAAGGACAGGCAGTCTTGACAGGATTAATGGTACAATGGATGGATATAAGATTAAAACCAATGATAGGGGATATAAGGACAATAACCAACGCAGGGGAGATAGGAAAGGCATGACAATGGTTATAAATCCGGAAGACCTGGACAAGCCCCCGAGTCCCCTGGACGATTGGCGAATAATGTTGGTGAATGCGGACAATCCGGTCCCGAAGGGGTACAGCCTGAGACTTACCAATATAGAAGGCTATTTCTTGTTTGATGAGAGAGCTGCCAATGATCTCAAGGATCTTATTAAAGATTGCAGACAGGAAACCAATTACCAGCTTAAAGTGCGTACAGGATATAGGAGCTATACACTCCAGGAAAGCCTATACAGGACAAAGATAAGGAGTCATTTAAATAGGGGTAAATCCAGGACAGAGGCCGAAAGACTGACCAGGAATTATATCGCTGTTCCGGGAACCAGCGAACACGAGATTGGCCTTGCAGTGGATTTCAATATTCTGACGTTGGACTTTGAAAACACCCCAGCCTTTAAATGGCTGGAAAAAAACGCCCACAAATATGGGTTTATCTTAAGATATCCCAGGGACAAGCAATCTATAACAAAGATTAAGTATGAGCCCTGGCATTTTAGATATGTAGGCCCTGTCCATGCCAGAATAATGAAATCATACGATCTCTGCTTGGAAGAGTATGTTGATTACCTGAAAAATTAGATTTTCTATAGCCGTTTCTCATTCTCATCAGTTGCAGTACAACAAATCAACCCCTTGTGAGGGTACATTATCTTATTGCATACGAAGACAATGGCTATTGATGGCTACTTCAGTCATTGGCTTATCAATAGCCATAGCCATTGCCAATTTACCTGACCAATAAACTCATTAATTTACATGTCTTGAAAAGGATTTGTCCCTTTTATCTGATATTGAACAATACGATATACTCCAGTCTTCAGGCAGATGTTAACAAATACGTTTCCCAGCTGCAAAGAACCCTACAGTTATTCTGGTTGACACTGATTACACTATTCCTATCATTTCGAAATACTACATCACTTGAATGAATCCGCTCATAGACCCGGGTCAAAAGTTCGATGGAAATCCTAACTTGGACTAAAGGATATAAAGTATAGATGAAGGTATATGGTAGATAATAGTAGAATTATATATACATGCATATAAGAAGGAGTGATTTTATGTCAGCAAATAAAACTCCCAATGTGATCCTGGTCTATGCCGATGATTTGGGCTACGGGGATCTATCCTGCTATGGCGGTGTGGGAGTAGAAACCCCCAATGTGGACAGGCTTTTGGAGAACGGTATAAAATTTACTGATGGGTATTCCACATCGGCTGTATGTACACCGGCAAGGTACAGCCTGCTGACGGGGGAATATCCCTTTAGAAACCCTAAGACCCACATCCTGCCAGGGGATGCCTCCTGTATCATAAGCAAGGAGAAGCTAACCCTGCCAAAGGTCTTTAAAAGTGCGGGATATAACACAGCGGTCATAGGAAAATGGCATCTGGGTTTGGGGGAGGGGAACCTGGATTGGAATGAAGAGATTACCCACACTCCTAATGATGTTGGCTTTGACTATTCCTTTATCTTCCCGGCTACCAATGACCGGGTCCCCTGCGTATACATAGAGAACAGAAGGGTGAAAGGGCTTGATCCTGACGATCCCATAGAGGTTTCCTATACGGACGAGTGTCCCTACGAGGATATTGTGACAGCGACCAAAAATCCGGAGCTTTTGAGGATGAAACACAGCCACGGCCATGACCAGAGCGTAGTAAATGGTGTTGGTAGGATTGGCTATATGCGTGGCGGTAGGGATGCCCTCTGGAGGGATGAGGACCTGACGGAAGATTTTTTGCATAGGGTGAAAGGTTTTATCAGTGCAAACAATAAAAATCCGTTTTTTATCTACTATGCCCTGCATCAGCCCCATGTGCCACGGGTCCCCAATCCCAGGTTTGTAGGTGCAAGTGGGCTTGGCCCCCGGGGAGATGTGATCGCAGAGCTGGACTGGTGTGTAGGGGAACTGGTCAGTCATCTGGAAGCCGAAGGCCTGTTGGAGGACACCATTATCATATTTTCCAGCGATAACGGGCCTGTCTTGGATGACGGCTATCTGGATGATTCCCCAAGGCTTAACAGGGCCAGCAGGCATAAGCCTGCCGGACCACTTCGTGGGGGTAAGTACAGCAAATTTGAAGGTGGGGCCAGGGTGCCCTTAATCGTCTCCTGGGCTTCCCATATCAAACCACAAACCTCTTCTGCTCTGGTCAGCCAAGTGGATTTTGTGGCTTCCTTTGCATCAATGCTGGGAGTAGACCTGGGTGACTGGGCCCCGGACAGCCTGCATATGATAGACGTATTACTGGGCAAATCCCATATAGTCAGGGAAGAAATCTTTGCGGAGGATTTAGCCAAAAGCCATTTTTTAAGGCAGGGCAAGTGGACATACCTGCAGCCTGGGGAAGGCATCGCGATAAACTACCATACGGATACGGAACTGGGTACATCCCTTGATCCCCAGCTCTATAATATGGAATATGATATAGGTCAGCGGGAAAATGTCGCTCAGTTGCATATGGATATCGTGGAAAAAATGGATAAGCGCATTCAGGAGATAAAGACCGGGGAAAGAACAAGATAATACTATATGTTTTGAGCAATATGCTATAAAATGAAGGTCTAGGATAGATAACCTTGAATTATATATGTAACCCAACCTATACAGAAGGAACGTACTATATACAAGGATACCATTGTGGAAATAGTAGAAGCAGTCTTTTTGTATAGAGTCTGGATGAGTTTAGCTTTGCGAAAAAAACACATAGGGGGAATAATAATGCGTATTTCTGTAAATGTTGGAGCTGTCTTTAATGGTTGGGATTTTTTTGAGGCTATGGAGGCTGTTAAGAAGGCTGGGCTGGATGCTTTCGAATTCTGGACATGGTGGGATAGGGATATAGATGAAATAGACAGGGCAAGAATCAGTTTGGGATTGGAAACAACAGCTATCTGTACAAAATTTATAAGTCTGGTGGATCCAGACAAGAGGCAGGAATACAGGGATGCTCTAAGGGACAGCCTGGAAGTGGCAAAGATTCTTGAATGTAAGGCTATTATTTCCCAAGTTGGGGACGAAATTCCCGGTATCCCCAGGGAAACCCAAAGGCTGAATATAGTGGAAGGCCTAAGGTCATGTGTTCCTATGCTTGAGAAGGCTGGGGTAACCCTGGTCTTTGAGCCTCTGAATACCCTGGTCGATCATAAGGGATATTTTCTATGGTCCTCGGAGGAAGCCTTTGAAATCCAAAGTATGATAGGGAGTGATAATGTAAAGGTACTTTACGATATCTATCACCAACAGATTATGGAAGGACATCTCATCTCCAGGATTACAAAGAATATAGACAGGATTGGGTACTTTCATGCAGCTGGCAATCCGGGAAGACATGAACTGACGACCGGGGAAATCAATTATCCCGAAGTATTTAAGGCTATAAGGGAAACGGGCTACAAGGGCTTTGTCGGACTTGAATACTTCCCCTTGGAAGAACCTTTAGAGGGACTAAAGGAATTAGTCTCCTTGATAGGATAAAACAATATGGGGTTAGTAGAGCGGGATTTTTAGTAGTCTAACTCATATTAAATTTAAAGGAGGTTATCGTCATGTTTAGAATTGGGATTATTGGAACCGAAAACAGCCATGCTATGGCATTTGCACGCCTCATAAACCTGCCGGATGAAGCTACCGGACACCGCCCTTGGGAGGATGCCAGGGTAGTTGGGGTCTATGGACCTGATCTGGAATCAGCTCAGGCTGTATACGAAGAGGGCAGGGCAGAATTTATCGCGGAATCGCCGGACGATTTTATAGGGCGGGTGGATGCTATGATGATCACCTCTAGGAGGGGTTCCGTCCACTACGACTATGCCATACCTTTTATCGATAAGGGCCTGCCCGTATTTATCGATAAGCCATTTACCACAGATGTTGTTCAAGCTGAGAAGTTGGTAGGGCGGGCCCGGGAAACCGGAGCATTATTGGCCGGTGGATCAGGCTGTAAGTACGCGTGGGATGTGCTCATATTAAAAAACCGGGTAGAAGAGTTAAGAAAGAAAAATGCTCTACTAGGCGCTTCCGTGAACTTTGCTGCAGATCTGGAAAGTGAATACGATGGATTTCACTTCTATGCTCCCCATTTAACGGAGATGGCTTTGACTATGTTCGGAGATAGGGTCAGGGGAGTAAGGGCCAGCGAAAACAACGGGTCTGTAATAGCAGTTGCTCATTACGATGATTGTGATGTGACCCTGCACTACACCAAAGGCAGTGCCATGTCCGGTTGTTTGCTATTCGGAAAGGTGTCAAACTATTACCGGGAAGTGGATATATCGATGATCTATAGGTATGAAGTCAAATATTTCATCGATATGTTGCGGACGGGCATTATGCCCCAGAGCTATGAAGCCCTGGTCCAACCGGTGTATTTTGTCAATGGGGTGCTGGAGTCCCTGAAAACCGGCAGACAGGTAGAGTTTTAATTTAAATACAGGAATTTGGCAAAGTTCATTTACATTATAGTGGTCACACCAGTTGTTGACCGAAATCCCTCAGCATGTTGATGTACAGGATTAATTCCTTACGGGATGATACATCGATTTTGGAATAGATACGACCGGTATGGGTTTTGACGGTATTTATACTGATGGACAGGGTATCAGCTATCTCCTTTGCGGTATAGTTCTGGGCATAGAGATCAAAGACGTCCCGTTCAGCAGGGGAAAGGGTATTTATGTTATCCATAAATTGGCTCAGCATAGGCGGAAGTGCTTGTTGCTGGGCCTGGCCTTTCTTCCTGACCGGTGTCCTGTTTTGACTGGCCGGAAACTCCACAGAGCCGCCTGTTTCACGAATATTGGTCTTGGCGTCACCACCGCTCCCTGTGGGCCTTATTTTATCAATCCCTTGGAAGATGGGTTTGGTATAGCCCCTGCTTAAAAGAAGGGAAAGCACAATTCCTATTACCAACAGGATGATTATCAAGGAGGAGAGGACAAGATTTAGGCGGGATACGGAGTTTACTATATCTCCTTTGGGGATGATTACGGCTACCGCCCATCTATCATTTAAAAATGGGGATCCCTGAGGGTAGAGGGAGATATAGTTGTGGAAGCCTAGAAATTCTTCTCCCTTATTTTCCTGGTAGGTAGAAAAGGATTTTTTATTATTGGTAATACCTAGAGTCCCATCCCTTATTGAGTCGCTATCAGGGGAGTGCTTTCCGGAAAGCATGGGATTCTGCACGGTGTTTACCCCGCCCGTTTGCGTGAAAAGCATGCCTAAGGTTCGGCTGTATTTGGTATTTCTGGGTGGGTATGATTGGCTGAAGAAGGTGGAGTCTACTTCAAAACCGGATATTCCAAAGACATTACCCTTAGAATCTATCAGAGGGGCCACACACAGAATGACCTGCTCGTTTGTCTCATCCATAGTAAAGGGTGGGGTCCAATAGTAGGAGTCCGATATGGGTAGATTTTTCTGGGATGTCGCCTGTATTGGTATCTTGTAATAAGGAGTTTCACGGATATCAAATTCCGGGCTCCACTTTGCATGCAAGGGCAGGGGGTTATCCAGTGCAATGTCCGGATAGCCCTTAAGCATTTGGATATTGGGGATGAAGGGGTCCTTTTCCGTTGGTTCCATATCCTTAAGATACAGCCCTGCCTTAAAAATTTCTGCAGCCAGCCTTATTGGAGACATAGTACCATCCAAAATAATGACAACTCCACTGCTTTTGGAACTTAGCAATCCTAGCAGGGCTTTTCCAAAGGTCTTGGTAAGAACACTATCTATCAGTTCCGGATCATTTTTTAGGTCGGAAACATCTTTGCCCTGACTGAGCAATTGGGTTTCTATGCTTTCCGACACCGACTTTGAAAAAGCGACCGTATTCTTGGATATTGATTGCAGGCTTATATTTATGTCCCTGGTCAAACAGGCAAGGTCATTTCTAACCAGCCTCTCATCATGTGAAAGGCCTGCGGTGAAGACCCCGGAGACCAGGAGAATAAAGACAGCTCCCATAATTATGGTAAAAACCAAAACTATTCTAAACAAAAAGAGCCTCGTATTCATAGGAAGACTTTGGATCCTGATTTTTTTTGCACTATCCATTATTAAGTGAAGTTTACGAGTCAAAAAACCACCAAAACCTTTCATAAAGATGCCCCATATACCCTTCTTTAATTGTATTAATATCTTGACTCTTTGGTAGAAAGTAAATTAAATTAACCTATAAACTACTAAATGATAACCCAATCTCTTATCTTAATCCTAATATCATATGTATATAATTAAACATGTTTTCATGCGAATAATCACTATTATCTTATATAATGTCCTGGGCCGGTTTATTATATTACCGGGCAACAAGGGGTATTGAGATATAAAAAGTGGGCAATTTCACTGAATTGGACCTTGGAGTTTAATGTAGCAGTGTAAAAATATTAATTATATACAAATGACGGTGGCCGCTTATCTATAGTTCGAACCGGATGACCACCGTCAAATGCTATATTTAATTCTTGTTATATACAGTTGGGACTCATATACTGTCCGTTATGAAACCAATTCTTTCATCAGGTATCCAAAGATGCTTCCATGACGTTGACACTTCCGTAGTATCCGGGCTTTAAGGGTGCAGGTCTTTCCGGACGTGAGATCATGGTATGCACTCGATTGTCCTCATTGCTTCTATCAATAGCATCAATGATTTCAACAGTGTGGAGTGCAAGCTCAGCGCTACTGCGGGGCTTACGTCCTCTGCGGATGGCATATGCCATGTCTACCACGGCAATTCCGCGCCAGCTGTTGTGGCAGGGCTCTCCCTTGCCGCTCTTTGGCATAATGCTGGGATCGGTATCGCTGAATCCGTGAGTAAAGGGGACCTTGAAGCTTTCGGTTCCGTTACCCTTTCTTTGGAGTATAATTACATCGTTGCCCCAGCCGCCAAAGTAGTTGGGATCGGGTAAGGAAAGATGACCTTCTGTACCGTAGATATCAACCCTGGGTACCTCAGGACTAAAGGCCTCGGAGCAGAGTACCAGAGAGGCATAAACTCCGTTTTCGAACTCCAGGGCACCCAGCATGACGTTTTCGCCACCTTCTGCCGGGATCTTTTTCCCGTAGTTGGGGTTCTTGGTATTGTAGTACTCTCTATCCCCGGTGAATACCTGGGAATAACCGCTAACCCGTTTTACGGCACCAAAGAGGTTGATGAGGACATTGATATAATATCCACCCATATCATAGGTGATTGTGGTACCGCGGGCGCCCATCATCGGATCTAAGACAAAACCTTCAGGCAGAGGACCCCGTTCGTGGGAACTATAACCCCTCATGCACATGGAATAGGCTATAAGCGGTTGACCGATATACCCATCATCAACCAGCTTTCTGGCTGTCTGCCAGGCAGAACCCATGTAGCAATCGGGAGCGGCGCCAAGCAGTAGGCCTTTCTTCTTGGCAAGTTCGTAGTTTTCCTTTGCACCTTCCCAGGTATGGTCCATGGCTTTTTCAGAGTAGACATGTTTTCCAGCCTCAAGAGCTGCTTTGGTTACATGGTGGTGGTTCCATAGCTGTGTCGTATTGACCACAAGCTCGATCTCCGGATCGGCCAGGATTTCCTCTGTGGTCATCTGGCGGATACCGAACAGTTCGGCACGTGCCTTGCTCCTTTCAGGGATCAGGTCGGAGCAACCAACAACTTCCACAGCTGCAAAGCCGCTTGTTAAGGTGTTAAGATAGGTATAGCTAATTGCACCGCTACCTATCAAACCAACCTTTAGTGGTTTAATACTCATAAGACTATCATTCCTCTCCTTATATTATTTAGGCCATACGGAATCTATGCTGTCGGAGACTATCTTTGCGATAGCGTCGTTATCAGACATACCATTAAGGGTCTTGCTGAAGGGTTCGACCACCACAGGCCCCGTATACTCTAAGCTTTTCAGCGAATTCATAAAGCCAATCAGATCGTTGCCGCCGCCACCCGGTTCTCCGGGATAGAAGCGTGGGGAATCCTTAACTTCGTCAATAGGTACACCCACTGGAGAATCGTTTATATGGACTATAACGATATCCTTTTCATTGCGGATATATTTGGCAAACTCTCCGCCGGGTAAACCGGAACTATAACAGTGGTGGGAATCCAAAAGCAGCCCCATGTTGCCGGTACCAACGGCATCACATAGCTCCAGCATTCCGTCTATGGTATGGATGAATGGATATTTATTGGCTGTTATGATATGTTTGGGACCGAGGAACTCCACTCCAAAAAGAATGTCATAATCCTTCAGTACCTTGTCAATAAGCCTAAACATCCAGACATGAAAATCGAAATTTTCTGCGTATTCATAATCCTTCGATGAGCTCATCATCCAGGTGCAGCAGCGATGAATGCCCAATTTAGCAGCTGCCCGGGCGACTTTTTCCAGGGTGGGAAAGGTGTCATTGAAGGCGTCCCTACTTGTTATCTGTACAGGCAGACCAAAATCGGATATGATTACACCGTACTGGCCCATCAGATCAAGGGCTTTGTAGGTATCTATTCCCTCCGCCTCCAAGGTACTGGGATTGTAGCTTACAGCACCAAAACCATGCTTTTTGGCAAGGGCCAAGGTCTCTTCAAAGCCATTGGTTTTAATGTTTAAATGCCCTGGATTTAAAGATTTATACATGACAGAATCCTCCTTTATGTAGAATAATATTTACTGTTTTAAAGACTTATACTCTGGTATTCTGTAGCTGTTGAGGATAATTATTCTGTATGACCAATAATCATTGGGACCTTTACCGGTCATGGTACAGACGATTCCAATAAAAAGCTGGGATCAGTGCAGGCTATATTCGTGATTTTTGGTTAAGGACGACAGATTGTCCTGTACAACTCCTGGCTACACCGATAAAAGACATTTCAAAATATACAAATGTGTTGTTCTGTATAACCCATGAAAAAACCTAATATATCTAAGATTATACTATATAAAAAGGCTAGCTTTGTCAATAAAAAGGGGACATATTTATAGCCTATGGTTAATTATTACAAATCTATATGGTATAATAAATGCATGGGATAAAACCCATAGGGTTTTATCCCATGCATTTATTGAATCGGTGTGAAGTAAGCGCATTAAGGCTTGCACTTATGATACAATGTAAAAGGGAAGAGTATGGAAAGGACGGAAAATAAATCCTTAATGGGGGAGGCGGGGACAGGTGAAAAGATATGCTCTGGCAGGAGCCAGCGGCAGGGCTCTATATATGTATGCCAAGCCATTGGTTACAGAACTGGGGGAATATGCCGATGTTGTAGGGGTATTTGACGTAAATACGATCAGAGCCAATATAGTCAGCGAGGAGTGTGGCGGTATTCCGGTTTATGACGATTTTAATCTTATGCTGGAGGAGACCAGGGCAGATGCCGTAATAGTGACTACTGTTGATGGTTTTCACCACGAATACATTATAAGAGCATTGGAAGCGGGGTGTGATGCCATCACCGAAAAGCCCATGACCATTGATGCAGAAAAATGCAGGGCGATATTGGAGGCGGAGAAGAGGACGGGCAAGGAGGTCATCGTTACATTCAACTACCGCTTTACCCCCTATGTTACCAGGGTTAAGGAAATGCTAAGGGATGGAATAATAGGGGAGATTCTGAATATAGATTTCGAATGGATATTGGATACCGTTCACGGGGCCGACTATTTCAGGAGATGGCACAGGTATATGAAAAATAGCGGAGGTCTCCTGGTCCATAAAGCAACCCACCATTTTGACCTGATTAACTGGTGGATGGAGGATGAGCCTGAAAAGGTCAGCGCTTTTGGAAACAGAAGGTTTTATGGGCCGACTCGAATAAAATGGGGCGAGCGGTGCCTGACATGTCAGTATAAGGGTGACTGTGAATTCTATTGGGATATAACCGACAATGAATTTACCAAAAGATTTTATCTGGAGGCTGAGGGGGAGGACGGCTATTTTAGGGATAGATGCGTTTTCGCAGACGATATAGACATTTACGATACCATGTCGGTAAACGTTGAGTATACCAAGGGGGGGATGTTGAGCTATTCCCTTACAGCTCATAGCCCTTATGAGGGTTGGAGAGCTGCTATCAACGGGACAGAGGGCAGGCTTGAGCTTGAGGAAATACATAGCGGACCAAGGACTAAAGAACCCAGCCAGCAGGTAAAGCACTATAACCGAAAGGGCGAAGTGATTACATACGATATACAGAAAGCTACCGGGGACCACGGTGGCGGAGACGAAAGAATAAGAAGGATGATTTTTGTAGGCGATGTCCGGGATCCCTTGGGCCATAGGGCGGATTCGTGGGCAGGTGCCATGTCCGCTATCATAGGGATCGCCTCTAATATATCCATAGCAGAGGGAAGGACTGTCGATGTAAATGAACTAATAAAAAAATAGAAAGGGGACTTTGGTTATGATAAGAGTTTTTAAGGATTCCAATGAACTGGGCAGAGAAGCCGCCAAGTACAGTGCGGAGATTCTAAAGGATGCCCTTGCTAAAAATGGAGAAGCCAGATTAATCTTATCTACCGGAGCATCTCAAATGGACACATTGAAGCATCTGGTAGGGATGGATATTGATTGGTCCAGGGTAGAAATGTTTCATTTGGACGAATACATAGACCTACCTGAATCCCACCCGGCAAGCTTCAGAAGGTATCTTAAGGAAAGATTCACCTCCTTGGTGGGGCTTAAGGCAGCCCACTTTATAAGCGGAGAAGGGGACATTGAAAAGACCATAAGGGAACTGACCGAAGAGATTAGGCGCAAGCCTGTGGATCTGGCCTTAATAGGCATTGGGGAGAACGGACACATTGCCTTCAACGACCCGCCGGCGGATTTTGATACCAAAGAAGCCTTTTTTGTAGTGGATCTGGACGAGCGCTGCAAAAAGCAACAGGTGGGAGAAGGATGGTTCCCCACTGTCGATGATGTGCCAAAACAGGCCATTACCATGACCTGTTATGAGATTCTAAGAAGCAAGGCCATTGTATCCTGTGTTCCATTCAAGGTTAAGGCGGAAGCTGTCAAAGCTACCCTGGAGAATGACGTAACCAATCAGGTTCCTGCAACCTTACTTAAAACCCATAGCAACTGGACACTGTTCCTGGATGAGGATTCTGCTTCCCTGATAGATATAAAGGACTATGAGTAGAGCATAGACAAAGATAAATGGAGGGTGGTTATTTTGGATAAGGTTAAATTATTCCAACCTGCTTCATCACCTGAGAGCCTCGGGATTCCATCTTCGGCTATCCTTAGTTTTCTGGAGAGGATCGACAGGGAGCAAACATGCATGCACGGGTTTTTGTTGCTAAGAAAGGGCCAAATAGCAGCTGAAGGCTATTGGGCACCCTATTCAAAGGATAGCATGCACAGGATGTATTCTGTAAGCAAGAGTATGGTATCCCTGGCCATAGGTTTAATGATTGACGAAGGAAAACTAAACCTTGAGGATAGAGTAGTAAATTTCTTCGAGGATAAGTTACCGAATAATCTGCATCCCTACCTGGCTGAGTCCACCGTAAGGGATCTTTTGATGATGGCAACACCCCATAGCGAAAACTCCTATACACGATACGATAAGGACTGGGCGGCAACGTTTTTTTATAAGACACCCTCACATCCGCCGGGAACGGTATTTGCCTACGATACAGCGGCCACAGTCATTCTAAATACCATTGTGGAGCGGATAAACAAAGTTCCATTCCTTGAATATATGCGGGATAAACTCCTTAACCCTATTGGATTTTCCAGGGATGCCTGGTGCATTAAAACACCTGAGGGCACGTCCTGGGGTGGTTCAGGAGTAATATGCACCCTAAGGGATATGGCCAAATTGGCATATGTATGTTTGAATAAAGGCCGCTGGGAGGACCGCCAGTTAATATCGGAAGAGTACATCAGGGAGGCGACTTCCAAGCAAATAGACAATTCCATCATAGGCAGGCAGGGTTATGGATATCAGATATGGATGCAAAGGGAAGGCGGATTTGCCTTTATAGGAATGG
>JAAYRX010000049.1 GCA_012518535.1 Clostridiales bacterium | reverse complement strand
TTGTTATAGACATTGAGACTACGGGGTTGGATTCAAAACATGATGCTATTACTGAGATAGGCGCTGTTAAGATTAAAAACAGGAAGGTGGTCAACACCTTTCAAACCTTCGTAAATCCTGGTATACCCATACCTGAAAAAATAACTAAACTAACAGGAATTAATGATAGTATGGTAAGGGACGCTCCTATAATACATGAGGTACTGGACGACTTCAGAGATTTTTGTGGAGATTGTGCCTTGGCAGCCCATAATGTTCCCTTCGATTTTGGGTTTCTTAATGAAAAGGCAAAGGAGTTTAATTGGAAAATAAATAATCCTATTATTGATACCCTTGCACTATCGAGAGAACTGCTTAAGGATTTAAAAAGACACGGATTAAACCATGTAGCCAAGTATTTTGGTATAGCATTGGATAATCATCACCGTGCTTATCACGATGCTATAGCTACGAGCGAGATTTTGATAAGGTTTTTCGGGATTCTAGAAAATATGGGCGTTAGAACCCTATCAGAGGTTAATACCACCTTTACCCATATAACTAATTATAACTCTTTGCCCACCAACCACGCTCTCATTTTGGTTAAAAACATGAAAGGCTTGACCAACCTTTATAAGCTGGTTTCAAAATCCCATTTGGACTATTTTTATAGACAACCTAGAATACCCAAAAGTATACTGGTTCAGCATAGGGAAGGTTTAATAATAGGCTCCGGATGTGAAGCAGGGGAACTGTTTAGGGCTATGGTAAATGGAAGACCGTATAACGAGATCTTGGAGATAGCCAATTTTTATGATTTCCTGGAGATTCAACCTATTGGGAATAACGAATATTTAGTACGGAACAAACACCTTAACAGTCATAGGGAACTGGAAAATATAAACAGGAACATTGTGAAGCTTGGCAAAAGAATAGGGAAGCCTGTTGTGGCAACCGGGGATGTACATTTTTTAGATCCCCAGGATGAATACTTTAGAAGGATTTTAATGCACGGTCAAGGGTTTGATGATGCCGAATTCCAACCACCTCTTTACTTTAAAACAACAGAGGAAATGTTGGAGGATTTTAAATATTTAGGACCGGAGATTGCCAAAGAGGTTGTAATCGAAGCACCGAGGAATATTATGGACTCAATTGATAATATAGAACCTATACCCCAGGGATTAGCCACACCTGAGATTCCGGGTGCCGATGAACAGATAAGACAAATGGCCATTGACAATGCTAGGGGAATTTATGGCAAGCCGCTGCCGGATACGGTGAAAAAACGCCTGGATAAGGAATTAAAGTCCATTATTGATCACGGATTTGCTGTCCTGTATCTAATAGCCCATAAGCTTGTGCAAAAATCCCTAGAAGATGGTTATCTTGTTGGTTCAAGGGGGTCAGTTGGGTCATCCTTAGTAGCATATTTGACGAATATTACCGAGGTGAATCCCCTGCCACCCCACTATATTTGTACCAAGTGCAGTTATAGCGATTTTCATATAGACAAGGGGAAATATGGTGTGGGTATTGATCTGCCTGATAAGAATTGTCCAAACTGCGGAGCTAGTTTTAAGAAGGACGGGTATGATATACCTTTTGAAGTATTTTTGGGTTTTAAAGGTGATAAGGTTCCAGATATCGACTTAAACTTTTCCGGTGAATATCAACCAATAGCACATAAATACACGGAAGAATTATTTGGTGAAGGTCATGTTTTCAGAGCAGGAACCATTGGAACTATAGCAGAAAAAACGGCTTATGGTTTTGTAAGAAAGTATTTGGAAGAAAAGGATGAGGTAGTTACTAATGCGGAGATAAAAAGGCTGGTTGCTGGATGTACAGGCGTGAAACGAACCACAGGTCAGCACCCAGGTGGTATTATGGTGGTGCCAAAAGGTCGCGAAATTTTCGAGTTTACACCCATACAATATCCGGCGGATGCAAAGGAATCTGGTGTCATAACTACCCATTTTGATTATAATTTTATCCATGATAACCTAGTAAAACTAGATATATTAGGCCACGATGACCCTACTATGATTAGGATGCTGGAGGACCTTACAGGAGTGGATTCCAGGCAGATTTCATTAGATGATGAGAAAACCATGGCAATATTTTCAGGCACTGAAGTTCTAGGTATAGAGCCCGAAGACATAAGAAGCCAAGTGGGAACTTTCGGAATACCTGAATTTGGTACTCGTTTTGTCAGACAGATGTTGGTTGATACTAAGCCCAATACCTTTAGTGAGCTTATACGCATCAGTGGATTATCTCATGGGACGGATGTATGGCTCAACAATGCACAGACCTTAATAAGAGATGGAATTGCACAGTTATCAGAGGTTATATCTACAAGAGACGATATAATGGTATATTTAATGTATAAGGGTTTGGAACCGACAATGGCCTTTCAAATCATGGAGAGTGTGCGAAGAGGAAGAGGTTTGACTCAGGAATTTGAGCAAGCAATGATATCAAAAGGCGTACCTGATTGGTTTATTACGTCATGTAAAAAGATTAAATACATGTTTCCAAAGGCCCATGCTTCCGCCTATGTAATAATGGCTTTCAGGATCGCCTACTTCAAAGTTCATTATCCAAATGCTTTCTATGCTGCGTATTTTACAATCAAAGCTGCTGATTTTGATGCGGATTTTGCTTTAAGTGGAGAAAAGGCGATAAGGGAGAAAATAAGAGAATTGGAATCCAGGGGAAACGATGCAACAGCCAAAGAAAAAAACCTCTTAACCATTCTGGAGGTTATATTAGAGATGTATTTAAGAAATATTTCATTTTTGCCTATAGATCTATATGAGTCCCATCCCACTAGATTTTTAGTTGCCGATGAAGGTATTAGACCGCCATTGAACACTCTACAGGGGATTGGTGCAAATGCAGCTCTTAGCATCGGCCAGGCCAGACTTGTGGGTGAGTTTATTTCACTTGAAGATTTAAGGGAGAGAACAAAGATTACCAAAACAGCAGTTGAAATCTTAAGAAAGCACGGAGCTCTAGACGGTATTCCTGAAACCAGCCAACTTTCCCTATTTTAAGCCTTGCTTTAGTATATTTTTAATGCTATAATTGAATTTGGACCAAATAGTATCGTTTTGTGACAGAGTGGGGAATACCCACTCTTTCATATTATTTTAGGATGATTAAATAGTATTGAGCAAGATTTAGTATGGGAATGGATCATACTGTAGCCATAAAACAGAGAATTTATGTCAGGGTCATTGTGTAAACTATATTCATAAAGCATGGCTACCACTACGAAGGTAGAAGATGGAGGTAAGGAATTTGTCTAGAAAAAGCATTGAAAAAATTGCTCAAGAGATTGCGTTGCCCATAGTTGAAGAATTAGATTATGAATTGGTCGATTTAGAATACAAAAAAGAGGGACCCCATTGGTGTCTGAGATTATACATAGATAAACCCGGCGGAATCACTCTTGATGATTGTCAGGAGGTTAGTCAAAGGGTAGGCGATATGCTTGATATAAAAGATCCCATACCCCACAATTATTTTTTAGAGGTTTCATCCGTTGGATTGGATCGTCCACTAAAGAAGGAAGAAGATTTTGTCAGGTTTAAAGGTCGTAAAGTTGATCTAAAGTTATATAGAGCAATAGACGGATCAAAGAACTTTAAAGGCGAATTGATCGGATTGGTTGGGGATACGATTCAGATACAGGACGGAGAAAAAACACTGGAGTTCAAAAAGGATGAGGTTGCCATTGTTAGATTATCAGTGGAATTTTAGCAAGTTTTAAAATTAACAGTTTTAGTTAAAATCAATGCTCTTTGAGGAGGAGTTAAAAAAAATGAACGGGGAGTTTCTTGGTGCTCTGGATCAGATCGCCAGTGAAAAAGGAATTGACAAGGAAGTATTGGTAGATGCCATTGAAGCAGCGCTATTATCAGCCTATAAGAAAAACTTTGGGACTAGTCAAAACGTGCAGGTAAACATCGATAAATCAACAGGCGTAGTAAAGGTTTATGCAATGAAAACTATTGTTGAAGAGGTAGAGGATAAATCACAGCAGATCTACTTGGAAGATGCCCAAAGGATTGACCCGGTATATGAATTGGGAGATGTAGTAAAGATAGAGGTTACCCCCAAGAATTTTGGCCGTATCGCAGCACAGAATGCTAAACAGGTTGTAGTACAGCGCATACGAGAGGCTGAAAGAGCTCTTATATACCAAAAGTTTGTTGAAAAAGAAGATGAAATAATGACCTGTGTAATACAACGAGCAGAACGCAGGAATATATTCGTCGATATAGATGGAGCCGAAGCCACCATGCCACCTAACGAACAGGTTATAAATGAGAATTATCAGGTTAATGATCGCCTAATAGTGTATATTACAGAAGTGAAGATGACCAATAAAGGCCCTCAAATAATAGTATCCAGGACCCACCCAAATCTAGTAAAAAGGCTCTTTGAAAGGGAGGTTCCCGAGATAATTCGTGGAGAGGTCATCATAAAGGATATTGCACGGGAAGCGGGTTCAAGGACTAAAATGGCTGTTTTTACTCATCATCCCAGTATTGATCCTATAGGGGCATGTGTAGGCCAGCACGGCATCAGAGTACAACATGTTGTTGATGAATTAAAGGGTGAAAAAATTGATATCATTAAATGGAGCGATGACCCCAGGGAGTATATTGGTAGTGCCTTAAGTCCCGCCAGGATATTGAATGTACAGATCAATGAACTGGAAAAATCAGCGAGAGTAGTAGTCCCGGACAATCAGCTATCTCTTGCTATCGGTAAAGAGGGTCAGAATGCTAGGTTAGCCGCTAAACTAACCGGTTGGAAGATCGATATTAAGAGCATATCTCAAATGGATAGTATTGATACTATAGAAGATGAGAATTTGATTCAAGGGGATGATGCACTTTGAGAAGAAGAAAGATTCCTCTCAGGATGTGTTTAGGTTGTAATGAAATGCGGCCTAAGAAAGAACTAATAAGGGTGGTTCGAAGCCCGGAAGGTGACCTTAGTATAGATAAAGTAGGTAAGAAACCAGGGAGGGGGGCCTATATATGCATGAACCCCAATTGCTTGGAAAGTGCCTTGAGGAACAAGAGGCTGGAGCGCGCCTTTGGACAAAAAATTCCCCATGATATACATGAGAGCTTAACTATTCAATTGGGTGAAGGTGAGAATAATTAACGATAACAATAAAATTTATCAACTGATTGGGCTTTCAAAACGAGCTGGAAAATTAGTGGCTGGTTCTTTTGCCGTAGAGAATTCAATCAGATCAGGGAAGGCGCGATTGGTTATTGTAAGTGAAGAGGCTTCAGCAAATACGGTTAAAAAAATTCTTGATATGTGTGAATTCAGGAAAGTGGATATAATACAATTTGGTAGCAAAAAAGCCTTAGGTGAATGTATAGGTAAGGCAGAACGTACCTTGCTTGCTGTAACGGATATGGCTTTTAGGGATATGATAATTAGAGTGTTGCCATCGTCTATAACAAAAATGGGGGTGATGGATTAATGTCAAAAATTAATGTATACTCAATAGCGAAAAAAGTAACTGTGGGTGCCAGAGAACTAATGGATAAGGTAGGAGAAGTAGAAAGGGATATAGCTGGGTATAAAAATACCCTTTTGAAAATCAGGGACAGATTGAATCAGGAAGTTATTGAGAAAGAATTGGAAGAAAAGAAAAACAGGCAAAGACTTGAAGAAGAAACCCGCAAGAAGAGAGAAGAAGAAAGAATTAGACTAGAAGAAAAGAGCAAAAAGGAGTCACAACGTATAGCGGTAGATCGAACAGTTAGTGAAAAAGAAAAAAGACCTGAAATTGAAGATGTCAATGAGCGGTCACAAGGGAAATCCAAAGGAATTATCCGCGAACTTGAAATACCAGTGGAAAAACCCGGCAAAGATAAAGCCGTTCCAAGTAAGGGACATGAGAGTGCCCAAAAGCGAAGAGAACGAAGGAGTAAAAAGGACTATTGGGAAGAAGAGGAATACTCCAGAATTAAGAGGCTGAGAACAGGCAAGACATCCAGCCAGAAGAAACAAGAACAATCTGCAAAAGTACCGGAAAGGAAAAAAGCTATCATAATGGGTGAACTTATATCGGTAAAAGAGTTATCAGAAAAAATAGGGGTATCTGTACCCGAAATCATGAAAAAGTTGATGAGCCTTGGTATCTTAGCCACAATCAATCAAGATTTGGATTACGATACAGCTGCTTTAATATCGGCTGAATTTGGGATTCAGCTGGATAAAAGGGTTGTCAAAAGCTTTGAAGAGATTCTGGAAGATGAGGATTTTGAGGACGATCCTTCCAGTTTACAGCCACGTCCTCCCATAGTTACAGTTATGGGGCATGTTGATCACGGTAAAACATCATTATTGGATGCTATCAGGAATTCAAAGGTTACGGCACAAGAGGCAGGTGGGATTACCCAACATATAGGTGCGTATACAGTAAATGTGGACAATAGACTCATAACTTTCCTGGATACACCGGGCCATGAGGCTTTTACATCAATGAGAGCGCGAGGTGCTCAGGTTACCGATATTGCGATTTTAGTGGTAGCTGCCAATGATGGTGTTATGCCACAAACCGTTGAAGCCATAAATCATGCAAAAGAAGCAGGGGTCCCCATAATAGTGGCGATAAACAAGATAGACGTTACTGGCGCGAATCCCGAAAGGGTTAAGCAGGAGTTGACGGAACACGGATTGTTGGTGGAAGAATGGGGAGGCGATACCATAGCAGTACCTGTTTCTGCTTTGCGTAATGAGGGTATTGATACCCTGCTGGAGATGGTGCTATTGGTAGCTGAAATGCAGGAGTTAAAAGCAAATCCAAACCGGCTGGCAAAAGGAACCATTGTAGAAGCAGAACTGGATAAGGGCAGGGGTCCCGTTGCTACTGTCTTAGTACAGAAGGGTACCCTTAGAGTAGGAGACTCTATAGTAGCTGGTACAGCCTATGGCAGAGTGCGAGCAATGATGGATCATACGGGTAGGCGGCTAAAAAAGGCAGGTCCTTCGACGCCCGTTCAGGTCCTGGGACTTACAGAGGTGCCGGAAGCCGGAGATATTCTATATTGTGTAGAGGATGACAAGCTAGCTAAACAGGTTTCAGAGGAGCGTAAGGGAAAGATCAGAGAATTACAGATCAAGGCTTCGTCCAAGGTATCCCTGGATGATTTGTTTAGCAAAATTAAAGAAGGAGAAGTAAAAGATCTGAACCTTATCATAAAAGCTGATGTGCAGGGATCGGCAGAGGCATTGAAGCAATCCCTTGAGAGGCTAAGTAATGAAGAGGTGCGGATTCGCACTATACATGCGGGTGTAGGTGCTATCAACGAATCTGATGTCATGCTAGCAACTGCATCCAACGCGATTATAATAGGATTCAACGTTCGGCCTTCTCCAGGGGCATCGGATTTAGCAAATAGAGAAGAAATTGATATCCGTCTTTACAGGGTAATATATAATGCTATTGAAGATATTGAAGCCGCTATGAAAGGCATGTTAGATCCTGAATATAAAGAGGTTGTCTTAGGCCACGCAGAGGTAAGGGAGATATTTAGGGTTCCTGGCGCTGGCATCGTTGCTGGCTCTTACGTCACCGATGGTAAGATCATAAGAAATGCAGATGCACGTATAGTCAGAAATGGAATAGTGATTTATGAAGGTAAGATTGATTCTCTAAGGCGTTTTAAGGATGACGTTAGAGAGGTTGCTGCCGGTTATGAATGCGGTATCAGTCTGCAAAATTTCAATGACATAAAAGAAGAAGATGTAATTGAGGTCTCTATACAAGAAGAGATTAAGAGGTAGCATTGTTTAATAAAGGTAGGTGGGTACCATGAGGCACCAGAGAATAGATAGGATTTCCGAAGAAGTAAAAAAAGAGGTAAGTAGAATCATCCGGGAAGAGGTCAAGGATCCCCGTATAGGCCAGTTGGCGTCTATACTCCGGGCAGATGTATCTGGAGATTTACGCCTTGCAAAGATATACGTGAGCGTATTGGGCGACGATAATGAAAGAGCTTCTACCATGGCCGGGTTGACCAGAGCAGCTGGCTTCATAAGAAAGGAACTAGGTAGGGCTCTTAAAATCAGATATGTTCCCGAGCTTAGTTTTATTCTTGATACTTCTATTGAATATAGTGTTGATATCAGCAAAAAGATAAGGGAAGTTACTAGTCAACAGGAGAAGGCCAATGAAGATGACTGATATCGTAGAAGCAATTAATGAGAGTAATTCTATTGCACTCATTACCCATATCAATCCTGATGGGGATGCAGTGGGAAGTCTGATTGCACTCATGCATGCCCTGGATAAAATGGGAAAGTCAGTATATGGATATTGCCAGGATGATATACCAAGGTCACTTTCTTTTTTAGAAGGTGTAAAAAGAATAACCAAACCAATAAACCCAATCGAAGGATACGACTTAGCAATTGCCCTGGATTGTAGTGACCGTGAGAGAATGGGTGATTGTGTATCGATAATGGATAAGGCGATGCGTTCTGCTAACATAGATCATCATATAAGCAACACGTATTATGCTGATATAAATATCGTTCATGGGAATGCTTCTGCAACCGGTGAGATAGTCTATGAATTGGTACAATTCCTTGAGGATACTGGTGATAAAAATATGGCTGAAGCCCTGTACACCGCAATAGTAACGGATACGGGTGGATTCTCTTTCAGCAATACCTCTGCTAGAACCCATAGGGTGATAGCCAGTTTGATAGAATGGGGAGCAGAGGTTTCCAAGCTGTCGAATAGGTTGTTTAAGAATCATTCTCTGGAGTGGACACGGCTCCTGGGAGAAGCGATAAATACTCTGAAGACTTATCATGGAGGAAGAGTGTCTACCTTGTACGTAACAAGAGAGATGCTCCAAAGGGTAGGTGCCACAGAAGAGCATATAAATGGAATGATTCAATACGGAAAAGATATAGCCGGGGTTGATCTGGCGGTTTTCTTTAAGGAAGTAGATCCTTCAACAACAAAGGTTAGTTTTCGATCCGATTCATTAGTAGATGTAAGTGCATTGGCTCAAAGGTTCGGAGGAGGAGGACATAAAAGAGCCTCAGGTTGTACCATTAATCAGCCGTTGTGCAAGGCCAAGAAAGATACCATGGAAGCGATAGACTATTATTTTAAGGAGACTATGAAATAAATGGATGGGGTCATCAATGTGTTGAAGCCACCGGGAATGACATCCAGCGATGTGGTAGTATATTTACGCCGCTTATTGAAAGTTAAGAAAATTGGACATGCCGGAACTTTAGATCCCGGTGCTGCTGGGGTTCTGGTTGTATGTGTAGGAAGGGCTACAAAAATAGCCGAATATATGATGGAGGCTGACAAGGCCTACAGGGGCGGATTAGTACTCGGTGTAGAAACAGATACATTGGACGCAGACGGAAACATTACAAATGTGACTACATACCTACCTGAATTATCCCACATTGAAGAAGTTTTTCAAAAATATCAGGGTAGGATATTACAAACCCCACCTATGTATTCAGCCATAAAGCATAAGGGCAAGCCTTTATATAAGCTGGCAAGACAAGGCCAGAGCGTAGAAGTAGCACCCAGGGAAGTAGAGATCTTCGAAAACACATTACTGGAATTCTACCCACCCAATGAGGTTTATTTTCAAGTAAGCTGTAGTAAAGGCACATATATTCGTTCCCTTGTCAGGGATATAGGGAAATCATTGGGTTGCGGTGCCTATCTCTCCCATTTGATTCGATTAGCCAGCGGTCAATTTAACATAGCTGAAAGTGTATCACTCCAGGAAATAAGTGGAGCTCTTTTAGAAAGCAAAATAGAGAAGTATGTTACTCCAATGGACATTGCTCTATCAGGATTTTCTTCAGTAACTATAGCTGACAATGCCTATGCGAGAGTAATTAATGGTAACCTTATAAGAAAAGAAAGTATCATTTCGGGTTTAGGCTGCATAGCTGAAGGTGAACTATTGCGGATCTACTGTCGAAAACGTTTTATTGGATTAGGCTATATAGATTCAGACAATATGATTAGAATGAGAAAGGTTTTAGGTTAGTGCAGAAGATGCGGGTAATTTTCAATTATAATAGAAAAAATAGTATGAAAGAGCCTATGGCTATCGCTCTAGGTACTTTTGACGGTATTCACATCGGTCATCAGATGTTGATCAATCAATTGAAACTGATTAGTAGTACCACAGGTTCTAAAAGCCTTGTATATACCTTTTTGACTAACCCATTGAAACTTCTATCCCCCAAGAACGCCCCTCCCAAAATTATGACTGTATCCGAAAGGATTCAAAAATTCCAAGGCCTGGGAATTGATTATCTTGTATTCAATCCCTTTGACAGCATTCTAGCGTCTATGTCACCGCAAGGGTTCATTGAGGATATTCTTGTTAGTAAATATAATCTTAAGTATCTGGTAGTGGGTTATGATTTCAGATTTGGGCATATGGCTAGTGGCGATATAGCATTACTACATTCACTGAGCCAAAAATACGGATTTGAATTGGTCGTAATACCTCCACTATCTCTGGAAAAAAAGGTTATAAGTAGCAGTTTTATACGTGAACTCATCCAAACGGAAGGGCAGATGGAGAAAGTATCAATGCTTCTGGGGGGCCATTATTCAATTCCCGGCAGAGTCATACATGGTTATGGGCGGGGCAGGGATCTGGGTTTTCCCACGGCAAACCTGGAATTCGATGTCCAAAAGGCAATTCCCAAATATGGTATTTACCTAACCAAAGTTAGCATAGGTGCTGTATCCTATTGGGGTATGACTAACGTAGGGATTAATCCAACCTTCAATAATAAAGGCTTATTTATAGAAACCAATATACTGGACTTTGATGACGATCTCTATGGAAGAAGGATTAAGATAGAATTTCTAAAGCGAATCCGGGATGAGATTAAATTCATAAGTATAGAAGACTTAAAAGAGCAAATATCCAAGGATATTAAATGGGCAAAAAACTTCGTTTACAAATTGCATTGAATATGATAATATATCAATGGATTATAGGTTAAATCAACCATATTCTTGGTCTGACGCTCCTCCAGCGTTTTTCTAGGATTATGGGGGTACCTAACTTTAGGAGGTGAAAAAATGGATAAAGCCAAGAAGGATCAAATTATCAACGAGTATAAACTTCATGACGATGATACCGGTTCCCCTGAGGTTCAGATTGCAATTCTGACTGATAGGATTAACCATCTTAATGAACACCTGAAAATCCACAAGAAGGATCATCATTCAAGAAGAGGATTGCTAATGATGGTAGGAAGAAGAAGGGGACTGCTCAACTATTTGATGAAGAAGGATATTAGTCGTTATAGAAGCATTGTTGAACGGTTAGGGCTTAGGAAATAATACTTGGAGCGGAATATCCGCTCCATTATTCTAATTAAAAAGATTTTATATCCGCTGCTCTATTTAGGAGTAACAAGGGATGGACCTATTATGGTATAGTGAGCTTCAACCTATACTTGTATAGTAGTTAATTAGGTTTGTCCAAAGCTATTATGTGACAAATCCAGCGTTGTTTTAGCCTATATCGGGAATACTAATTACAAATACTTTGTAATGGTAACTTTCTTACCATACATAGAATTTAGACTGTTAAGAAGTTAGACTATTTGATATCTCCTTGTCTTAAGAACTAAATTATAGCTAAACTGCAATAAGGCAATTAACATAACAGTTAATTCTACTTATTCCATGGGCTATGGTTTATATAAATTAACGATTGAGAGTTTCATATGGTAGTGTAGTTTTTGAAAGGAGAATTATTTGATGGAATATAAACAATACTCTATGGACTTAGCCGGAGCTACTATAACTGTAGAGATAGGTAAATTTGGAGAGCAGGCCAATGGAGCTTGTACTGTAAGGTGTGGTGACACAGTAGTTTTTGTATCGGCAACAGGTTCAAAAGAACCCAGGGAGGGAATTGACTTTTTCCCACTAAGCGTAGATTTTGAAGAAAAGCTTTATGCCGTAGGCAGAATTCCAGGGGGCTTTATTAAAAGGGAAGGACGGCCAACGGAAAAAGCTATTTTAATTTCCAGATTGATAGACAGACCAATCCGACCACTCTTCCCTGATGGTTATCGTAATGATGTACAGATAGTAGCCATGCCCCTGTCTGTAGATCCGGATTATCCACCTGATGTATTTGCAATGCTTGGATCTTCTATTGCATTGTCAATTTCGGATTTGCCTTTTATGGGACCCACTGGTTCCGTTGTAGTTGGGCTGGTTGATGGTGAGTTTATCATAAATCCCATATCTGCCCAGCGAGAGAAGAGTAAGATGAGTGTAGTGGTCGCCGGTACTAAGGATGCCGTAATGATGGTGGAGGCGGAAGCTCAAGAGATACCTGAAGATCAAATGTTGGAAGCTATAATGTTCGGACACGAATATATAAGACAACTTGTCGAATTCCAAGAAAAAATAGTAGAAGAAGTGGGTAAGGAAAAGTTAGAATTTCCTGTAGAGGAAATAGATTTAGATTTGGAAACCAAGGTTCGAGAATTTGCTACAGATAAAATAAGACAAGCTGTTAAGGCCCTTGAAAAACAAGTACGTGAGGACAACTTGGAATCTACAGAAAATGAAGTCCATGAATACTTTGCTGAAGAGTATCCTGAACAGGAAAAAGTTATAGACGATATATTAGAAAAGATTAAGCGAGAAGTGGTCAGGGGTATGATTCTGAATGAGGGTATCAGGCCCGATGGCAGGAGTCTTTCAGAGATCAGACCTATTCATTGTGAGGCAGGACTATTGCCCAGAACCCATGGCTCTGGTTTCTTTAAGAGGGGTCAAACCCATATACTTACTGCTTGTACTTTGGGACCTATGGCTGACGTACAGATACTCGATGGCCTTTGGGAGGAAGAGTCAAAGCGTTATATGCATCACTACAACTTCCCCCCTTACAGTGTAGGAGAAACAAGACCTATGAGGGGACCAGGGCGGAGAGAGATCGGGCACGGTGCTCTGGCAGAAAGGTCGCTGGAGCCAATAATTCCCAATGAGGAAGAATTCCCCTATGCTATTCGTTTAGTCTCAGAGGTAATGAGCTCCAACGGTTCATCTTCCATGGGAAGTGTGTGCGGTAGCACACTGGCATTAATGGATGCCGGAGTACCAATAAAAGCTCCAGTATCAGGAATAGCAATGGGACTTATTAAGGATGAGGAAACGGATCGGGTAGCAATACTGTCGGATATTCAGGGAATAGAAGATTTCTTAGGGGATATGGATTTTAAAGTTGCCGGCACATCAAAAGGAATAACAGCCATACAAATGGATATAAAGATTAAAGGTATCGACAGGGAGATTTTATCTACAGCTTTGAAGGCAGCTAAAGAAGGTCGTATGTTCATAATGCAGAAAATGCTGGAATGTATACCAGCACCCAGAAAGGAACTATCTCCATATGCCCCGAAAATCATAACTATGACGATAGATCCGGATAAGATCAGAGATGTTATTGGCCCTGGTGGTAAGGTCATCAACGGTATCATTGCAGAAACCGGAGTAAAAATCGACATCGAAGATGATGGTCATGTATTCATATATTCACCGAATCAGGAAGATGCCAAAAAGGCTCTCAAGATGGTAGAGGACATAACCAAAGATGCTGAAGTTGGGGAAATCTACAATGGTAAAGTTATGCGTATAATGAATTTTGGAGCTTTTGTAGAGATACTTCCTGGAAAAGAAGGCTTGGTCCATATTTCCAAGTTAGCACATGAGCGGGTTGGAAAAGTAGAAGATGTTGTCAAGGTTGGAGACGAGATAACCGTTAAGGTTACCGATATTGATGAACAAGGTAGAATTAATCTGTCAAGGAAGGATGTATTGCCTCCCCCTGAAAATAAGCAAGATCTAACCACAAATCAAAGGGAGGATAGGGCTAAAGGCCGCCCCTTCAAGAGAAATCGACGAAGGGACCAGAATTAAAACATAAACTTTAATAAGTTTATGTTTTTTATCGCGTATCCTGAAGAACGGGTACATCCATAGACAAAAGAAGGTATTAAAAGGGTGGCTAGCTAAATATACACTTTAGCTGCAACCCTTTGTATCTTATGTTATTACGAATTCGGTCATAATCTACAAAGAAGCTGGTATTGATTATCTCTACCAACTTTTCAGGTCACTAAGGTAGACAGAAAAAAATCCACATTACACGGAGGACTATGGGTAGATGTACAAAAGAAAAAAACTAAACAATGGAATAGAGGTAGTAATGGAGAAGATTCCCCATTTCAGATCTGTATCCATTGGATTATGGTTTAGATCAGGCTCTATCTATGAGGAAGAGGACCAAAATGGACTATCACATTTTATCGAACATATGTTGTTCAAAGGCACAGAAAAGCGTTCAGCTAAGGATATAGCTCAAACTCTAGATGCTGTAGGTGGGCAATTAAATGCCTTTACAGCCAAGGAATGTACATGTTTCTATTCCAAGGTGTTGGATGAACACCTGGATTTGGCCTTGGAACTCCTAAGTGATATGGTATTTAATTCCATTTTTCTCGAACAGGAAATTGAAAAGGAAAAGGGTGTGGTACTGGAGGAAATCTCTATGTATGAAGATTCCCCGGATGATGTGGTTCATGAATTGCTTTCAGCAAATTTTTTCAAATCTCATCCCTTGGGTTTTCCAATTTTGGGAACTCGTGAGAACATTGAAAGCTTTACTAGAATTAAATTGTTTGATTATTTCAAAACATTCTATACACCACATAATCTAGTGATATCTATTGCAGGCAATTATGAAGAGGTGACACTATACCGGTTATTGGATAAATATTTCGGGAATTGGATGGAGGCGAAGCAATTTTACAATGACCCACCATTACTTTCTCCAGGTAAAGGTGTGTTCTATAAATACAAGGATATCGAACAAACCCATTTATGCATCGGCTGTCCCGGTGTAGTTTTGGGTAATGAAGATATATATGCAATGATGGTTTTTAATAACATATTTGGTGGAGGTATGAGCTCAAGACTTTTCCAAAAAGTAAGAGAAGAGCACGGATTAGCCTATTCTGTTTTCTCATTTCCCTCGAGTTATGTAAATGGGGGCCTATTCACTATCTATGCAGGATTGAAACCTACCCAGCTTAAGAATACCATATCTCTGATATTCGAGGAGATAGGGAATATAAAAAACAGGGATATAACCCATGAGGAGTTTTCAATGGCACGGGAGCAATTAAAGGGCAATTATATATTGGGCCTTGAAAGTACCAATAGTCGTATGACCGCTATAGGCAGAAATCAACTTCTTTTGGGCAGGACGATGACACCCGATGAGGTTCTGTCAAAAATAGACAATGTTTCCATGGACAACATATATGAGATAGTAGAAAAGATGTATTTGGAGGAAACCACAGCTATTGCTGTGGTCTCCAGGGAAGATCCAACGGAGCTTCTTAGTAAATTCTTCTGATTTTCATTAAAATATGTACACTTTACACCAGTTTAGCAGGAGGTGAATCCCCTCCTGTTTTTTTGTGCACTTAACACACTTTTATCTCATATTATGATACTAAATATGCTTTCACTGCTTCTATTTAATACTACTACAACAATAATATATCACAGGCAATTTACTATTATAGAGAATGATTAATTAG
>JAAYRX010000048.1 GCA_012518535.1 Clostridiales bacterium | reverse complement strand
TGACGGGCTGATCTACGTTTCTTTTTTCAAAGCCCCTACTTTCGACTAAAAGGCAGAATTCTGAACCATCTATAAATAGCGCAGTTTTTCCCTCCAAAATCTGAGATATGGTGTGAGTGTAGTCAGATGCTTTGGTTACACCATTTATGGTCAATATATTCTCCAGGATATAATCCGCAGAGCACTTCTCCTGAAGGGACTCAAAATTATCCGCAGTCATCAGAGGCCGGAGAATAAAATCGTTGATGGTTGTACTGTCAGCCATCCCCTCGATATAGACAATGAAGGCTTTGGTGGATTTTCCTATGCGCAAATTCCGCACCTTGGCATCCCTGTTGGTAGGTATATTGAGCTCCTCTTGGATCCGTGCCCGGTTATGCTCAAGGTCCTTAGAAAGCCTGTCCTCTTCTGCTGTAGCGTCGGTTTTAGGGGCAGCAGGGTCCTGTTGGCGCTCTAAATTCCATTCCTCCACCCGAAGTGGGGACTTTTTGCCCTTTGGCTGTTTTCCCATTGGTGTCTGGTAGGTGGCGTTTTGTTGACTGCTTTCACCCATATTGGGTTGTGGGACCTGGTAAGGTGAGACGATCTCTTCCGAAGCATCTTCAAGAAGTTCAAATTGATCCCCCTGAAGGGGTTCTCTGTAGATAAAGAGTTTTTTGATTGTATTGAATAAGCCCATTTTAACCGCCTAACTATTATCGTGTTAACAATATCCTTTTTAATTATTATTTCCCACATAGGCCTGATTAAATACCTTAGAGGAATGCTCCTCTGGGTTTGGTTAGAACAAAGGCTGAACTTGATTTTGGTATCAATGGAAAATCCGCGTTGACACGGTAAATTATAGAAGGTATTATTTAAGTATAGAAACAAATCTATATCTTTCATATGTTGCGGGAGGACCATAAGACACATAACCGCACATATATTTATGTGAGGGGCAATAGACAATCCCCTTACTATGTAAATATATAGAAAGGAGTGTCGAGCCTGTCTACTCGACGTACGTAGCTTATGAAAAAGATGAAGGCGGGTTTTATAGGTTTTATGCCCTTCGGGGATCCGGATGTGGATCTTTATGAACTGTTGAAGTCCTATGGGGAAATTGGGTATCGTGGATTTGAAGCCGGTGCTATCCTTTTAAGGGGTAATCCCAGTGAGAACCTTAAAAGGGTCCAAAGCTTTGGAATGAAACCCCTTACCCTTGGATACAGAATCGGCGGAGATAACTCTGTGGATGAACTGATTAAGAATGCCAAAATGCTGGGTATAGACCGGGTAACTACTTTTGTCGGTGTTGCAGGGGCTTACCGGTTCAAGGACAGACTGGAGCCACCTACCTATGATGAAATAATGCGTGAGATTGAGGAGATTGAAGGCGTCTCAAAAAGACTGGCTGAAGAGGGAATAACCTTTGCCTTCCATAACCATGACGTGGAGCTGGAAATGTCATTTAAGGGTGTGCCCCTTCTTTATCTGATGCTGGCCCATACGGAGCACCTGAAGATTGAACTTGATGTGGGTTGGGTAAAGTTTGCAGGCAAGGATCCGGCCGTAGTTATGAAGGATATAGGAGATCGCATCTGTGCTCTACATATCAAGGATATAACTGGTGGAACCATTATACAGGAGAAACCAAAAGGACAGGTTACAATGCCTGAATTTACGACTCCGGGAACGGGCTTATTAAATATGAAGGACTGCCTGTCGGTAGGCCTGGAGCTGGGTATAGAATGGGCTATTGTGGAGCAGGACTACCAGTACAATCTATCCCAGAAGGAAACCCTTACAGCGGCATATCTAAACATGAAGGAAACCGGTTTGGTTGAATAGGGGATAAGCGAAGTCTTGGCCCCTATAATCCATATGGATTTTTCTCGGGGATATATGGACTTGTCAAAAAGATGATTGGAAGATTGATTTTGATCTGACAGTCATCTTTTTTTAAAGGATGGCGAATACATATTCTGCTTAATCAAGATGTTAAGCGTTTTAAATCGATAATGGCTATTGACCGCTCATTTACATCATAAGTGGAACGTTGTCGTTGAAGTTTCAAAAAAATGTATTATAGTTTTAGTCAGCAAACGTTAATGGTAATGTGTTTTTTGAAACTTCTCTATTCCGACATCGATTTGGAGAAAACTAAGGCTTATTCCATTTGAAAAGCCTACCGCTTCCAATCCGG
>JAAYRX010000047.1 GCA_012518535.1 Clostridiales bacterium | reverse complement strand
TTTTGCATACTTCTCAAAGTATACAAATGGATCTCCGCCATCGCGAATATACCCATAGTCCATGAATCCAATCCATGCTGCTTTTAATTTTTTCATGTGTGGCCTCCTTAATTTAACGCCTTGTGCCAGTACATTAGCCAGTTAATGGCTACTCAACGCTCCTAACATGGTAAGAGTAACGTCATCTATGAAGTTTCAAAAAAAACAGTCTAATGAGTAGCACAAGTAGTTAGTATATTCATTCTGATTAACCATCAGTAAATTTGATGATATATCAGCCAAATGTATACTAAGTTCCACTCCTTGGGTTAACGATGCTATATATGTAGTTTTTTCTTAGTAACTGTGTTTTGCCATATCTGTTTTATCCTGGCTTAGATATCGTAAAGGCTCCACCTTCTGTAATGCTCTACCCTCTCCTTGATTTCCCTGTCGTCAATTTCACCGGTTTCCATAAACTTAAGGGTGGTTTCATAGGAGGGTATTCCTGCCCTTCCCCCTATGGCCCCTATTTTTATTGCGGAAACAGCGTTGGAAAACTGGGCAATATACGGTATATCCCAGCCCTTGGTCAGGCCGAATAGGAAGGCGCCATGGTAAACGTCACCGGCTCCTACAGTATCCACAACGGGTGTCCTATAACCCTCTGCCATGAAAAATCCACCTTCCCGGGACATACCAACGCAGCCTTTTTCACCCAGTGTAAATACAACCGCTTCCGGGCCCATTTCCAGTACCTTTAAACAGTTTTCCTCGTAGGTGCCCTGACCCGCAAAGGCTTTGTTATAGTAGAATTCCGATGCAATAAATACATCTATTTGAGGTATAAAGGACTCCAATTCCTCGCTATAGCCGGATGCATCATAAACCACCTTTTTCCCGGCCTCCCTCATCCAGGTAGCTGCCAGCCTGGACGCCTCATCATAGCTGGCCAAATGCAAGAAGTTTGCTCTTTCCATGTAATCCCTGTCTAAATCCTCAGGCTTGATTCTGCGGGCAGTTCCAGGTTTATACAGGATGCTCCTGCCGTGGGTCTTCAGATCTGAAAGGACTATTGCAAAATCTGAAATACCTTCTTCATCTATAACACTGTGGGATATATCCACCCCATTATAGATAAAGTCCTTTCGTATCATGGCTCCATTCCTGCAACCTCCTGAAACCCCTATGAATCCTACCTTTGCACCCAATCTTGAGGCCGCTACCATTGCGGTTGGTACAACTCCACCGCCCTGGGTACTGCTATCGAGTACCCTGGAACCATGGTTTGGCTTGGGTAGCTCTTCTATAACGGAAATCATATCAATACAAGGTCTGCCAATTCCAACAATGTCCATGCTCTCACCTGCCGTTGTTATTTTGTTATTATTATATGGCATTATAATGCCTGTCCATCAAAAGGCCAACTGAATGTAATATGCCAGGATGCCCACTATCAGGGCCGGAATGGTATTGAATACTGTGGTCCAAAATGCGGATTTTGGTTCCAATGCGATAAGGGGGAACAGGGCGTCTCCATCCTGGGAAATGGAGTTGGCTAAAAGCGCCGCAAAGGGGAACATCCCCTTTAAAAAGAGGGATACAAATATGATCTGGGGACCGCAACCCGGAATTAACCCTACCGCTACCCCTATTAAAACCGACATGAGCCCCGTGGATACCAGGGCGGCTTCAATTATCTGTTCTCCACCTATGGCGTAAACCCCCAGCTCGTAGACCAGATAGGCCACAAAAACCCAGGTCCCGACAAAGGCTGTTTCCTCAGCATTGTGTATAAAGGTTTCCTTTAAGGAAAACAGCTTGTGCTCAACCTCTTCGTGGCTGGTAGCCTGAATGAGCTTTTTGGAAAATATCATATATAATACCGTAACAACAGTTCCCAACAATCCAATAATCAGCCCTAAATTAGGCAGTCCGGGCAAGGCGTCTATATCTACCATCATCAGATCCAGCACGCCCAAAATAAAGCCCAACCCCAATATGATCCAGAATACAATATAGGCACCATGGGTAACCCTGTACCCAAGACTGTTGGTATCCAATGGCTTACTATGGTGAAGGGCCAAATCCACCTCATCGCCTTCCTCGTGGCCTATATGCCTTAGGGTGTTTGACCTGCAGGCATTGGGATTATCGCAGTACAGCTCGTCCAACACGGCTTCTGCCTGTTTGTGCTCTCTCTCTATGTCTATTTGGGTTAGTTTTTTTGACCTCTTCCTGACCCAATCCCCTACTTTATAGTAGTCTATTATGTAACCGGCAATGGTACCCACAACAAAGCAGATAGCGCTTATTATTATATAATTCCTGGGTGCCTTGGTCAGGAGTACAAAGGCTGAATCCCCCGTGGTTGCTATCAAGGTAGCTACCACAGTTCCAAAGCTGACGGTACCTTTTACGTAGAGGGGCATTACAAATATGGCTCCACCACATCCCGGGGTCATCCCGAGAAAGGCACCTATGAGGGGTTGATACTTCTTTGATTGTTCTATCCTATCCACGAAAGCCCCTTGCTGCTTAAAGTTTATGTATCCAAACAACAATAGGACCGCTCCGACAAAAACCGTTACCTGTACAAAGGATTCACTGGCACTCTTAAAGACAATTTGTACTAGATCCTCAAACATTGACTATCCCCTCTCACACTTTCCATGATGCTTCCATTATATCAGAAACAATAGTTTAATTAAATAGAAAGTATATATAACCCCTTCGGACTGGTTTAGCATTATCCGTATTACACAAAATGCCTATAGTTTGTTTTGCTTATACCAGCCCAAGGAGCCTGACCCCCTGTGCAACTGTAAAGCATACAATTATCCCCGTTAGAGTTGGTATGGCAAAGGATAGCAGGGTCCATTTCCGGCTTCTGGTTTCCTTATGAATGGTTAGGAGAGTAGTTCCGCAGGGAAAATGGTTAAGGGAGAACAGCATGGTAGATACGGCCGTCAGCCAGGTCCAGCCATTGGCCACCAAGAGCTCTCTAAGAGCATCCAAACTATCCAATTCAATTATAGCTCCCGATGCCATATAGCTCATTATTATAATTGGAATGACTATTTCGTTGGCAGGTAGGCCCAGAATAAAGGCAAGTATAATGTATCCGTCCATACCCAATAGCTTGCCAAAGGGATCAAGAAACCTGGCGCCATGATCCAACAAACTGACATCTTCCACCGACAAGTTGGCCATAAGCCAGATAAACAGTCCAGCAGGTGCAGCCACGGACACTGCCCTTCCCAGGACAAAGAGGGTCCTGTCTAAGAAGGATCTAATCAAGATCTTGCCTACCTGGGGCCTTCTGTAGGGAGGGAGTTCCAGAGTAAAGGAGGAGGGCAAGCCCTTTAAGATAGTCTTGGAAAGAATTCTGGATATGACCAAGGTGATTACCACTCCCAACACTACAGCTCCCAAAACCGCCAAGGTGGAAACCACGGATTTAAGAGTTCCGCTTCCGCCTGTTATGAAAATACCGGCCAGGGCTATGAGTAAGGGAAATCTGCCATTACAGGGCACAAAGTTGTTGGTCAGGATGGCAATAAGCCTTTCCCTGGGGGAGTCAATTATTCTACAGGCTATTATCCCGGCAGCATTACATCCAAAACCCATACACATGGTCAGGGCCTGTTTTCCATGGGCGCAGGCCCTTTTAAAAAAGCTATCCAAATTGAATGCTATCCTGGGCAGGTACCCTAAATCCTCCAAAAGGGTGAACAGGGGAAAGAATATAGCCATTGGGGGCAGCATTACCGATACCACCCATGCCAGGGTCCTGTAGACACCCAATATCAACATGCCATGAATCCATCTGGGAGTTCCCCATTTTATAAACAGCCGGGTCAGCCATTCCTCAATTTGGAACAGGCCCTTGGACAAGAGCTGGGATGGATAGTTGGCCCCCTCTATGGTAATCCAAAATATGAGACCCAACAGGGCTATCATGATAGGGATCCCAAATGCTCTGGAGGTCAGAATCCTGTCTATTCTATAATCCAGTTTCCTGTATTCCCTGTCAGCAAAATACACCGTATCCCTGCCTATCTCTTCGGCGGTTCCTACTATACTGGACACTATACTGTCCCTTAATCCATCCTGGTCCAATCCCTCTTCGCCAAGCATTAACCTTGCCCTATTGATCTCCTCTCCCATTGATTCTATTTTTTCGTCCCGGGATCCATAGTGGTTCTCCATGTGTTTACAAATTGTGTCCATCAAAGCTGCATCGCCTTCAATCAGCCGAAGGGATACCCATCTGCTGTTTAAGTCCCCCAATCCCAACTTATCTGTATGGGCTCTCACCATGTCTATGGCCTTCTCCACTGGATTCTCGTACTGTATTTGTTTTGCCCTTGGAGCAATCTCCCCGGCCGCCATCCTGGCCACAGCATCCTTCAACTCTGGCAGCCCAATACCATTTCTTGCACTGGTGCCTACAACCGGTACCCCTAAGTGCTCCTCCAACCGTTTAGTATTCACCCGGATCTTTTTCCTTCTTGCTTCATCCATTAGGTTTACGCAAACCACTACCTTGTCGGTTATCTCCAATATCTGCAGTACCAGATTCAGGTTCCGCTGAAGGCTGGTAGCATCGGTAACCACTACTATCAAATGGGCATTGCCAAAACATATGAAATCTCTGGCAACTTCCTCTTCCAGCGAACTGGACAATAGGGAATAGGTTCCCGGAAGATCCACCAGCACATAGCCCTTGCCCCTATGCTCATAGCGACCCTGGGCATTGGTAACGGTCTTACCGGGCCAGTTTCCGGTGTGTTGCTTCAGCCCTGTCAGGCTGTTAAAAACAGTACTCTTACCGGTGTTTGGATTGCCGGCCAGGCCCACAATGATATCATCCTGATTTTCCAGCTCTACCTCATACAGTTCCTTTAAAGTACCAAGTCCTGTAGACTGATTTGTTAAACCCATGCCATCCCCTCCCTGCCCTTGACCTTTCTATACTTCGACTATAATCCCGGAAGCCTCCTCACTGCGAAGGGCAATGAGAGCCCCGCGAAATGAATATGCCACCGGGTCCCCAAAAGGGCTCCTGTTTATGACCTCTATTCTGGTACCCCTGATCAAACCCAAATCAAGCATCCGCCTTCTTAAATTGCCTCCCATGGTTAGCTCCCTTACCCTTGCCACATTGCCCGGCTTTAGTGAGCTTAAGGGGACATATTTTCCTGCCATTATGAAATCCTCCTTTTGTGTTGCAGTGGTAATATTATTGACAGTCTTTTTCATAGACTTAGATATGAACAAAAGTATTACCTAAGGCTAATATATGAAAAGGTCCGGTTTTGTGTTCAAGGTGGTGAAAAAATGGACAAAAGGGATAGGCAATTCCATACCTATAGGGGATATCAAAAGATTAAGCAGGAAAAGACCCGGCTCACTCCCAGCATGGAGGATTACCTGGAAATGATATACAGACATTGCAAAGGGGAGGGGCATGTACGGATTTATCAGCTCTCTGATCTGCTCAATGTTCAGGCTCCATCCGTCACCCGAACCGTCCAGCGATTGGCTGAACTGGGCCTTGTGGACTACGAAAAATATGGGTTGGTAAAGCTCACCCAGGAAGGGGAAAGGATTGGCCGGATCCTGCTGGAGCGCCATATCCTGATAGAGAGCTTTCTCAGTAAGATAGGGGTAAGGGATGCCCTTTTAAGGGATACGGAGATGATAGAGCATAATATAAGCGTAGAAGGCCTACGCAGTATCGAGTTCTTCAACAGCTACCTGGATGATAATCCTCATATCCTAAAGGAGTTTGAAGAATATAAAAAAAGCCGGGGTTACTAAAAGCCCGGCTTTTCTATAACGAATATCTAAACTGGAAAATCAAGGGGTCTTAATCCTGATCAGGGCAGTCTTAATCCTGGTCAGGAAAGAGTAACGGATTGGAGAGGTATCTCTCACCTGTATCCGGCAGTACCACTACTATTCTCTTGCCCCTGTATTCCGGCCTCTTTGCAATCTGGGTTGCAGCATAGGCTGCCGCCCCTGATGAAATCCCCACCAGAAGCCCTTCAGTTTTGGCCAACTTCCTGGTGGTTGCGATGGCATCCTCATTTTGAACCTGAACTATCTCATCAATTACCTTGGTATTCAGGACGTCGGGAACAAATCCGGCACCAATCCCCTGAATAGCATGGGGGCCTGCTTCTCCGCCTGATAATACCGGGGAATTGGTAGGTTCAACAGCCACGATCCTAATATCGGGGTTTTTCTCCTTGAGAACTTCCCCAACCCCTGTGATGGTACCTCCCGTTCCCACTCCTCCTACGAATACGTCCACATCCCCATCGGTGTCCCTTAAGATTTCCTGGGCAGTGGTCTCCCTGTGGATCCTGGGATTGGCCTGATTCTGGAACTGCTGAGGGATAAAGGAGTTGGGATTCTCCCCTGCCAGTTCCTCCGCTTTTCTTATGGCCCCTTTCATCCCTTCTGCACCGGGGGTCAGTACCAATTGGGCACCCAATGCCCTTATTAGGCCCCTTCTCTCCTTTGACATGGTATCGGGCATTACGATTATCAACTTGTAGCCCAGGGATGCGGCAGCAAAGGCCAGCGCGATACCGGTGTTGCCGCTGGTAGGCTCAATTATGGTGGTATTTTCATCTATCAATCCCTTATCAACTGCATCCTTTATCATAGCATATCCAATTCTGTCCTTTACGCTACCTGCAGGATTAAAGTATTCCAATTTTGCAACTACGGGGCTTTCCAGTCCTTCACTTTTGCTATAGTTGGATAGTGCCAGCAGGGGTGTATTACCAATTAAATCCGTTAATCTTTTTGCTATCTTTGCCATGTTTTTCACTCCTCTTTATTCTTGAAACCCGGGGTACCGTCTCATATTTTCCCCTTGTTTCTTTTATATATAATACATGTTAACCAAGCTTTCATTCAGCTTACGGCTCTCTATTGCAAGGTCTTCAAGGGTTATGGAATCCGCCAATTCGCTCAGTGCCTCATTAATCCTCTCCCATACCATGGTCCTCAGGCACTGTTCTATAATAGTTTCAGATGTCTCATCCTTGTCCTTATCATCCACCACGTTTAGATCACCTTCCAGGGCCCTAAGGACATCGCCCACAGTAATCTTGGCTTGACTGTCGGCCAGGATATATCCCCCTTGTGCACCTTTAACGCTCCTCACCAATCCTGCCTTTCGCAGGGATGAAAAAACCTGTTCCAAATATCCAAGGGATAAGCTTTGTCTGCCAGCTATACTGCTTAGGGGTATGGGACCGCTTGATGCATTGATGGCTAAATCCACCAAGGCCCTTAATCCATACTGTCCTCTAGTTGAAATCTGTATCCCAACCACCTCCTAATCCATAGTATGCTTATTGGTTTACTATATATTAGCATGGCTCTTTCCCCTTGTCAAGAAGAATTAGGAAATTAGGGAAAAAAATTTATTAAATGCATCGGTAGATAAAAGCCTTTTGACATTTTCGCTGATATCAATGTATAATTATTATTTATAGGACAGTTTGTTGGGTATCATAATTATATGTACTCCCGCTGATAAATCGGTTTCATTGTCTATCATCCCAGTTTTATAATCCAGTCATCTATATATCTGATTATTCCGTGACCCAGTCCGCTTAGCCGAATAAATATTCTACTACAGAAGAAGAGAAAAAAACATCTAAAAGGAAAGGAGACAGTCTATGTCTAATAACAAGTATTCACAAATTACGCCTGATATAATGAAATTAACGGAATTATGTTATAAAAACAGCAATATCGACCCCAGCCTGTATGAAAAATATGATGTAAAGCGGGGTCTGAGGGATCTTAACGGTAAGGGGGTTGTAACAGGCCTTACGGAGATCAGCGATATAAGGTCCAGCTATACGGATGAGGATGGAAACACCATCCCCTCCAAGGGCAAGCTCTATTACCGCGGAATTGATGTGGAGGATTTAATAAGGGGTTCTATTGAAAAAAACCATTTTTGCTACGAGGAAACGGCCTATCTCCTTCTGTTTGGTCAGCTTCCCACCCGGAAGCAGTTAAATGAGTTTATGGAGCTATTGGCCTTCTACAGAACTCTGCCGACCAACTTTGTTCGGGACATTATTCTAAAGGCTCCCAGCGCCAATATGATGAATACCCTGGCCCGCAGTGTATTAACCCTATATGCCTACGACGAAAAAGGGGATGACATCTCCATACCCAATGTTTTAAGGCAATCCCTGCAATTAATAGCCCTTTTCCCCTGTCTGTCGGTCTGGGGCTATCAGGCATACAGCCACTACCACGACGGAAAGAGTCTGATCATTCATACTCCAAAGCCGGATTTGTCAACGGCAGAGAATATACTTCGTATGCTCCGACCCGATAAAAAGTACACACCCCTTGAAGCCCGCATCCTGGATGTAGCCCTGGTGCTCCATGCAGAACACGGGGGAGGAAATAACTCCACCTTTACAACCCATGTCGTATCCTCTTCCGGTACCGATACATATTCATCGGTAGCTGCCTCCCTGGGATCCCTGAAGGGTCCAAAACACGGCGGAGCCAATATAAAGGTTGTTCAAATGTTTGAGGATATTAAAAGCTCCATTTCGGATTGGTCTGATGAGGATGAGATCCGTGATTATCTGACAAAAATTCTGGACAAGGAAGCCTTTGATAAGTCCGGCCTGATATATGGAATGGGCCATGCAGTTTATTCCCTGTCTGATCCCAGGGCTGATATCCTCAAGGATTTGGCTAAGGACTTAAGCGAAGAGAAGGGGCTTACCCAGGAGTATCACCTGTATTCCAGCGTAGAGCGCATCGCCGCAGAGCTCATTGGCAGGAAACGAAGGATCTATAAGGGTGTAAGCGCAAATGTGGACTTTTTCAGCGGTTTTGTCTACAAAATGCTGGATTTGCCCATAGAGTTATATACTCCGATCTTTGCAGTTGCCCGCATCGCGGGTTGGAGTGCTCACAGGCTGGAGGAATTGATTAACAGCAGCAAGATTATCAGGCCCTCCTATATAAATGTAAAGAATCAGGGGAGCTATCTTCCCATCGATGAAAGGTAGGAAATACAGTTTAGGCGGTCAGTGACCGCCTTTAAATTTTTTAGATATGCTATTTTATCTCTTGTGCCAGTTCATATTCTTAGGTAAGGATCTATTGATAATAAGTAGCTATCAATAGCTATTACCAACATATGATTGACTGGTACAAGGCGTTATCTAACATTACATGAAAAAAAGATTGAGCACATAAGGACAAAAAATACAAGTCGAGCATTAAACCCCGGCCTATTGCAGGGCATACTGCTTAACTACTAAAAAATGATTTGCTAGAATAAAAATGTTTGGGTTTGCTTGTCATGGAACTACTCTATTTCCAGCTTGTATAGAACCCTGAAACCCTCTTCCTCCATTTTCTGTTCCATCTCCGCCGTATTGTGGGAATTGACCCCTATAACTACATTGCTCTTGCCCCCGGTTCCCCTGTAGACTGCCACATTGGAAATATTGGCCCCAAAATCCCCTATGATTTTGGTTAGCTTAGACATAATCCCGGGAGCGTCCTCTGCCTCTATGGTAAATCTGGTTCCTTTCTCACGGAAACCCAGAAGTTCAATAAAGGAGTCGAAGATATCGCTTTCGGTTATAATCCCCACCAGCTTACCATCATCAACTACGGGCAAAAAGCTGACACCGTGATCCCGCATCAGGGTAGCTGCCTCTTCCAGAAGGGCGTTGGAGGAAATGATTATGGGATCCTTGGTCATAATACTGCTTATTTTAGTCTTGGCCAGAAGATAGTTGACCTCACCAATGCTCAGGGTGGTTGCCGTTGAGGGGGATGCTCTTAGAATATCCTCCTTTGAAACCACGCCTACCAGCTTCCCGTTTTTCAGCACAGGAAGACGCCTGATGTTGTGTTTGGTCATCAATTCCTGAGCGTCGGGAATAGTTTTGTCCGGAGAAATGGTAAAAGGATTTGCCGTCATTTTTTTCCTAACAAACATTCAATCAACCCCCTAGATATGCTTTTTTAATTTCATCGCTGGACATCAACTCTGAACCGGTTCCTGACAGAACAATGGATCCGGTTTCCATAACATAGGCCCTGTCTGCAATTTGTAATGCCATGTTTGCATTTTGCTCTACCAGCAGAATTGTAGTCCCCGATTTATTTATACTTTGAATTATATCAAATATTTCCTGGACCAGTATGGGTGCAAGCCCCATGGAGGGTTCATCCAGAAAAAGAATATCAGGTCGACCCATAAGGGCCCGGCCTATAGCCAGCATCTGCTGTTCCCCGCCAGATAGGGTACCGGCGGTTTGCTTTCTCCTGTCCCGAAGGATGGGAAAACGCTCGTATACCTTTTCAAGATCCTCTAAGATACCCTCCCTGTCCCGGCGAAGATATGCTCCCAGTTCCAGGTTTTCCAGCACCGTCATGCCCGGAAAAACCCGTCGACCTTCCGGTACGTGGGAAATACCCATTTTCACCCTCTGCTGAGCTGAAACGTTGGTAATATCCTCCCCATTCAGTATTACCTGACCATTGGTCGGTTTTTGCAGTCCCGAAATGGTTCGCAGGGTGGTGGTCTTTCCCGCCCCATTGGCTCCGATTAGGACTACAATCTCGCCCTTATACACTTCAAAGGAAACATCCTTTAAAGCGTGAATCATGCCATAATGCACATCCATATTCCTAATTTCAAGCATTGTTGATATCCTCCCCCAGATAAGCCTCTATTACCCTCTTGTTAGTCCTAACTTCATCGGGTGTACCGCTGGCGATTAACATACCATGGTCCAGAACATAGATGCGCTCACAGATATTCATGACCAGGGTCATATCGTGCTCTATAAGAAGAATTGTTAAATCAAACTTCTCCCTTATCCAACCTATTATATCCATAAGGTTGGCAGTTTCCGCAGGGTTCATACCCGCTGCGGGTTCATCCAGCAAAAGCAGCTTGGGGTTTGTGGCAAGAGCCCTTATAATCTCCAGGTGACGCTGCTCACCATAGGACAGGTTTCTCGCCAGTTCGTCCTTTTTCTTGTCCAAATCAAATATCCTAAGGAGCTCTATACTTTCATGCAGCAGCTTCTCCTCTTCTCTTTTATAGGCCGGAAGATGCAGAAAGCTGGTCAGCAGACCATAGTTAATATTCTGGTTCATGGCAATAAGAACATTCTCCAACACCGTCAGATCCTTGAACAGACGGATGTTCTGAAATGTCCTGGCCAGCCCCTTCTGGCAAATGCTATGGGGTCTTATCCCATTAAGAGGGATCACTTGTTTATCAATGGATAGATTTATGGTACCGCTATCCGGTACATATATTCCCGTCAGAAGGTTAAACAAGGTAGTCTTTCCAGCGCCGTTGGGGCCTATAAGCCCGACCAACTCACCCTCAATTATATCCAGGCTGACATTGGATACGGCAGCCAATCCTCCGAAGGCCTTTGTTACCCTTTCCACACTTAAAATAGGCATAATCTACTGTCCCCCCTTTTGGGATTTAAACCTATCCCACAATTTATTCCTGCCTAACTTGCTGAATACAGATAAGGAAATCTCCCTGGATCCCATAAGTCCCTGGGGCCTGAAGATCATAATGATTATCAGGATAAGGGAGTAAAGTACCATTCGTATCTCAGGGAAGGACTGAAGGTAAGTGGATATAAGGGCCAGTAAAATTGCGGCCAGCATGGATCCGGACAGACTTCCAAGTCCTCCAAGGACTACTATAACCAGTACATCTACGGATTTTAAGAATCCGAACAAGTTAGGTTCCAGGTAGTGGAAATAGGAAGCATAGATGGCCCCTGCAATACCTGCACAGGCAGCACCTATGATAAATGCGATCACCTTATATCTTATGGTATCAATCCCCATGGCTTCGGCAGCAATTTCGTCTTCCCTAATGGAGATACATGCGCGACCATGGGCAGATTTAACGAAGTTTGAAAGGAGCAGGACAGTGCCCACAGTAAAAATAAACAGCCAGGTCCAGTTGATAAACTGGGGGATGCCTATCAATCCCGCTGCACCGTTGGTAACCTCCAGGTTGAGAAATATAATTCGGATTATTTCAGACATTCCCAGGGTTGCTATGGCCAGATAATCCCCCCGGAGTCTCAAGGTAGGTAATCCAACCAGAAAACCCAGAATTGCAGCTGCGACAGCCCCTAAGGCTACCCCCAGAATAAAGCCGGGTATGGTGGGCATTCTCATGGTTACAATGGCACAGACGTATGCCCCAACGGACATAAATCCTGCATGCCCAAGGGAAAATTGTCCGGTAAAGCCGGTGATAAGGTTGAGGCTGACTGCCAATATTATGTTAATGCCGATTGTGACCAGGGTAGCCTGAAAGTAACCGCTGATCAGATTGGTCATGATCAAAATCTGTACGATTGCATAGACGAGACCAATTGCGATAAATTTCCTCATAACTTACACCTTCTCCCTTGTATTTTTCCCCAACAACCCCGAGGGCTTAATTATGAGGATGAGTATCAGGATGCCAAACACCACCGCATCCCTGAACATGGAGCCTCCATAACCGGATACCATGACCTCTACCGCACCTATAAAGTAACCGCCTATCATGGCTCCGGGAATAATGCCAATGCCACCAAACACGGCGGCTATAAAGGCTTTAAGGCCCGGAACAACCCCCATTAAGGGATTAATCGTGTTGTAGTAGAGTCCCACCAGGATACCTGCGGCTCCGGCCAGAGCTGATCCCAGGGCAAAGGTAAAGGATACCGTGGAGTTTACGTCTATTCCCATCAGCTGGGCTGCGTCCCTATCCATGGAGACAGCACGCATGGCCTTCCCCAGTCTGGTCCTCTTAACTATGAACTGCAGAAGGGCCATCAATAATATGGTAATGCCAACCAGGATTATCTGTTGCATGGAGATAACCATTTCCCCCACGTTAAACCTTTGGGCCATCATACCCGTTACTTCAGGATAGGTCCTCACGTTGGCCTTAACAAAGAACATGGTCCCGTATTCCAGAAACAGGGATACCCCTATGGCGGTGATAAGTACTGAGATTCTCGCTGCGTTCCTTAGAGGCCTGTAAGCTATCCTTTCTATAAGAACACCCAGCAGGGAGCATACCAACATGGCGATAAGCAAGGAGGGTACCAGACCCAGTTTGAAATAGGTCATGCAAAAATACCCCACATAGGCTCCTATCATATATATATCGCAGTGTGCAAAATTAATTAATTTAATAATTCCATATACCATGGTATATCCCAGAGCAATAAGGGCATATATGCTTCCCAAGGTTATACCGTTAACTATCTGCTGTAATAATTTATCCAAACCCTTTCCTCCCTTTCCCCCAATAAAAGCTTGAAGGATTAAGTCTTCATATTAGTATAGCTTGTTTTTGGGCTCATTTCCACTATATTTAATAAAAATTCCTGCCAAATCATAGATATGTTTTGTAATAGACTGTCATTACCGGATCAGTCAGGTATCCGATATTATTTTATATCAGGATATTCTCCGCCTTATTACCCCCATACCGGTCAGGCCTATGCAGGCCTGGTTGTTGAAAGTCAATATCGCGTCAATGGTAACATATGATTGATGTTTCTGAAAGCAGTCGGTCATGCCATAATGCAAATAAGCGGGGAAAAGGATCTCCCCGCTTACCTATAGATAACTTTGTGATGTCTGTGTTACACTGGGTGGTTATTGTGATACCTTTTCACTGGTATGCTGCTTGCCATCCTTAAGATTAATAACCACGATAGCTTTTACCGGGTTATGGTTCTCGTCAATGCTGAATGAACCGGTAACGCCTGCAAAATCCTCTGTGGAAGCCAAGGCATCCTTCAGGGCTTCCCTATCTACCTTTCCGGCCCTCTTCAAACCGTCCACCACAAACATGGCCAAATCGTATCCCAAGGCGTTAAAGGCATCGGGTTCTCTGCCGTATTCTTCGTTGAAGTCCTCGATGAACTGTACTACCAAGGGGTCCTCATCCAATGAGGAATAGTGGTTGGAGAAATAGATATCGTTTAAAGCATCTTCCCCTGCCAATTTCACCAGGTCCGGAGAATCAAAGCCGTCAGCTCCCAGGATGGGAACGTCGATTCCAAGATCCCTGGCCTGTTTGATGATAAGGCCGGCTTCCTCGTAGTATCCGGGCAGGAAGATAACATCAAAATCCTCGCTCCTGATGCTTGTCAGGATGGCGTTAAAGTCCGTATCTCCTTTAACAAAGGATTCCTTTGCAACAATAGTGCCGCCGCCTTCTGTAAAGGTCTTCTCAAAGTTCTCGGCCAATCCCTTACCATAATCGCTGGAATTATCCATTATAATTACGGCCTTCGTCTTTGATAGGTTGTTTAGGGCATAGGTTGCCATACCGGTACCCTGATAGGAATCGTTAAAGCATATGCGGAAGGCATATTCCTTAACCCCTGATTCGTCCACTGTAACTTCATCGGCAGTAGCAGATCCCGATGCTACAGGTACCTTGCTCTTTTCTGCAACTGGTATCTGGGACATGAAGGAACCGGATGTAGCAGGCCCTAAGATGGCAACAACCTTATCCTGTTCTATCATCTTGTTAGCCAGGGTAGTGGCCTCTTGTGGCTCCGACTTATTATCGTATTTAATGAGTGTGATTTTCTTACCGTCGATCCCGCCGGCTTCGTTTACCTGTTTAATGGCCAGTTCAATGCCATCAACCGAGCTTTGTCCATAGGTTGCTACTCTACCCGAAAGCTCATAATTAACCCCGATTCTGATCTCGTCATCGCTACCAGCTCCCGGCCCAGTACAGCCTATAAATAGAGCTGTTACCAATAAAACCGATAATGCAATAAGTAATTGTCTCTTCATTTATAATCCTCCTCTTACATATACAACAAAAGCCCTTCGCTGTAGCATGCTAAAGTGCCTTTGTTCATTATTATATACCCAGCCTTATAATTATTCAATCATCTTTTTAAAAATAATTGCCAAACCGGCAATCCCGGTAAAGGGAAGTCTAATAATATCCTTCCAGGATGAATATGAATAAGTAGCATCAAAAAAAGGCATTATTAAATGTAGGGCTGTCATCAGGAATAAAACCAGTTAGTTATTCATAAAATCAACCAGGTACCAGGATTAATATTTATCTTATGCTTGGTTGATTAAAATGAGACATAAAAATTTCCCCTTGTCAACAGCCCATTAGCTGCAGGGAATTAACTGGCACAGGCAATTAAATAATAAAATAAATAGGGAGGAATCAGTATGCCAAACATAAAAGACGCTATGGACAGAATAAGAATACTACAATGCCCCACCGGGCAACTGGAGGAGCGGGTAGCGGAAATACTCGAATCCTATAACATTTCCCCCAGAAGCGAAATCCTCATTAGCAGGGAAAGAAGGCTGGATAGAGATGGCGCCGAGGCCTATACCGTTACCATCTCCGATAGATTGGATCCCACCTTGACCCTTCTGGCCGGAGCCGGAGCCGATGACTATGTGGTCCAGGTAAAGGATATATACTTTAACTAGATGTATTTCCTGATTATCTCAAATACCTCTTCCAGGCTGTCGTCGCCCCCATTTTCAAGGATGGCCCTTCTAACGCAACCCTTCATGTGATCATGCAGGATTTCCGCATTGACCTTCCTGAGAATGGATATGGTGGCCATGATCTGTCTTGATACATCTATGCAGTATCTATCTTCCTCCAGCATTCTGATTATGCCATCTACCTGGCCCCTGGCGATTTTTAAGTTTCTAAATACCGGACTGTTTTTATCCCTATGCATAATATCCCTCCAACCCTACAGAGTATTTATTCAGAAGGATGCCAAACTCCGGGCATCCTTCTTCGTTTATCATATAACTTCCACACTTATCAGATCGTATCCTGCATCTTCAATGGCCTGGTTGAGAGTGGTTTCATCGATATCCTTTGACAGCTCAATCACGCTATACTGTCCCTTCAGGTTAACGTCTACGCCCACCACTCCTTTAAGCTCTTTCAAGGCGTTGGCTACGTGCATTACGCAATGTTGACAGCTCATACCTTCAATGGATAGTTTTTTCTTTATCATAATTATCCTCCATTCTCTTATGATTCTGCTGCTATCCTTCAAACCACTTTCCTTATTAAATGGTCCAGTGCAGCACAACCTCTTGCTTATTTAACCTTTTATATATTGTCAGAAACTATTATATTGTACCAATCCCTTTTGTATACCTTAAGGCGTTGTTCTTCGGTAATGGCTATTGACCGCTCATTCCAACATCGATTTGGAGAAAACTAAGGCTTATTCCATTTGAAAAGCCTATCGCTTCCAATCCGGCGTCCTGCCTTAAGCTACGGCTTTTCTGTATTCGATAAGCCAAGTTTTCTTAACCAAATCAATGAAGTCATCCGCTTATCAATAGCTCATTACCTAAGATTATAAGCTAGCACAAGAGGTTACCTTATACATATCAGGCAACTGATTACGGCTTAAACCTCTTTAACCTTAAGGCATTGGTGACTACCGATACGGAGCTAAAAGCCATTGCCGCTGCCGCAATCATGGGGTTTAGAAGCGGTCCGCCAAACAGGTGCAGAAGCCCCGCAGCAATGGGTATCCCCGCTGTATTATACCCAAAGGCCCAAAACAGGTTTTGCCTTATATTGGTTATGGTCTTCTTGCTCAGGGAAATGGCGGTGGACACATCCATCAGATCGCTTTTTATAAGAACAATATCGGCGGATTCCATAGCCACATCGGTACCTGAGCCTATGGCGATGCCTATATCCGCCTGGGCCAGGGCCGGAGCAT
>JAAYRX010000009.1 GCA_012518535.1 Clostridiales bacterium | reverse complement strand
CTTTATAGCCTTTACCAGGTCGAGAGCATGTATCAGGCCGGTATCCTTTTCCCTGCCGCCCATTATATCGGTGATTATGACCTCATCAGCCCCGTGGAAGGAATCCACAAAGTCGTCAAAGAGCAGTTTGGTACGGGAAAATGTATAGGGTTGGAAGACACACCACAACTTTTTGTGGGGGTAGCTCTGGGCTGCCTCCAGGGTGGCCTTTATTTCCGTAGGATGATGTCCATAGTCATCAATAACCGTAACACCCTCAACTACGCCCTTTATCTCAAACCTTCTGTGAGTTCCCGTGTAGGATGCCAGGCCGTGCTTTATTGTTTCAAGGGAAATTCCTGATGCCCAAGCCGTTGCAATTGCCGCCAGGGCATTATAAACATTGTGTTTGCCCGGCACGTTTAGGATAAATCTGCCCATGTCCTGGCCTTTATATACGGCCCTAAAGGATGTATGGTCATTGGAATTATAGTTGATATCCCTTGCTACCCAATCGGCTTTACTTTCGATACCAAAGCTGATGGTTCTATTATCGATCTCGTCAAGGAGCCTCTTAACCATGGGATCGTCATAACAGCCTATAACGAATCCCCGGCTTGGAACCAGGCTGGTAAACTCCATAAAGCTATGGTAGATCTCTTCCATATCCTTAAAATAATCCAGGTGATCGTTATCGATATTTAGAATAACCGCTATATAAGGGCTCATCTCCAGAAAACTACCTGAAAACTCGCAGGCCTCCACAAGAAAGTGTGGACTGTTGCCTATTCTGACATTGCCTCCGATTGCATCAAGCTTGCCTCCGACAAAGATAGTGGGATCTAATCGCGCATCAACCATTATATGGGATAACATGGAAGTAGCCGTGGTTTTTCCGTGGGTACCGGCAACACCTATAGCATTAGGAAAGTCCTTCATGATCTGTCCCATAAGAACAGCCCTGTTCATTAAGGGAATATTTCTCTTCTCCGCCTCTAAGATTTCAGGGTTCTCTCCGCTGGTGACAATGGCAGATGTATATACAACAAGGTCTGCACCTATAACCTTGGACCCATCATGACCTATATTTATTGTAATGCCTTTATTCTCTAAATCCCTTGTGATATAGGAATCCATGACATCGGAACCGGTAACGGTATACCCCCTTTGAAGAAGGAATTCCGCCAAGCCGCTCATACTGATGCCCCCGATACCTACAAAATGAACTCTTCCACCTTTTATATCCTTTATATCAATCTGTTTCATAATCTCACCCCACAATCCATGTCACATGGTCTATATCATTAATATCACTTGTCCATTATACTATTTTTATATCCATTTATCAATGAAACAAAGAAACTGTAATAAAAAGTAATTGCCCTGTAATATCTCAGTGATATGGATTCATTTATCCATAGGTTATGTTATAATGGTTTCATCCAAAATTGTGAGCTGATCCTTATACAGGTTGATACCAAACATGACCATGGCTGATATATTAATATAGGTTTATCCAGTGGATTATAACAAGTAAAATAGAATAAATGGAGTAATAGGGAGGGAAAACCATATGGATATAAGAAAGGCAATGACCAAGGATGTATTGTTCTTTGATGGTGGCATGGGTACTATGATCCAAAATGCCGGTCTAAAAGCAGGTGAACAGCCGGAAATCTATAATATTAAACATCCTGAAATAATTAAATCCATACACAGGGCCTATCTGGATGTTGGAGTGGATATAATAACTACCAACACCTTTGGGGCCAACGAATACAAGTTAAAGGGAACGGGGTACACGGTTGAGGATATTATAGATAGGGGGGTATCCCTGGCCAGGGAGGTTTCGGGGAATAGATGGGTGGCCCTTGATGTCGGTCCTATTGGCCAATTGATGGAACCCAGCGGGACCTTATCCTTTGATGAGACCTATAGGATTGTTGCCAGACAGGTAAAGGCGGGAGAGAAAGCCGGGGCCGATCTGGTAATAATCGAGACTATAGCTGACCTATATGAAATGAAGGCAGCGATACTGGCTGTTAAAGAAAACTCCTCGTTACCCGTATTCTCCACCCTTACATACGACGGAAACGGGAGAACCATGATGGGCACAGATCCATTGACAGCGGTAAATGTTTTAGAAGGGCTTGGAGTAGATGCCCTGGGTGTTAATTGTTCCTTGGGACCAAAGGAGCTTCTGTCCATAGTGGAAGAGCTGTTAAAGCATGCCCAAGTCCCCGTCATTGTACAGCCAAACGCAGGTCTGCCAAGGCTTGAAGATGGAAAGACTTTCTTTGATACTGATGCCGAGGAATTTGCCGGCTATGGCAAAAGGATGGTAGAAATGGGTGTCAGGATAATAGGTGGATGCTGCGGTACAACCCCGGACTATATAAAGGAACTCATAGAAGGCGTAAGGAATACCCGATCAAACACCTTTGCAGCCCATTCCCATAGGGATACAGCGGTATCCTCCGCATCAAACACCATAACATTTGGTGATGGGATTAAGATTATCGGCGGGCGGATAAACCCGGCAATGGGGGGATCCATCGAAAAGTCCCTATTGGAAGAGGATTTTGACGAAGTCATATCTGAAGCAATAGAGCAGAGGATGGCCGGGGCAGATATAATCGGTATAAATGTGGGAATGGAAAAATCAGAAGTCCATAAGCCTGATCTTTTGATAAAGGCGGTTAAAGAGGTTCAGGGGATGGTCAATACACCGCTTTTGATAGATAGTCCTGATCCCAATGCTATAGAGGCGGCTGTACGAATTTATAATGGTAAGCCCATGATAAAGGCTGTGATTGGAGAAAGGGAATCCATGGAATCAGTTTTCTCCATCGCCAAAAAATATGGAGCTTGTGTCATCGGGCAAATCGCTGATAGGGCTGGGGTGCCGCAGGGGGCGAATGAGGGGCTACAGATAGCAGAGTCTATACTCGCCCTGGCTGCCCGGTACGGGATACCCAGGGAAGACCTAATGATAGATCCCAAGCCGGCAGATGCTTTCATGAATAGTGGGATGGAAGAGGAGACAATAAAGGCCATCAGGGAGATAAAAACACGGTTGGGATTAAAAACTGTGTTGGAAATCGGTAGCGACTCATGTAGGATGATGGATTGTGATAAGGAACGGGTAGGGCTATTTTTGACAAAAGCCATAGAGGCTGGGTTGGATAGCCTTATTATGGATCCTTTTGACGAGGATATGATGGAGATTTTAGAACCTTACAGATAAGTATGAAGAAAATGTTGAAAAACTAATCTCCTATGCTAGTTCATTAGCTATAATATAACAAAGAAAATGGCTATTGACCGCTCAGGAACATAGTAAGAACAACTGTATAGTTGAAGTTTTAAAAATTAATCATAGTATTTTAACAGCAAATGTTGACGATTATGTATTTTTTGAGACTTCCCTCTCCCAACATCGATTTGGAGAAAACAAAACTAAGGCTTATTCCATTTGAAAAGCCTGCCGCTTCCAATCCGGCGTCCTGCCGGAAGGAAGCTGCTTTAAGCGTCCTGCCTAAAGCTGCGGCTTTTCTCCATTCCATAAGTCAAGTTTTCTTAACCAAATCAATGAAGTAATTCGCTGATCAATAGCCATTATTCTTGCACGCACTGTTTCAGTTAGCTATATGTATGCAATTTGGTATATTAGTACTACCACCAGGGTGAATGATTTGTTTAAGCAGATCCCATTAGACTAAAAGGTAGAAGAGCAGGTTTGGTCAAATATCCAAAATCACTATTTTATTCTGCCTTCGTGTCTCTTTCAGATCGATGATTCGTTGATTTTCAGAGCCACGGAAGGGAAGAAGAAGGTTTTTCTTCTCAATTTCAAATTTCCCATCCACCAGAACATCCGTAACATCCAACAATTGTTTCCAGGCACTGGTCTCCTTAGATTTCTCCAGGAGAAACTCATAGGTATATCCCGTATATGTCATAATGTCCAGGCCAAGATCTTTAAACCGTCTACCAAGCATGGAAAAGGCCTTGGCTTGGGAGAAGGGTTCGCCTCCGCTGAAGGTTACGCCGTCCAGTAGAGGGTTCCTGCTCGGCAGTTGAACTATGTCTTCCAAGGACATCAGGTAACCCCCTTCGAAGTCATGGGTTTCCGGATTATGGCACCCCTTGCATCTATGGGGACAGCCCTGGGCAAATATCACCATTCTGATCCCCGGGCCGTCTACGATGGATTCTTCTATAATACCGGCTATTCTGACAGTACCTTTCAAGGCCTTTCCCACCTTTTATTAGTAGATTAACTTCTATACTCCAAAATGCTTTACCCGATCTTTCTCCTCAGCCTTTTTTGCATCGTTGAATCGTTCGATGGTTCCTACCAGATAACCTGTAATTCTACGAATTCTCTCGAATTTAGTATCTCCCTCTTTTCTGCCACAGGAAGGGCAGGTATCCCCAATAATCCCTGTATATCCGCATACAGGATCCCTGTCAACGGGATGGTTTATGGAACCGTAGCCCACCCCTGCTTCTTTCATGGCCCTGATGACCTTTTCAAAGGCACCGAGATTGTTAAGGGGATCCCCATCCAGTTCGATATAGGTTATATGACCTGCATTGGTCAATTCGTGGTAGGGGGCTTCCAATCTGATCTTGTCATAAGCACTGATTTTATAATATACAGGGATATGAAAACTATTGGTATAATACTCCCTGTCGGTAACACCTGGTATATTGCCATACATTTCCCGATCCATCTTAACAAAGCGACCGGCTGTGCCCTCGGCCGGAGTGGCCAGTAGGGTGAAGTTTAGCTTTAAAGATTGGCTAACCTCGTCCATACGCTGACGCATGTGTTTGATTATCTCAAGCCCCAGTCTTTGTGCACGCTCCGATTCGCCATGGTGTTCCCCAATAAGGGCTTTTAAGCACTCGGCCAGGCCTATGAAACCCATGGAAAGGGTCCCGTGCTTTATGGCTTCCCGGATTTCGTCATCATCATTTAATTTCTGGGAATCAAGCCAAAGGTTTTGTCCCATCAGGAAAGGAAAATTCTTAACCTTTTTTTTGGCCTGAATTTCAAACCGCTCCAATAACTGTTCCACCACCATGGCTATTTTTGCGTCAAGTTCTTCATAGAAGGCGGGCAGGTTATTTCTGTGTTTTAGTCCCAACCTGGGGAGATTGATGGTGGTGAAGCTCAAATTGCCCCTTCCATTTACAATCTCTTGTGAGGGATCATATACATTGCCTATTACTCTCGTTCTGCATCCCATATAGGCGATCTCTGTTTCGGGACGTCCGGGCTTATAATACCTCAAATTATAGGGGGCATCCAAAAAGGAGAAATTGGGGAAGAGCCTTTTAGCGCTGACCTTACAGGCAAGCTGGAATAGATCATAGTTTGGATCTCCAGGATTGTAGTTGACTCCTTCCTTTACCTTAAATATATGTATTGGAAATATGGGGGTTTCTCCATTTCCCAGACCCGCTTCCGCAGCCAGTAACAGGTTTCTGGTGACTAGTCTACCTTCCGGCGAGGTGTCTGTTCCATAGTTTATGGAGCTAAAGGGTATCTGTGCCCCTGCCCGGCTGTGCATGGTGTTTAGATTATGTATCAACGCCTCCATGGCCTGATAGGTCTCACGGGAGATTTCCTTAAGAGCCTTGGACTTGGTAAAGCTTTGGGCTTTTTGAACCAGGGGTTTGTTGCCCAACAAATCAACCAGAAGTTTTCCTTCCAGTTGAATATACTCATCGTCCGATTCCAGCCTGGGAATTAAACGGTGTTCCTCTTCCAGACAGGTGAAAATAGGGAGAACCTTGGCTTCATCATAGATTTCGCCAAAGAGAAGTTCCAAAGACTTCATAAGGTTCTGAGTGTATAGCTTCTTATATGATTTTGTTACACCCTGGGCCATGTCGTAATCAAAGCTTGGTATGCTCTGACCGCCGTGTTGATCATTTTGGTTGGATTGTATGGCTATACAGGCCAGGGCTGAATAGCTTTGGATGCTGTTAGGTTCTCTGAGATAACCGTGTCCGGTGCTGAAACCGCCGCTAAAAAGTTTACTCAGATCGATCTGACAGCAGGTGGTGGTCAGGGTCAAAAAGTCCAGGTCATGGATGTGTATATCCCCGGTCCTATGGGCCTCGGAATGCTCCGGGTTTAGCACATACATATTGTAGAATTGTTTTGCACTTTCAGAACCGTATTTTAGCATGGTCCCCATGGCGGTGTCACCATTGATATTGGCATTTTCACGCTTCAGGTCATTATCCTTTGCGTCCTTAAAGGTTAACTCTTCCATTACCTTCATAAGACGAGTATTCATCTCTCTTATTCTGGTCCTCTCGGCACGATAAAGGATATAGGCCTTTGCCGTACGCGCATGGCCATTTTCAATCAATACCTTTTCAACTAAGTCCTGTACATCCTCAACCGTTGGAATTGCGCCCTTCATGTTTTGATTTAGAATATTGGCAACTTCATAGGCCAGGCCCAGGGCCATATCATAGTCCTTTCCACCGCTGGCCACGGCTGCCTTAAATATGGCATTTGCTATTTTCTCCACGTTAAATGGCACTTCCCGGCCATCTCTTTTTTTTATCCTGGTAATCAATGTGAATCCCCCTTTGGTAGTTTAATCTTCCGAAGATAACCTTACCATATACTATTTGTAGATGCAAATGCGATAAAAGATACTATATGTTGTATACGGCCTGAATAATCCCATTAGGTTTAATTACCTTAATCATATTGAATAATTAATTTTTAAAAGAAAATGTTTTTAACCATATGTGTGGTCCTACTGAAGAATTTGTATAAAGGGTTTCACTCCTGCTTAAGAAAGTAGGGCATAAGGGTATGACCTTGCGATACAAAGATGCCCGTATCCCTGGCCTGAAATTCGTCGTATCCCATCACCAGCCCTTTATCTGTATCATCTTTTTGGTAGATGATATAGGGTACAGGGTCAGCAGTATGGGTTCTAAGGCTTAGGGGGGTAGGATGATCAGGCAGGACCATGATCTTGTAATCATCATATTTGATTAATCCATCCAGGAGCGTACCCAGCACCAGGCTATCTATCAGCTCTATGGACTTGACCTTATTTTGGATTTCCCTTCGGTGGCCGCATTCGTCGGGAGCCTCCAGGTGTATGTAAACAAAATCCTGGCCTGATTCCAATTCTTTTAGGGCTGCCTGCGCTTTCCCTACGAAATTAGTATCTATATTTCCTGTAGCACCCTCTACGTGGACCGATCTTAGTCCGGCACATATGCCTATGCCTTTAACCAGATCAACGGCTGATATGACGGAACCTTTTTTCCCATAGGCTTCTTCAAAGCTGGGCAGGGAGGGTTTTTTGCCCTCACCCCACAGCCATAGGGAATTGGCCGGATTCAAGCCCTTGGATATTCTAGCCTGGTTGATGGGGTGAGACTTCAAAATCTGGTAGCTTTCTACCATCATCTCCAGGATGATCTTATTTATTTCTCCTTTGGGCAAAAATTCGTCTATAGGTTTTTCCAATATATCGTGGGGAGGTGTAAGATCCAAATCCAAGGGACCATTGGACCAGACCATACAATGGCGGTAGCTAATCCCCGGATAAAAGGATATCTTAGGTCCGTTAAACCGGTTACCTATCTCGTTTATAAGTATCCTGGCCTCCTCCGATGAAATCTCATCAGCGCTATAGTCCAGCAATATCTTGTGTTTATAGTCTTCATCGTCAGACAGGGTTACCAGGTTACAACGCAGGGTCACATCGTTATCTGCAAGCTTTATGCCCATACTGACAGCTTCCAGTGGTGAGCGTCCGGTATAGTAGAGGCGAGGATCGAATCCCATGGTGGACAGGTTGGCCACATCACTACCTGGAGGCATGCCTTTGGGTATGGTATTGACCAGGCCTACTTCACCTCTTTTGGCCAGACTGTCCATATTTGGTTTATTGGCACATTGGAGGGGGGTTTTATTACCCAACTCAGGCATGGGTATATCGGCCATCCCGTCCCCCAGGATTACTATGTATTTCATCTCAACCATTCCCTTACAATCATATATTTTTACGAGAATCATTTAAAGGCTATACCAAATTCTATATCAAAACCTTTGGGCCTGTCCATAGGCATTATTGGCCATAGTTAATACACAATATTAAAGTTGTCCTTCAATTAATATCGGATATGGATTAAAATAGCACTATACAAGTAAATAGGGAGGACAGATAAGAAAATGGCCAAAGGAAATTTTATTCTAACCTACGATATAGGCACCACTGGTAATAAGTGCACGGTCTTTGACGAAGAGGGGAAAAAGGTGTGGGCTACAGTTTCCGGGTACGACACCATCTACCCCCAACCGGGATGGTCAGAACAACGGCCTGAGGATTTCTGGAGGAGTGTAATAGAGGCTACCAGGGAGCTCATTGAAAAATACAACATGGACCCTATGAATATTGGGGTCATAGGACTCAGCGGCCATATGAACGGCTGTCTGCCTGTAGATGGCCAAGGCCAGCCCCTGTTTAACAATATAATTCACTCCGATGTGCGCACCGAGTCTGAATGCCAGGCTCTTTCAAAAACATTCCAAAGCAATGAGATATACGAGATAACGGGAAATCGAATCGATCCCCACTACACCCTACCAAAGATACTATGGCTTAAGAAGCATTATCCCAAGATCTATGATGATACGGCCTACTTCTTAAATACCAAGGACTATATTGCCTATAAGCTTACAAGTAATTTAGGCATTACCGATTATTCGGATGCTTCACTGACCTGTATCATGGATATTAAAGCCAGGGAATGGTCTGAAGACATAGCAAAGGGTGTTGGGATAGATATGGGCAAGCTTCCTCAGATCATTAAGTCGCATGATATAGTAGGAAAATTAAGTAAGGAAGCCGCCTCGATCTTGGGTCTTAAGGAAGGTATACCGGTGGTTGCAGGCGGGGGCGATGGAGCTTGTGCTGCCAAAGGTGCCGGGGTGGTAAGGGAAGGCATGGCCTATAACTACATAGGTAGCAGCTCTTGGATATCAACCCCCAGCAAGACTCCCATCCTGGATAAGAAGGCCAGAATTTTTAACATCTCTGACCTGGACGGGATACACTATAACGTAATAGGCACAGTCCAAAGCGCTACCATCTCTTACGATTGGGTCATCGACAATTTGGGGAGGTATGAAAAGGAACTGGCAATTAAAAACAATGACAGCATTTTTGAAATAATCCAAGATTTAGCTGAAGAATCATCCATCGGGTCCAGAGGAGTATTCTTTGTTCCCTATATGATGGGAGAGAGAACCCCCCATTGGGATGCCGATGCCAGAGGTGGATTTATCGGATTTACCCTTTATCACAATCGTAATGACCTGTTTAGAGCAGTTTACGAGGGTGTATCCTATGCCCTCAGATCTGTTTTGGATGCATTGGAGGAAAACCAGCTCAAGGTGGAAAAGCTAAGCCTTATCGGTGGGGGTGCAAAAAGCACCTTATGGAACGAAATAATGTGCAATGTATACGATAGACCCTTGTATATACATGCACATCCCGGAGAGGCGACTTCCCTGGGTGCAGCCATAGCCGCAGGGGTGGGAGTGAAGATGTTCAAGGGCTATGAGGAAGCAGAGAACATTATTGAATTCAGCAGAAACTTAACCCCCCAGCCCCAAGCTGTAAGGGAGTATAGGAGATACTATGAGGTGTATAAGATGATGTATCCAGCCTTAAAACCCGTATACGAGGCCATTGCCAGGCTTTAGCAGATAATTCATAACCATCCATTGACATTAAGGAATATAGTATTAAAATACTGATATAATCTATTGCACCGGCTGGATTTACGAAGCGTCATACATGGTAGGCTGTTGATGGTAAATACTTTTTAATTAGAACTCTGTAGCCAAAATGTATATTGCTAAATGGGGCAATGATTAAATATATATGTTTATAGCCAGCACAAGAGGGGTCAAGATGTGCCGGTCTGGCTTAAGGGAAAGGGAATACCATATGAAAACCATGATAATTGGTGCGGGGAAGTTGGGGTATAAACTGGCAGAACTGATAATAAACGAAAACATCCATGTGACTCTGGTAGACTCCAACTCTAAGGTAATAGAGAGAGTAACCGACCATTTGGACGTATTGGCGGTAATAGCCAATGGTCTGGAGATCGAGACCTTGAAGGGATTGGGTATACAATCCTATGATCTGCTCATAGCCGCTACCGGCAGTGATGAGACTAACGTTATCATATGCAGTATAGCCAAAAAGTTGGGCTGTAAGAAAACCATCGCCAGGGTGAGGGATCCGGAGTATATTCATCAATTTGATTTTATTAAATCCAGCATGGGCATAGACCATATAGTGAATCCCGACCTGGCCACAGCCAACGAGGTTTCACGCTATCTATTGAAGAGCTATAGCTATCATAACGGGGAGTTTGCCAAAGGCAGGGTCTCAATGGTGGATTTTCATGTAAAAAGTATGAGGGATCTCATAGGTAAAAGGCTTATGGACCTGAAGGGTCTCGATGGTTTGTTGGTAGTTGCCGTATCCAGAGATGGAGAAATCATCATACCCCATGGTGGTACGATCTTGGAGGAGGACGATGTCATATATATAATTGGCGAGAGCAACACCATTAACAACCTAACTGCCAAGTATAAACTGAATATGGACAAAAGATTGATAAAGAGGGTTATGATCCTGGGCGGAGGGAAAATCAGCCATTACCTGGCAGACCAATTGCTCCATGCCAACATAAGGGTGACCATATTTGAACAGAATCAGGAAAGGTGTAGGTATCTATCGGAGAAATTAGATAATGCATTGATCATAAACGGTGATGGTACCGACATAAACCTCTTGGAGGAGGAAGACCTTGAGGAGATGGACGCCTTTGTTGGAGCAACTGGTTATGACGAGCAAAACCTCTTAATGTCCCTGATGGCAAAGCAGGCCGGGGTAGATAGTGTTGTTGCAAAGATAAGTAAGCCCAGCTATGTAAACCTAATAGATAAGCTGGGTATAGATTTCGCCCTTGATCCTACCAATATCATAGCCAGTGATATTCTTAAATTTATCCGTGGAGGCAGGGTGGTGTCCGTCTCCCTGCTTTTAGGAGAGCAGGCTGAGGTAATGGAGATTATCGTAGACGAAAATGTGACCGCCATAGGTAAATCCCTGGCCGATTTGGGGATGCCCAAAGGCATTATCATAGGTGCCATAGTCAGAGACAGAAGAGTTATTATACCCAACGGTAGTACAGTTATCTTACCCAAGGACAGACTGGTCATATTCTGTTTGG
>JAAYRX010000046.1 GCA_012518535.1 Clostridiales bacterium | reverse complement strand
AAGGGCAGTACAGACAGGATCCTAAATGAATTTGAAGAGAGGATAAGGGAAATCAAGGGGGCAGACAATATCCTGAATTGCATTGAAGCGGCAAAGGAAAAACTGGTAGGGATAAGGATAGATACAGGTAATGAGCCTGTCAGGATTGGACTGGTGGGAGAGATATACACTCTTATCGAACCCTATGTTAATCTGGATGTGGAAAAGAGGCTTGGAAACATGGGGGTAGAGGTGCATAGGGAAATGACGGTGGATAACTGGGTAAAATATCATTTGGCTCCTGACTTCAATCACAGGCGAAGGCAAAGACTTATCCTGGACCAGGCAAAAGACTATCTGGGCCTTTGTATCGGGGGCCATGCCTGGGAGACGGTGGCCCACAGCCTACATTACGCCCGGGAGAAGATGGATGGAATCATACAGGTTATGCCCTTTGGGTGTATGCCGGAAATAGTTGCGGAGAGTGTCCTGCCCACCCTTTCCAGGGATCAGGACATCCCCATAATGACCCTGGTGGTGGACGAGCTGACCGGCGAAACAGGCTATCAGACCAGGCTGGAGGCCTTTGTGGATCTTTTGCAGTTTGAAAGGAGCAAAAGAAGTGGTGAATTTGGAAAAGTACTATCTAGGTATTGATGTAGGTTCAGTCAGTATAAATCTGGTCCTTATGGATGAAGACCAAGGAATTAAGGAGAAGCTTTATGTCCGGACCGAGGGAAAGCCCATTCCCATCCTCAGAAAGGCTGTAGAAGATATAACCAGGGCCAGGGGAGGGAATGTTCATATAAGCGGGGTGGGTGTAACAGGCAGCGGTCGGGACCTGGCAGCGGTTATGGTGGGAGCAGATGTGGTAAAAAACGAGATAACCGCTCACGGGGTAGCAGTTCTAAGCTCCATTCCCCAGGCAAGGACCGTTATCGAGATTGGAGGACAGGATTCCAAGATCATCCTGATTCGAAACGGGGTAGTCTCGGACTTTGCAATGAATACGGTATGTGCAGCCGGGACAGGTTCCTTTCTTGACAGGCAGGCTGCCAGGCTGAATATTCCCATCGAGGAGTTTGGAAAGATTGCCTTAAGGTCTAAGACCCCTGTCAGGATAGCCGGCCGGTGCGCAGTCTTTGCAGAATCGGATATGGTCCATAAGCAGCAGATGGGCTGTCCACCGGAGGATATAGTCAGGGGTCTATGTCAGGCCCTGACAAGGAATTACCTAAGCAATGTCGCAAAGGGCAAGGAAATTTTGCCAAAGGTGGTCTTCCAGGGGGGAGTTGCAGCCAATCAGGGAATAAAGGCAGCTTTTGAGGAAACCCTGGGCTGTGAGGTAATAGTTCCCGAACACTACGATGTAATGGGAGCAGTAGGGGTTGCAATTCTGGCCCAGGGGAAGGTTAAGGTCAGTGGACATACCCTCTTCAGGGGCATGGATAACATAAAGCAGGATTTTAAGGCAAAAACCTTCGAATGTACCGGCTGCCCAAACGCTTGCGAGATAATTCAATTTAAGGCGGGAGACACTATATTGGCCAGATGGGGGGACAGGTGCGGTAAATGGGCTGTAAAGTTAAAGGACGAGGAAAGGCTTCGTTCTCTGGCATGAATAGATGGGGTTCTGGGTGAAATACTAAAATTAGCATTAAAAAAATACATCTTAAAAGGGATCTATCAAATATCTCTTTATTTCAAGGAGGAGGATTTTTATGCCCAGAAATCATTCACCCAGTTTCGAGCAAAAGAGGTATGTAGCCTCGGTGTGCCCCGAATTTCATCCGGACTATGACGGCTATTTTACAAGTTCCATAGATGAAGGCTACGCTACCTGTGATGCATGCATACATTGGAATAATGGTGACTGTGTGATATTCGACGATGTCCTCACAGGTATAGATCAGGAGTAGAGGTGGGGACTCGGGTTTGCCCAATCTGTAACGGCCTGATCGAATCCTATAGATTATGCTTTAAGTGCAATAGAAAGATGGATGAAATAGGGAAGATGGAGGATTACATGGGCCCCTATAATCCATATATGGATAAGGAGACCTTTACAATAGATAATAGAGGCCTGTTGATGGGCGATGATCAATGTGTCCACATATATTATTGTGAATCCTGCCAGCTCATAAGCTATGGTTCTGTCCCATATATCCTCTAGATATGTCGGTTTGGCCAACATCGATAAGATTAATTAATCAAAGGTATAACGAAAAAAAGGGGTTAAAGCTTAGGTTCAAGCAGGATACGGCGGAAATTTGGTTATAATTATCTGTTGAAAATATGCTGAACTTATACTATCATATAGGTACAGCAAAAGACGCATAAAGGCTGATTATCCTGTGGTGTTCGTGAATCTATTGTTTTTAACCCACAGAGTT
>JAAYRX010000045.1 GCA_012518535.1 Clostridiales bacterium | reverse complement strand
GCGTTAAATTAAGGAGGCCACACATGAAAAAATTAAAAGCAGCATGGATTGGATTCATGGACTATGGGTATATTCGCGATGGCGGAGATCCATTTGTATACTTTGAGAAGTATGCAAAAATGGGTTACAAGGGCTGGGACAGCGTTCTTACCTGGTTTCCCGGAGACAAGGAAGAGAATTATAAGCGTTTCAAGGATCTGGGCCTTAAATGCCTGAGCAGCTGGGCTCCAAATATGCATGACCTGGTCAATAAGCCCGATGATATTAAACGCATCGCAGAGGAATGTGCTTATTACGATGTTGACAATGTAAACATTGGTAACTCATCCGTCATTAGCAGCTTTAACGCGGGCTATGGAAATAACGGAGATTATGATTCCATGATGAGGGATATTGAGGTCATGGACAAGCTGGTAAGACTTTTTGGCGAAGAAGGGATAACCTGCGTATATCATAATCATTATCAGGAATTTACCGTAGAATACAAGGGAGTATCCGTAATGGATTATTTCCTGACCCAAATCGACCCACGCTTTAAGCTGAAATTGGATGTGGGCTGGGTCTATGTAGGGGGCATCGATCCGGTAGAATATATGGAAAAGGCAAAGGATAGAATTCATTTAATCCATATAAAGGACTTTACGGATATGATCCAACCCCGCTATCTCCTAAACAGTGACAGGGAAACCGATTTTGGTTTTACAACAGTAGGGACCGGTAAACTGGATCTGAAGGGCATACTCAAAAAGGCGATAGAGATAGGTCTAGAGTATGCAATTGTAGAACAGGATAGGATGCGCAACCTAAGCATGGAGGATTCAATGCTGTGCTCCTACTTCAATATGAAGGAAACGGGTTACGTTGAGTAGTCCGTATTGATCGCTTCCCCATAAGCAGAGGGGATTGCTACTGGATTGATGTTTTGATATAATGTGGCGTGGGTGCAATGTAGTCTTATGATTAGGATTAAAATATCAGTATAAGCTTGCTTTACATTCTATGGGGAGGGGTTGTCATGGACGGGAAGATTTGGGAAGTACCTTTGGAACTGGTACCCAACAAGATACCAAGGTATCCGGGCGGCAGGGAGATCGACAGGTTCCGGGGATTGGAAGAGTGCAATGATGACGGAAGGCCCGAGGCATGGGTGGGCTCAACAACACGAGCGATGGGGCCCCATGAGGACAGAAACACAGGTCTGTCAGAGGTAGTTTTGCCATCCGGAGGGGGGGTTGCCTTACTTACGGAACTGATAGACAAATACCCAAGAGAGTTGCTGGGTGAAAAGCATTACGAGAAATTCGGTTCGGAACTCTGTATCCTGGTGAAGCTTTTGGATGCCAAGAATCAGCTGGGCTTACAGACTCATCCCACCAGGGAGTACGCCAAAGTTCATTTCGGCTCCGATTTTGGTAAGACCGAAAGCTGGTACATAATTGGACTCAGGGAAGACCAGGAGGAAGAACCCTATGTCCTCCTTGGATTTAAGGAGGGAATTACCAGGGAAATATTTGAGGAGCTGTACGAGAAACAGGATATCAGTGCCATGGAAGAATGTTGTCACAAGATCCCCGTATCGGTGGGGGATATGTTTCTGGTAGATGCAGGGGTTCCCCATGCAGTTGGTCCCGGGTGCTTCCTTGTGGAAGTACAGGAATCTTCCGATATTACAGTGGGAGTAAGGAAGAGGGAGTTCCCTACTGAGGAGGAAGAATTGGCATATAATAACAGGCTCCTGGGCTGTTATATATATGATGGGAGCAGCTATGATGGAAACCTGGACAAGTATAGGATCCCACCGACTACAGATAGAACCTGCCAGGGGGGGCTTGAGAAAGTCCTGCTTGGTCGGGAGAATACTCCATATTTTGGCATAACGGAAGCCGAGGTAACCGATGAGTTTCCAATGAGAAACACAGGAACCTTTTCTGTTGCCATAGTTCTCGAGGGAGAGGGCGAAATAGCCTATAGTGGCGGCAGCATGGACATTAAAAAAGGCAGCGAGATATTTTTACCGGCCGGCATAAAGGATCCGGTATTGAGAAGCAGGAACAATACCACCCTGAAGGTGGTACAGGCCTTTCCGCCGGAGGTCATCTAAGGCGGCAATATCTGCCAGGGTCAGACTAAAAAGGTTTATATGGTAAACCATATAATATATAAATAATACATAAGGAGTGGACATCATTATGGCAAGAGTAGCACCTGTTAAAGTAGGCCTTATAGGTTCTGGGGCCATCAGCAAGTCATATCTTAGCAGCATGATCAACAATTTTTCTATCTTAGATGTTGTAGGTTGTTCCGATATTATTCCGGAGCGCAGTAAAAATCGTGCTGAAGAATTTGGTATAGAACAGCTTACCAACGAAGAGATACTTAACAATCCGGAAATAGAGATAGTTGTAAATACCACATATCCACTTTCCCATTACGAAGTTTCCAAGGCAGCTCTATTGGCCGGAAAACACGTTCACAGCGAGAAGATGATGGCTGTTACCATGGACGAGGCCAGAGAATTGGTCTCCATAGCCAAGGAAAAAGGACTAAGGATAGGTATGGCGCCCGACACCTTCCTGGGTGGCGGTCTGCAGACAGCAAGAAAGCTTATTGATGCAGGCTTTATAGGCGAACCCCTAACGGCCAGAGCCAAGGTTATGCGCGGCTACCATATGAGAGGAGAAGTCGAAACCGACCGCTTACCCTTCATTATGTCCCCCGGCGGCGGGATACCTTACGATATGGGTGGATATTATCTCCACGCTCTTATATTCCTGCTGGGAGGAATAAGCAGGGTTACAGGTTTTGCAAAGACCCGTAAGGATACCTATGTATATGAAAATCCAAGACACCCCAAATACAAGGAGAGCTTTGACTACGATACAACCAATATGCTGGTAGGGGCTCTTGAGTTTGAACAGGGTTGTTATGGAACACTGACCACCATATCTGAAGCCTTTGGGGAGGTTCCTAAGATTGAGATATACGGAACCGAAGGTATCCTGATATGCGGCGACCCCAACACCTTTGGAGGGCCCATCTATCTCAAGCGTGACAACGGTTCATGGAAGGATTTCCCACCATATGAGATACCCCTGACCCACGGATACAACGATGGAGACTATCGCGGCATTGGTGTAGCGGATATGGCATGGGGCATTCGCAACAACAGGCCCCACCGCTGCAGTGCAGAGTTAGGCTTCCATGCATTTGAGGTCGTAAACGGTATAATTGAGAGCTGTAATACCGGCAAGGTGTATGAGATGACATCCAAGTGTGATCGTCCTGAACCCCTACCTTCCGGTTATATCAGTGGTACAGCAGCAGAAGCTTGCCTCGATAACTAAGAGTTCAGCGAAGTTGATAAGGCGGGGCTTGTTGGAAGCAATACCCCGCCTGAATATGGGATTTTAACCCTATTTAATATGTGAATGAGAAGAAAGGTGGAGGGATACGTTATGAAAAGAGGAGTACAAACTTTTACAGTCAGAGATTTTATGGGCAGCCGTGAAGAGGTTGAATCGTCTCTTCGCAAGATCAAGGAGATAGGCTATGACTCCGTCCAGACCTGGACGCCCCCCTTCATGACCAATGAAGAGTTCAAGGCTTTGCTGGATGAGGTAGGTCTGGAAACCTGTTCATCCGGTGGCGATTATGAAAGGATGCTTGAAGACCCTGCAGCTATTGAAAAAGCCATCGAGCAGGCCAAGTTCTTTGGGGTTGAGTACATTGGCGTTGGAACCCTGCCCAGAGAACTGCGTGAGAGCGAGAGCGGCTACAGACAATACGCCGAAGGGATCAATAAGATCGCAGCCCAGCTTAAGAAGGAAAATCTAAAGCTCCTGTATCATAATCATGCCTTGGAATTTTTCTCCTTGGGCGGCGGTTTAAAGGGTATGGACATTATCCTCAACGAGACAGATCCCGATGGACTGCATTTTACCCTGGATACCCATTGGCTGACAGCCGGCGGTGTCAACGTAGTGGACTGGATCTATAAGGTTGAAGGCCGTATGAAAATTGTCCACTTTAAGGATTATGCCATAGTCGGCGGCGCAGTGAAGATCGAAGATGTATGCAAGAACTTCGCAGAGGTAGGCGAAG
>JAAYRX010000044.1 GCA_012518535.1 Clostridiales bacterium | reverse complement strand
GAGTTCGTTGCCTATGCCGGCCCTAATGGTGCAGGGAAAAGTACCACAATGAAACTGTTGGCCGGTATGCTCCTGCCCAACAGCGGTGATATCTCGGTTTTATCCCTGTCTCCCCAGAAGCAGCGCAGATTACTGATGCAGCGGATAGGGGTTTTATTTGGCAATAGAACGGAATTGTGGTGGGATCACCCGGTAATTCAAAGCTTTGAATGGAAGAAGGTGGTCTGGGGAATCCCGGATGAGATATACAAAAGAAACCTGAAGGATGTGGTGGAACTACTGGATATTGGTGATTTACTAAAAACCTTTGCCCGTGAACTCAGCCTGGGCCAGCGGATGAGGGCGGACCTTGCCATGATGCTGCTCCACAGCCCGGAGCTTATACTGCTGGACGAACCCACTCTGGGGCTGGATGTCGTTGCGAAAAGGCAGATGATAGACTTCCTGAAAAGGATCAATCAGGAAAATGGTGTAACCATTATAGTGACCAGCCATGATATGGATGACCTTGAGGAGATGGCCCAGCGCATACTGATGATATCTTCCGGGAGAATCGCTTTTGACGGGAGCTTCAACGACCTGCGCTCCGTGACGGGCAATTTAACCAGATTGGTTGTTACCATGGATAGGGGTTTAGTCCCCCAAATGCAAAATGCCAGGCTTATCTCCTCTAAAAATGGTATGTTTGAATATGATATAGACCTGGCACAAATCCCTGTAAAAGATTTGCTGGGCCAGCTATCAACCTTGGAAGGGGTTCGGGACGTGGAAATTAAAAAAGCCCCCATCGAGCAGGTTATAGCCAGGCTCTACAGGGACTGGAGTCTGCCAAGAGCACGGGGTTAATCATAACCCCGTGCCCTTTGACAGGTAAAACCGTTCATGGAGTTTCCGGACTATTTCGGCTAGTTCGGGAACAGGCCCATCAACTATGGTATCACGTATAACATCCTGAACAGGTAAGTTTCGGACCCGTGATGGTGCGACACCCATCCCATTCAGCCATTGTACCAACTGCTTGGATGAACTGGCATAAACAATTCTACCCAAACCCACCCATCCATGGGCTGCAGCGCACATCGGGCAATGTTCACCGGAGGTATATACCGTTGCCATGCTCCTTTCCCTGGGCGTCATATTTGCGGCTGCCCATCGCGCCAGTGCGAATTCCGGATGCTGTGTATGATCGCCGCCGGCAACATGGTTGTGATCTTCAAAAAGCACATCACCATCAGCGGAAACAAGGATTGAACCAAAGGGTTCATCTCCCTTTTCCAGTGCTGTTTCTGCCAATTCAACACACCGCCTCAGATGCTTCAGATCTACATCAGTAATTATTTTGATATCCTCCCTATTTAATACCTTTATTGAATTCTATCGTCATTGTCATACCGCATTTAATTTACCTTTACCTCGCCTGCCAGTACCTTTTTATAGTCTTCATAGTTTTTCTTTAGCAGTTCAGGCGTGTTTAAGTCATAGGGACACTTCTCGGTACATTCGCCACATTCTATGCAATCCTCAATCTTCTTCATGGCGTCCTGTATTCTGGGTGTCAGCCAGTTTTCAGACGGAGAACGTCTCAGCAGGAGGGACATCCTGGCACATATATTGATTTCAATTCCCATAGGACAGGGCATACAATATCCACAGGCCCTGCAGAACTCTCCGATAAGCTCCTGCTTGTCTTTTTCGATCAATTCCCTTATCCCATCCGTTAATTCCGGTGGATTGTCAATATAGCTTAAAAACTCATCCAGCTCCGATTCACGCTGAATACCCCATATGGGAAGCACATTATCATACTGCGCCATAAAGGCGTATGCTGCTGCAGAATCCGTGATTAGTCCTCCGGACAAGGCTTTCATGGCTATGAATCCCATGTCCTTTTCCTTGCACTTATTGACAAGGGCGATATCCTTTTCCGACGACAGATAGCTGAAGGGGAACTGCAAGGTCTCATACAGGCCGGACTCTATGATCTCTTCCGCAAGATTCAGTCTGTGATTTGTTATGCCAATATGTTTGATTTTGCCCTGTTTTTTGGCCTCCAGCATACACTCATACATACCTGTTCCATCACCGGGTTTGTAGCAGACATCCGGGTTATGAAATTGATAAATATCGATGTAATCTGTCTTTAATAAAGATAGGGATGTCTCCAGTTCTTTCCAAAATCCTTCCGGTGTTCTAGCTCCGGTCTTGGTCGCTATGAAGATCTTCTCCCTCATCCCTTCAAAGGCCAACCCCAGCTTTTCCTCGCTGTCAGAGTATCCACGGGCGGTGTCAAAAAAGGTCATACCCCCCTCATAGGCCTTCCTCAGTATCTTAATGGAGGTTTCAATGTCTACCCTCTGTATCGGAAGAGCGCCAAAGGCATTGCGTTGAGTAGTAATCCCGGTGCTGCCCAATGTTATCATATCTCCCCTGTTACCTCCTGTAAGTTTACAACCCATACTACCACCTCATCTATTCTTATATTTGCTAGTATTACTATCAATTGAAGCCAGGTGTTAAAAGTGAATAATAATGGAAACATTTCTAAATGAAAACCATATCCAACTAACAGAGCTTGCTGATATCCCCGCCCATATAGGTTATTTGCACATTATCATATACCGCTACCTTTTTTTCAGCTCCGGTTTCCGACAGGGCATCCGGCACCATTTTTATCTCCGCGGTTCCTTCCAATAAGCTCTTTAGACATTCCACGATATTGGGTAGGACATTTTCAGCCAATGGAGAACCAAAACCCCTATAGTCATGATGAAAGTTATAGACTTCATCGTATCTATCCCTCATATCCCATATTCTTTTTAGGGATTTATAGGCATTCTCTATGGCCTCTAAATCGCTTTTTGCATCTCCCTTGCCTAAAAGGAGATTATTATTGCAGGCATCACTACAGAGCAGGGTGCCCGTCAGATCATCGATTGCCACACATTGCCCTGGTGTATGCCCCGGACAATGGTATATGGTGACAGTGCGTCCCCCCAGATCAAAGACCTGTCCGTCTTTTAGTTCCTTTTTCTCAGGCGTTTTCTCCCACTCCACGATATCCCTGTCGACATCATAGATGTAGTGTTTTCCTTCCCTCTTGGAGATGAGTCTGGCATATCTTTTCCGAAAATCCAGCTTGGGTAAAACTTTTCCATTGTCCCAGTCCATATCATTGACATGGACCCACACGGTATCAAAGAACCCCGCACCTCCGATGTGGTCGCCATGGTTGTGTGTGATAACCACATCATAGGGTTTATCGGTAATCTTATTCTCTATTACCCAGCGCAGATCCCCGAGCCCGGTTCCCGTATCCAAAACCAGGGCCCTTTCCTCCCCTACAACAACAAAGATACTCCCGCAATCGAATTCATCAATTTCAAATATGCCTTGCCTACATTCATAGTAAGGTAATCTTTTGGTTCTCATTAATGTCCCCCCTGAAATTTTATTTCCATAGTAGTCCTCCAACATCGTCAATAGAATTGAATTCTGATATCGGTGTCCATGCTATGGGTTGTTTCCATCTTTAATATGCATAAGTCAATGTGTTTATGTAGATTTTCCTATGGAGTATCATTAAATAGCAAGTCCACTAATATATTTTATCATCTATATGGGGAGTCGGCAACCTGTGCCCGGTGCCTTTCAGGGTAGGATTTTGTTTTTCATCTTTTCAGAAAGCTTTTATCATAGGCATAAAATAAACCACAGCAAGTGACTATATCATACCGCTTACTGTGGTTCTTTTAGCAATGTAGCTGCTAAGCTATCGCCTGTCCACCATTGCATGGTATCTTTTTGCCTTAGACAAATTTAACATCAGGCTCTACTGAAATGGCAACCCCCGGTTTCAATGTCTGACCTATAAAGCATGCCTTCTCGGCCTGCCGGGCAATTCGTTCAGACTCTTTCTTTAATTCCTCGTCTCTGTCCTTTATCACTATAACAGGCCTATGGATGATGGCCTTGAAGGTAAGCTTGTTACCCTTTTCTTCGGTTATCCCTACCGAACTAATGTCCAGATGGGAATATTTGATACCCTTCCTGCTTAGCAAAGAGGCCAGGGTGATTATATAGCAAGTTGCCGCTGAAGCTACCAGCAGTTCTTCTGGGTTTGATCCAATCCCGGGGCCATCAAATTCAGCGGGGGCAGAAACAGGTATATTAACATCCTTGGTTACCATTACTCCGCTACCATTGCGGTCTCCATCCCAACGGCCCTTGATTGTAAATCGGGTTGTGGTTATCTCCATATACTCCCCCTCCTTATTTACTTTGTTTCTGGGCTCTATTAATACCCCCAGGGTGTATAAGGAAACAAATATTTTTGAAAATATTAATGGCACACTTATTAATCACTTATTGAGCAGCCTATTGTACGCTTCCAGTATCTCTATCATCTTCTCATCGCTCCCACCGTGGTCAGGATGGTGTTTTTTAGCCAATTCCCTAAATCTTTTCTTTATATCATCCACAGAAGCACCGGGTGCAAGGCCAAAATAACTCAAGACAGTGGGATCTTGAATCTCATCAAAATTTAAGCCCATATCCCTGTACAGTTGAAAATATACACTGTAAAAAAAATCTTCGAAGACCTCCTTCAATTCCTGTCTGTTAAGCTTTATTAAATCCAGGATAGGATATTTGACAGTCAGATCATGTACGGCCTTTGTGGAGAAGTATTGATCCCACACGTATTCTCTGGATTTATCTTTTGGAAAATGGGCAAACCGAATTCTGCCTTCCAGCTTCTTAAGACTTCTAAGCTTGCGTTTCATCTTCGCAATCTCCAAAAGAACACCCCTTTCATAGTATGCCTTTTCCTTCTGCGTGTATAATTAAATGTTAATGTCTTGCACCAGTTTACATATATCGCTACAGATATTAAACTCTTACATCTTATATAATATCCAAGTATGGTTTATTCCGATAGCTTCCAGATTACATCGATAAGCTGCCTTAAAGAAAACCAGTCATTAATAATTTTCAAATATATATCGATTTATAAGACGGGTTGTATTATCAAATGTAAAGATAGTTATATCACTAAACCTAATGCGTTGTGCTAGTAAAACATATGTTGGTAATGGCTATTGACCGCTCATTACATAAGATTATGAACTAGCACAATAGGTTAACCTATAATGGGTATATGTAAAAATTACAGATTAATGCTTTGTGAAAGAACAAATTCAGCATATGCAATAATATCTTTGATTTATTATACCGCTTTTCCATGAGAAAGCATATATCGAATTTCTACTAGACTGGTTTTATGAGTTTTAATTGTTGTAAGTATTAATATCTATTGCCATTTTCTCTGAGTTAACCACCTGTACCAGTACAATGGCCAACTACAAAACAATGGTAATACAGATGCTTTCATTCTACCAAATTGTACTGGACAAATTACCATTTTATGCTTGAAAATACAGTATCATTATGATATCATTTTAATATCATAATGATGTGTGAGGTGAAGTTCATGGAAGAAAAGAAACTAAGGGCAAAAGCTGGTATGCCCATGCTTATTCTCTTTATTATCCTCTATTTTGTCGCAATCGGCCTGATAATTTTAGGAGGCATTCTCCTGGATGCCAACATTGGGATCGGTGCGCTGCCCTTGATTCTGGGGGTCCTTTGGGTATTCATCGGTGTAATTCCGTTTTTTGGCCTCAAGATAATTAAACCCCAGGAGGCGCTGGTCCTAACCTTGTTTGGGGATTATATCGGAACCTTAAGGGAACCTGGTTTTTACTATGTCCACCCATTTTCGACGGCGGTCAACCCAGCCGCCAAGACTCGACTTGGCCAGAGCGGAGATGTGGACAGCAGCCCGACTTCAAAGCTTGTCATATCTGCTGACGGAAACATGGTCCAGACCACTGCTACAAACAAGAAGATTTCACTTAAGATCATGACCCTCAGCAACAACAAGCAAAAGGTCAACGACGCCTTAGGTAATCCCGTTGAGATAGGAATTGCGGTTATGTGGAGAGTAGTTGATACCGCCAGGGCGGTATTCAACGTGGACAATTTCAAGGAATATCTTTCCCTTCAGTGTGACAGCGCCTTAAGAAACATAGTCCGTATCTACCCCTATGATATAGCCGAGGGCATCGATACCACCGGCGATGGTAAGCCAGATGAAGGCAGCCTCCGCGGTTCCAGCGCCGTAGTTGCTGAACGGATCCGAAAGGAAATCCAGGAAAAGGTACAGGATGCAGGTCTTGAAATCCTGGAAGCCCGCATTACCTATCTGGCCTATGCACCGGAAATTGCCGCGGTCATGCTGCAAAGGCAACAGGCCAGCGCCATAATCGATGCCAGAAAGATGATAGTGGACGGTGCTGTAGGTATGGTAGAGATGGCCCTGGAAAAGCTAAACGAAAATGATATAGTAAAACTTGATGAGGAGCGTAAGGCTGCCATGGTATCCAACCTATTGGTTGTCCTTTGCGGAAATAGGGATGCTCAGCCTATTGTCAACAGCGGCAGCCTGTATTAAAAATGAGTAAGAAAAAGCAGATTCCACTCCGGTTGTCCGAAAAGTTGTATGAGGAGATTGTGGCATGGGCCGAGGACGAGTTTCGCTCTATTAACGGACAGATAGAATATCTTCTTACCCAATGTGTTAAGCGGAGGAAAGGAATCGATAGTGATACTGCAGAAGAGGAAAACAGTTCCTAATAGAAAAAGCAAAGGGTGTGAACCGGGTTGATTCATGCCCTTTGCTTTTTTACCTATATATAGTAGGTGTGTCCTTGACAGTAAGCATTTTTCTATTACCCTAGAGTTCGTATTTGTCTATAAAATAGCGGCCTACCTCCAGCATCAGTCTGGATGCATGCACGGCCAGTTCATCGGGAAATTGGCTGAGGAAGACATCTGCTTCAAAGGTCAGCTCCCCATCATATCCAATATCCTTTAATGCCGTCATAACCTCATCCCAATCAATCTTTTGAGTAAAAGGCAATGTATGTACATCCCTAACCAGATCGTTATCGTGAACGTGTAATGCCTTTACCCTTTTACCCCCAAGGGCACGGATCATCTTGCCCGGTGATTCCCCACCTGTATTTACCATGGCGCTATGCCCAACATCAACGCAAGCGACAAAGTACTCCGGATCCAGAGCATCCATGTATTTAACAAATTCTTCGGGGGAAGAACAGGTAGCGGGTGAGGCTGTTGAATCCCCCTCATACCAGTTAAACATATTTTCAAGGGCGATTTTTACATTGGCCTTCTTTGCATGGGGAAGCAGAGAGTTATACAGTTCCATATTGGTATCCCAGCACAAGGAATTTCCGCCTATCTTATGTCCGGGGAAAACAGCGGGATGAATAATCACGATCTTTCCGCCCAATAAGCCTGTAACCTCAATAGCACGGACCAGGAGGGAAAACATTCGCTTGTTATACTCTTCCTCGCCATGAAGATAGCTGGGAAAGGGTGCATGGCTCTGATTGCAGGCGATGCCACTGTCATCTGCTGCCTTGCGTAACCTTTGTATATAGGATTCAAAAGAGTTGCTGTTGATCGGATGATCATCCTGCCCGATATCAAACATGGAAAAATCATAGCAATCATACCCAATCTCAGCTATTATTCGAATAGCCTCCTCTTCACCGTAAATCTTTGCCAGATGGTTTGTCAGGGTAGAGATTTTCATACGACATTTCACTCACTTTCCAGTTAATTTTGGATAACACCTGATGTAATCATTATACTACAAAACCGCTAGCTTGGCTTCGTCGTAATTGGCATTACTATAAAAATATATCGATTTATATAGGAGTAAGGTGTAATTAGAGTCTATCGCTTCCTGTACATGTATATTTATTGGCCATACATTTAACCACTTGTGCCAGTTCTTAATTTTGGGTAAAGGACTGGTGATAAGTAGATAACTTCATTGATTAGTTAGGAAAACATGCCGCATTTAATTAGACTCGGCTTATGTAATACAGAAAATGAGCCAGGCCCTACAGTAGGGGCCTGGCCTTTTGCTAATGAACTATTTAACTATGATTACCATTCAACAAAGGATCCGTCCCTTAATGACCAGCGTGGGCTGTCCCAATCCCCAGGATACTTTTGCTCCTCGAGGAAGTCTTCGTTGACTTCGATTCCTAAGCCCGGACCTTTTGGTATCTCTATGTGCCCATCTACGACTTCAAAGGGCTTCTTAAGATAACCTTCACCTAGATTTACCTGCTCCTGGCAGAGGAAGTTGGGAATGGATGCATCAACCTGAAGGCCTGCTGCAAGGGATACAGGACCTAGTGGGTTATGGGGAGCAATCAAGGCATAGTATGTTTCTGCCATATTGGCTATCTTTATAGCCTCGGAAATACCGCCACAATGGCATATATCAGGCTGCAGGATCATTGCAGCTTGTTTCTCCAGAATCTCCCTGAAGCCCCAGCGGGTAAATATTCTTTCACCGGTTGCAATGGGAGTGGACGTAGAGCGGGCTATTGTGACCAGGGAATCAACATTCTCACATTGGATAGGCTCCTCGATAAACATCAGGTTATACTGTTCCAACTCCTTAACCAGCTTTAAAGCCGCGGCGGGAGTGACCTTTCCATGAAAATCTACAGCTAACTGTATATTCTTAGGCAGCCCGTCACATATTGCACCTATGTAGTTTGAAAAATTCTCTATAAACTGATTGTCCGGAACGGGATCCACAGGACCCGGGATACCGGTTTTGAAAGCGGTAAAGCCTTCTTCTATCTTTGCCTTGGCATTTTCGATAAACTCCTCGGCAGTTGCCCCTCCGCAATGGGCGTATACCCGGACTCGGTCCCTGGTCGGCCCACCGATAAGCTCATATACCG